>JBBQVY010000481.1:0-1502 GCA_038211085.1 Chitinophagales bacterium | reverse complement strand
AAAGAAATAATTATTTCAGTCAGCTAATGTGCATTTTGACATTGGCGAGCCTGCTTGCGGCTATTGATTAGCTGATAAAGATTTTCATATAGCAAGCAATCGTTAGAGGCCGTCCCTATTTTTAGGGATGGCTTTTTTTTGAAGTATTCTCAAACTTCAAACCATAAGATTTTTTTTAACCCGGCTTCACAAGCCTGTGTATGCATTGTTGCGTCGCACACTTGTACGGCAAAATAAAAAGCATCGCACAAAAACTTATCAACCTAAAAAAAGAACTTTATTGTGCAGTTACGAAGTTCTTTTTTATGAATGTTCTTTGTATTTAATTCACACTGTATCAAGATTACACATTAAATCTAAAGTGTAAAATATCCCCGTCTTCAACTAAATAATCTTTGCCCTGTACTGCAAGCTTACCATTATCTCTGCAGGCAGCTTCCGAGCCATACTTCGTAAAATCTACATACTTAATAACTTCAGCTCTTATAAATCCTTTTTCAAAATCAGTATGAATTACCGCCGCAGCCTGTGGGGCTAGCATTCCCTTGGTAATGGTCCAGGCACGCACCTCCTGCACACCGGCAGTAAAATAAGTAGCCAGGTTTAACAAGCGGTATGTTGATGTAATCAAACGGCTTACACCACTTTCGTTCAAGCCCATATCTTCTAAAAACATTTGCCTGTCTTCAAAACTGTCCATTACAGCTATCTCGCTTTCTATAGCTGCACTAATAAATAATATTTCAGCATTTTCATGCTTTATAGCCTCCTTAAGAACCTCTGTAAATTTATTTCCAGCCAAAACGCTTTTTTCATCAACGTTGCAGACGTAGATAACCGGCTTCATGGTAAGGAGAAATAAATCGGCAAAATGTTTTTCAAAATCTATTTCATTTACAACAAATCCCCTGGCATTTTTTCCCTGTTCCAGGTGTGCTTTTAATTGCTTTAATAAATCAAGACCGTTTAGAAATTCTCGGTCCCATGTTTTTGAAAGCTTCTCGTTCTTCGATATTTTTTTCTCTACAGTCTCCAGGTCTTTCAACTGCAGTTCGGTGTCAATAATTTCCTTATCTCTAACAGGGTTAACACTGCCGTCCACATGTATCACGTTATCATCTTCAAAACACCTAACCACATGTATAATGGCATCAGTAGCTCTAATGTTTCCTAAAAACTGGTTACCCAATCCTTCACCTTTGCTGGCACCTTTTACAAGACCCGCTATGTCAACTATTTCAACTGTAGCCGGAACCACCCGGTTTGGTTTTACTAATTTTTCTAATTCAATCAAACGATCATCGGGTACCGTTATTACCCCAATGTTTGGTTCAATAGTACAAAACGGAAAGTTGGCAGCTTGTGCTTTTGCATTGCTTAATGCATTAAATAAAGTTGATTTTCCTACATTTGGCAATCCTACAATGCCTGCTTGTAAACCCATTTTTTAAAAATTTCTTATTTGTAATTTCCTTTAGTGGCCTTAAATATTTGGCTTTTAG
>JBBQVY010000480.1:0-1505 GCA_038211085.1 Chitinophagales bacterium | reverse complement strand
TATATAAGCAAGTGGGATCATTTAAAAAATGCAGAAACATTACAAGGTGTAACTCACGATGTGCACCTGGCTTTAAAAGAATATGCAACTAAATCTTTTCCTGCAAGCGATGCTGTTATGGGCAGATGTGTAAGCACCGCCATAAGCTTAGTTTGGACAGAAGAGCAGATAAAAGACAAGGGGGAGAAGATGGTGAATGCTATAAAGAAAGTGATGGAGAGAGAAGGTGTCCCGGCTTAACATTTACGTTCTAACGACTTTTGTTTTTGTTTATGGCCTTGCCTTTGGATTATGACGTATTAATAAACCCCTTGTAGTTCAATTATAAATTCGGGAGGAGGATCTTCATGCTTTTACTAATGACACTATATGCCATATTTATTTTTGAGTTGACTTATAGGTTCTTCGGCTGTCAGATATGTATTGGTTTCTTCTTTCAGTCGTTCTTCCAAAATCTCTTTTTCATCGTTAGTTAGCGCCGGGTAGCTATTGTCTTCTTCAACAATAATTGTAATTGGCTTTGTTTTGTAGGTGGCCTTAATTGATTCTAATATTTCGGTACTGAGCTCCTGGGCCGATGTTAGATGATAAGTTGTGTACATAAAATTCATTTTGTCTCTTGTAAATTTCGCTAAAAATTTTTTTAATTGTTCAAGCAAATAACGAGATATCTGTTGTATGAATAATACCAATCAGTAATCGTCAGCAGTATTTTCTCATTTTAGCTGTCTTTCAATTCACAATCTTTTCATGTGCACAGTCTGTGGCATGAGCATGGTTGTGCAGGCGACAAGATTTATAATTTATAACATGACCAACTACAATACCGGTTACAGCGGGGATCAACAGCCAGTTTTCATACAAAGGGAAAAACAACTTCATTACTAAAAAAACAAAGCCCATGCTAAAAACAAGCATAGGGGTAACACTGTGATGATGCTTTTTATAACCATGGTACAGGGAGAAAATACCAATGCAAAATGCCAGGGTAACCATAATAACTTCTACCAATGGGTTCTCAATTATCTCAAAACCAAAAATGGGCAGGCTTGTTAAAAACAAGGGCAACAAAGCACAGTGTATGGCACAGGCCAGCGAAGTGGTAATTCCCAATGCATCCCAGTTTACTTTTAAATTCATAGCAAATGCAAAAGTAAGAGTTTGCAACATAGTTGCAAAACCTTACTTCATTAATTATAATTATCTAAACATTCACTACGTGTGCATGTAACTTTGCCGCTTCAATCATTTTTTACATGAAAAAGAAGATTTTTGGTTACCTGGTTTTCTTTATTATTCTTACTGCTGCGTTTTTATATTTTGTTTTTAGGGGTACGGATAACTGGAAAACAAAGCTGCCGGTGGTTAGCTATGTTAAGCCTTTTTCGTTTACCAACCAGGACGGAGCAACGGTTACCGAACGCGACCTGCAGGGCAAAGTAGCCGTGGTTGAATATTTTTTTACTACCTGCAAAGGCATTTGCCCACGCATGAGCGGAAGTTTA
>JBBQVY010000479.1:0-1507 GCA_038211085.1 Chitinophagales bacterium | reverse complement strand
TTCTTTAAACTTTTCAGTAGTTATATATTCCTGCCAGTCCGGCTTTTCTAATGCTTCCTGTAGCGGGTGCTCCACCTTGCCGGTAAAATGTATGGTGGTAAACCACCGTTGCGAAAAAAGGTCTGGAGCCTGGTTGGCAATTACATTCAGGCTGCGGGCATCCACCCAAAACAATGCAGGCGATTGTATGCTTCGCAATTCTTCACGAGAAAAATTAAGCAAGAGTAATTGATTCAAACCGTCGGAGCTGTTGATTACCTCATACAGGTTGGCTACAATGATAGCATGTGCAAATGTGCCTGCTAATTTAAGTTGTTCAACCAATGGTTCATCCGCATTGCTTTGTAAAAAAACGATGCTTGAACTTGTATTGTTTTGCTCAAGCTCCGCTTGAAGAGAAGTATTGATTTGGCTGATAAAACGGTAATCATCGGCCATGGCAAACATGTAGCCACTACTATCTTTTCGGCTTAAAAACTTTAAAAGTTTTCGGTAATTAAATTGGTAGTTTTCAGATAATTCCATTGCGGATTAATTGAGGTAACCCCTTTCGTGCAATATGTCTTTCATTATGGGGTTAACATCGGCCCAGCCTTCACCATTGTAGCTAAGCACACATAAGTTTTGCCTTAACTGCATTAGCATTTCGGTATTATCGGGCTTTTTATCCGCGTTTTTGGCAAGGCTGGCCAGCACTTCATAATATTGCCCTGCTGTATATTTTACTTTACCTTCTTCACTGTAATCGGCTACAGTATTACTGTATTCTTTTTTAATCTGGTTATACGCATATTTATAGTCGTCCCGATCAATGATAACTTTCTCCCTGGAATCCGCAGCATCAGCGGCATCATTAATCATGCTAAACAAGTCTCTGATAACACCTCCACTTTTTTTAATCATGTCTGTTAAAATTGCCTCCTCGCTGAATAAATTTTTATCCATTCTGGCTAAAACAATACACCTAAGTGTGTCTATACCGTTATCATAAGCCTGACCATTTTTGTGAAAAACCTTAACCATAGGCAGCTCGATAATATCAGAAAAGTAATTTCGCGTAGCAATAAAATTTGTGTTGTAATACAAGGTTACCGGAAAGGTATAAATAACGGTTGCCTGCAATTGAACGATCTGGTTGGCATAATCGAAGAAAAGTGTTTTGGCACGGGCCAACGGAATTTTATCCAGGTCTTCAATTATAATCAACAGGTCTTGAAAGCAGTTTGCCTGTATTTTTATTCTTATCTCACTTATCAATTCGTTGCAATATTCTATCAGGTCGCTTAAACGTGGCTCTATGGTATCCTTCAATGTTTCTTTAAACGATTTTGAAGCTTTGGCAGCACCTTTTAGTTTAAAGAAAAACTCCTGCAAAAACGGGATTCCTATTTTGGTATTGATACCGGCAGATGCCTCTGCTGAAAGGTGTTTGTCTTTTATTTCTTCTACTTCTTTTGTTTTTGTCCAGCCCGTAACCCGGTTAATAAAATCATCGGCTATTTTAAGT
>JBBQVY010000478.1:0-1560 GCA_038211085.1 Chitinophagales bacterium | reverse complement strand
AAACAAGGGTTTCGGCATTGGACGTACCTACAATTCTATATCGCCAACCCTCCGTATAGATTATATATTAACGCATCCTGATCTTAAAATTTCTCAATACTACTGTCCTCAAATTAACTTATCCGATCATTTTCCCGTCATTGCAGATGTAACCTGGTAACAAGGTTCTGTTAATGGGTACCCATTTTTAAATTAATTATATTTACCCAATGGCAGCACGCATTATAAGAAGATTTATTAAACGTTTTTTTATTGTCATTAATAGCATTGTTGCCCTGCTCTTTTTGTTAAGCTGCCTGGTCCCTTACCTAAATCCATCAACCTGGTGGTTTATGGGTTTTTTGGGTTTGATGGTTCCATATCTTGCTACGCTTTTACTGCTTTCCGTTTTTTTTTGGTTGGTCATAAAACCTATTGTTTCCATTTTGCCAATTCTTACTTTGCTTACTGGTTACAAGCAACTACAGGTGTTATTTGCTGTTAACCGAAATCAAACTTTTACTGAAAAAAAGCTACCCGGAAATCTAAGGATAATTGATTGGAACATCAGAAGTTTTGAAGGAATGAGTACCCAGAAAGACAAAAAGAGAATGGATCGAATGTCGGTTGCTGAATTGATTACCTCACAAAATGCCGACATTATTTGCCTGCAGGAGTTTAATCATAGCAAAATACAGGACAACCTTAGCTTATTCAGCCAAAAGTATCCATATCATTTTTTCTCTGTCGATTTTGAAAGAAAAAATTTAGGATATAAAGCGGGGAGCGTAATTTTTTCCAAATACCCCATTATCGATTCACTGAAAACAAAGTACGCGGGGTCATTTGGAGAAAGTCTTATATCGGCAGACATTTTATTGAACAAAGATACCATAAGGGTGTTCACCACTCACCTGCAATCGTTTAGGTTTAGTAAATCAGATTATGAAAATTTAGATGAAATCAGGAACCGCGATGACAAAGCTTTGGATGCTTCTTTAAACATTGCTCAAAAAATGAAGCTTGCTTTTACACGCAGGGGCACGCAGGCCAAAGCAGTTAAGGAAGCTTTAAATGAAAGCCCATACCCTTCAATCATTTGCGGCGACTTTAACGATGTGCCCAACAGCTACACTTATGCTCATATCAGGGGCAATTGGCAGGATGTATTTTTAAAGACCTCGCTGGGCATTGGCCGAACCTTTACTGCTCTTGCACCAACTTTACGTATCGACTATATAATGCCGGATAACCATTTCACTATTCACCAGTTTGATATGGTGGATGAAGGTTTGAGTGACCACCTTATGTTAGTTGCAGACATCAGCCTGGTAAAATAAGTAGTTTTTTACTTCTGCTTAAACCGAAATGCATTTCAGCTTTCACGATTATATCTCGCTTAAATATCAAAACTACAAACCCTTATCTTCGCATTTCAACGAAAACAATGATCCTCTCTTTCTACACCTGCTGTACATGTTGTTGCTGATTTTTTAAGCAACCATTTCTATGTATTATTTTTCATTGTAATTACCCGAATGTATGTCTCAGTTAAAAGTTTATAATTCCCTAAGCAGGCAA
>JBBQVY010000477.1:0-1586 GCA_038211085.1 Chitinophagales bacterium | reverse complement strand
CCCTTACCAATTCCCCTGAACTGTTTCTCTATTTCAGGAATCAATTCATAAGTAATTGCATCACCCCATGGCCCCTGGCTTTCAGAATTTACTGCATACGAATCGTCGTAATAAGGTGTGGGATGTTGTATTTCAACAACCAGCACCCTCGGAAAATTTTTACCGGTCCATAGTTTGTAAAAGTCATACCCTTCCTGCTGTACAATTTTATTATAACCTGTTATGTGAAAACGGTCGCTGGTATCTGGCTTCAGGTTTTCATCTGGTGGCGTGGTCCTAAAGCCACTTATATCATCAGGAAAATGACCGTGAAAAATGGCAACAGGATATTTTACATTAGGGTGTTCATTAAATCCCTCAGGTATTAAAATATGTGCCCCAATAAACATGGGTCTGCCCCAAAACTTGCTCAACAGCTTGCTTTCAATTTTAATATGCTTTATATATTTTGAATCTTCAGGCTGATTTATTGGAGCAATAACCTGGCTTAATTCCAATTGAATTTCATTGGCAGATGCAGGATCAAAATGGATTTTGATTGGTTTTGAAAAGAGGTTACCCGGTGCAATATTCCAATGCTGACCTTCACCGCGATCCATGGGAAGCTTAACCGTGTGACCCGTCTGCAGCTTAAACGTTTCATACTTATGCAAGAGTGCCTGTACATAGTAATCTGCGGCGGGTACATCCCTTAGTTTATCAATAGGGTAACCAAAAGCATTAACGCTTACCAACTGGTTGGTGTTAGGTATCCAGTTTTCTACATCTACCCCAAAAACTAGTTGTGTATTAGCAGCATCGCTTATTTGAAAACGGGGCTCACTAAATCCATCCTTAGAAAGTAATAATAACAGGCGGCCATCCAATGCACCTGTATGCAGGTTGTTGGTAACAGTTACACTAAAGGTTTGGGACTGGCAACAAAAACTGGTAATAGTAAGCAGGCAAAAAAGTATAAATTTCATGTTGA
This sequence comes from Chitinophagales bacterium, assembly GCA_038211085.1. Classification (GTDB taxonomy): domain Bacteria; phylum Bacteroidota; class Bacteroidia; order Chitinophagales; family Chitinophagaceae; genus Segetibacter. The sequence goes on along the minus strand of JBBQVY010000477.1, from coordinate 616 downwards.
ATGGTTGTGATTAAATATACTTTACTCCGATTGATCTTACCTGTTTCTGTGCACTAATCGTATAAAAATTTTGTCCTTAAGTTAGGGTATGTTTTAAAATCAACCCACAAACAAATTGGCAAACCCTCTTAATTTTGCCCATGACTTTTTTGAACAGACTTTTTAAAAAAAAGGAAGAAACACCAACTGTTACAACACAATTAACCTTTAAAGAAAGAATAGCTGCGCTTCAAAATCTGCCCAGGTTTTTTAAAATGGTTTGGCAAACCAGTAAATGGATGACGATTGCCAATGCTTTACTCCGCCTGTTTCTCTCTGCAATTCCCCTGGCTATTTTATATGTTGGAAAATTAATAGTAGACCAGGTCATTCTTATTTCAACAACCAAAGCTACTACTGGTAATTATTTATGGAAACTGGTCGCAATAGAATTTGGACTTGCAATATTGTCTGATATTTTAAGCAGGAGCATCAATCTAATGGACAGCCTGTTAGGCGATTTATTTTCAAATTATACAAGTATAAAAATAATCAACCACGCAGCCACGCTTGACCTGGAGCAATTTGAGAATTCAACTTTTTACGACAAAATGGAACGGGCCAGGCAACAAACTAT
>JBBQVY010000476.1:0-1603 GCA_038211085.1 Chitinophagales bacterium | reverse complement strand
TACTGCCATGCAGGCTGCTCTGATTTTAAGTGAAAGCACCAAATTGAATTTTACCGGAATGCCCATGGCGCAATATGATCATGGACCGAAAGAAACTGCAAAAAACAGTATTGTGATAAATGTGGTCGCAAGAGGCAAATCATATGATCGCTCAATGCAATTGGCTGCAACCATAAAGGCAGCAGGAGCACACGTTTTTAATATTGAAGAGCCTGCTGTAAGTGAGCATGAATCCATTCTTACCAACATCATCCCATTTAATTATATGGCGTATTATTTATCCCAAAAATTAAATATTGAGGAAACATTTATTGTGGGTGGAAAGGTAACAGAGGTTAATTTAATTTGAGCATTTTAAAAATATACGAATACCAACCAACCCAATGATAGCAAGGTTTTATAAAAGTGGTACCAGCGGTTTATTAGTAATTATTTTTTTTGGGTTGATGGTACAGCAAACTTTCGCGCAGCAATTATTAAAACAAATCAAATCAACCAAAGGCCTGGTTGCCGTCTGGGATTTTTCGGAGGATGCCGGTATGTCACGGCAGGCAAAAAGCAAAATGGGCACCTTTAGCCTGCATGAAAAAAATGCTGCGATTGAACGGGTGGGTGGCGGCCCCCTTTCGGGCTTCGCTGCAAAGTTTACGGGTAATGGTTATCTAAGTTTATATAGCAACTTAACAGGTAAATTGAATATTTACGGAAAGGCTGCCTCTGTAACAGTAATGGCCTGGGTAAAGTGGGAAGGCAAGGGAGGATTTGTAGCTGGCTTGTGGAATGAAACCGCCGACGGTGGTAAACGACAGTACGGATTGTTCGTAAACCTGCCCCACTATAATGGCGATAGCGCAGTATGCGGCCACATTTCATTTACCGGAAAGCCTACACCGCCGTTTCCTTTTTCAATAGACTATTCAGCCAGTGAGCAAAAAGTACCCGTTGGCCAATGGAGCTGTATTGCTTTTACCTACGACGGCACTTTTATACGATCGTTTTTAAAGGGAAAGTTTATAGGCCGGGAACCAGAAATAATAAAAAATACCAAAGGTTTTGCCGGCTATGCTGAGGGTGCATTTCACAGTAAAAATCCTTACAGGTTCACGGAAGGGTTAGGTAACAATGGTTCAGATTTTACAGTTGGCGCCGTTGAACTTAAAAATGGAATGGGCAATTTTTTTATAGGAGAGATTGGAGGAGTAGCCGTTTTTTCGCGGGCATTATCAGCTAATGAAATTAATAAGTTAAGTAAACTGCCATAACGTTGTCGATTGATTTTTTGTAGGCCATGCAAACAATGCTAACGAGCGGGGTGGCGTGCAGCATATTGAATTATTAATGCACTTGGTTACCAAACAAACACAACAATGAAACTCAATTAAGAACCCTGATTGGAATTTTAGCCTGTCTTTTGTTTACTAAAACAACAATTGCTCAAGTCAATACCACGTCAGATAAAGCATTACAAAATTGGTATGGTGATATAGTACCCGGTACATCGGTATCCTTAAATACACTTTCTACTACTGCTTTAATACTCCCCGATACCAGGGCAGGTGAATGGCCCGAAATCAGGAACCGTTTAATGAAGCGTTAAAATTCA
>JBBQVY010000475.1:0-1607 GCA_038211085.1 Chitinophagales bacterium | reverse complement strand
CTTATGATGGCTATTTTATCAGAGGTCTCGGCTGTAAAGTTGTTACCGCTAATGCCCAGTTTCAAAAGTCCTGCACTAAATGCATTTACGGTATCGCATGTTTCTGCAGTGCTGTGCGATAACCACTTACCGCCTATCTTTTCTACCAGCATATTTTCCTGTGGCGATCTTTGTAGTTGGTATTCCAGGCAATCAAAAAGGCGTTTTTCTGTATCCATGTATTTTGGCTTGTGCAATCGTTAATTATCTTTTGGAGAGTTTCCCATAGACAATTGTTATCACTAATGGTTAAATAGTGTGTTTGTAATAAAAGGCAATGATAAAAAATTAAAGTTGTTGTTTTCTTTTCAGGCGTTCGAATTCTTTTTCAGTTTGATCTTCGCTATCACCCTGGTAAGCATCGTAGTATTGTTTTAGTAAGCCAAGGCCCCAGCCCAACATTACCCAAAGGGGCCATGGAATTCCAACTACTCCCAATCGTCCGGTGGTGAACCACCAAATGGCCCATAAAAATCCGTTGACCACTAAATAAGAATATAAACTCTTCCTGAATTCAACCCTTCTTCTGGCAATTTTTTTTAACCTTTCGTCCTGGTTTTGTAACATGATAGCAATGTTTAGACGCATTAAATTAGGTAAAAATGGCCATTTATGTTCGCATAAGTAAATGACAATAGATGGTTGAATTAAGCCATTAGTTATTACTAACTATTGATAGCTTGATATTCACTTCTTTATTGATTAACCAGTCCTGCGGGTTGTTTGCACCTTTGTAATTCATACCCCAGTCGGTGCGATTGATTACAAAATCGGCCGTTGCTGTTAACTGGTGGTTGTCTATTTGTATTTTGGCCGGAAACCTTACATTTTTAGTTACCCCTTTTAATGTGAGGTTGCCACTTAAAGTATGTGTAGCTCCCTCTAATACACTTTTATCAATGTCTGGGTTAAAAATTTCCACTTTACTTATCGAAAAATCGGCAGTAGGAAAATGGGCTACATCAAAAAAATCTGCGCTTTTTAAATGAGTTTCCATCTTATGTTTTTCTTTTGCATTCAGGTCTGTGCAACTAAGTGAAGCAACATCTATTACAATAATACCACTTGCAAGTTTACCTTCTTTTACACCAATTTTTCCATCAACTATTTTTAGATTTCCGCTATTACTGCCATTTATTTTGGTACCAATCCATACAATTTTACTTATTGCCGTATCAACTAAAAAAGATGATCCTTCTATCGCGGCAGTTTCCTGTATATCAGTAGTAGTGGTTTTATCAGCAACGGGGCTCTGGATGCAGGAGATACTACCCAGGAGTAAGACTAATGCTAGTGTTAAGTATGTTTTCATGGAACTAAGATTATCAGTAGAGTTTCAAAAAAAATAAAGTCAAAACTGAGATATTAAAATTAAAGAATCTCATAAGAAAATGACGGCAGACCAGTAAGCGTATTCATCATTCTTTATTTCTACATTCTTTGAGGAAGCTCGTAAAAACACGTTGCCTTGCGTTAATTTATGAAATTAAAAAGATGGGTATTAGTACCCATTATTCCCACTTCTATTATCTGTAATTTGTAGTTAATAAATAAGTTCCCCGTTTTTT
>JBBQVY010000474.1:0-1613 GCA_038211085.1 Chitinophagales bacterium | reverse complement strand
CTTTTGATCTCTGCACGGCTAATGACCGTCTCTTCTTCGGCAGCATAATTAATTTCCCGGCCATCAATATCTTTTCCTCCCTTAAATAATATGCCTTGTTTAAGCAGGTGTTGCTCTATTCCTTTTTGCAGGGTTGCTATTAAATGCACACTGTCTGGCTCCGCAGGTTTGGTCTGCAGGCGCAATATATCTTTATAATAAAAATCGAGGTGCCTGCCTGCGAATTGATTTAGCTGGTTTTGAGCTTTTTTAAAGAGATGAAGAAACGTAAGGAAGAGTGCATAATGGGGCGTATGCGACGGAAAATTGGTTAGTGTTTGCTCTAAAAAAGTTGCCGACTGCGCTACAAGGTTCGAAAGGCTTTTGAAAAAGGTATCGCGTTGTGCATTGAATAGGTTATGGGTAATAATATGGTAGATGGAATTGCTAACATCAGCCGGGTTGGGCACACTTAATTCGATAACAGCCGGAGGAGTACCTGATTGCCATATAGGACTTAGCAGGTTCAGCGTAAAGTTTTGCGACAGTACTATTTTAAGCGGTGTATTGGGCGGAATGTACGTGGAAGTTTCATCGATATAACCAGCAGTTACAAATGCTTTATAGTATTGATTTAACCGGTATATCGGGTCTTGCAACGAAGCCTGTATGGTACTATAAAAATATTCCTTGAACTCAAAGTCGGCAGGTATCTCCTTATAGTAAGTGTCCAGTTCTACGGCCGCAGAAAATATAAAATCAAAGATGGTTTTGAAATGCTTTTTTATTTCTGCTTCAACCGAAGTTGACCTGGTATTTTGATACAATGTTTTTAAATAATCCACATAACCCGTCACATCAGTTTTTGCTATGCCGGCCAGCGTTACCGAAACATCCATTTTCATAAATGCCTGCCAATCTCCATCGGCAACATTCAGTTCGCTAAAGTGGTTAAGGTAGGCCGCATAGCGTTTGGCAAAAAGGATGAGATCTGCATAATCGCGATCGTCGACTTTTACATTTTGTGGTAACAATGCCTGCATTACCCGCTGTAACTGGCTGCTGCCAGAGCGGTTGGTTGCGTAGCTATCGGTACAATTTTTTGCCATTATTTATTTACCTGGGTTCCTTCGTTTTTATAAAATGGGTACACGAAATTGTATCGTGAGTTGGTGCTTCTTACCACATATTCTATAATGATCACTATCACTCCTTCAAAATCTCTTGTTTCATCCAGCGAAATTTTCTTTACATCTATTCTTGGTTCGTAATACAGGATTGCAGTTTGTATCATGTCCTTGATATAGGTTTTGAAAGTAGTTGTCATAGGTTCAAAAACCATTTCGTCCAGGTTGCAGCCATACTTGTGCAACATTATTCTTTCGCCCTGGCGGGTGGATAATAATATTTCGAGACTGCTTTGTATATCCGCTTCATCACTTAGCATACCCACCTGCAGGGTATCGCGGCTAAATGTCGGCGGAAAGCCCCAACCCGTTCCTAAAAATGATTTACTTGCCTTCATGGTTAATTGTGAATTGTGAAAAACGTGAAACGTGAAAGGTGAAAGGTGAAACGTCAAACATGAGACGAAGCGTTCTTCACTATTCATTTTTCAATTTTAGTTGTTCATT
>JBBQVY010000473.1:0-1640 GCA_038211085.1 Chitinophagales bacterium | reverse complement strand
TAGCTACTAATGTGTCTGCGACTTCTGTCTTGTAAACTTTTTTCATACTTACAGTTTAAATTTTTAAAAGTGATTTAAAAGAAGTATTTCGAAAGGATGCGGAAAAAAAGCTGTAGTTTAAGTAGGGAAAGGATCAGAGTGATAATTGCAATGCCCTAAAGGTAATATCTAAAATTTAAATATTCAAACTTTTGGGCAACTTTACTGCAACCTGATTTTTATAAAACATCCGAAAAATGATAATTCTTCGGCTTATTGTTGTTGGAAAACGATATAAATCGTAATTTCCTGATCATAAAATAACCAAACGATTGTAGTATCTTACGGTACCCTAATCCCGAAGACATTTTTAATAAACTTAGTATTTTACCATTAAAATCTTTATTATGAATCATGTTTCAGACATTCTTTCACGCAAGGGGAGCAACGCCATTTCAGTTACACCTGATACACCCGTAATTGAAGCCTTAAAGGTGATGGCCGATAATAACATTGGGTCTGTTTTGGTAATGGAGAATAACAAATACATGGGGCTAATAACAGAAAGAGATTATTCCCGGAAAGTGATACTAAAGGGAAAAAATTCAACCAATACTAAAGTGAGTGAGATTATGACTTCCGATCTTCCCCACATAAAACCGAATGATACGGTGGAGCATTGCATGGAGTTGATGACAGACAGTAAGATAAGATACTTGCCCGTTTTTGTGAGTGATGAATTAAAAGGAATTATTTCAATAACCGATGTGGTAAAGGAAACTATTTTAAAGCAACAACAAACTATCAAGCACCTTGATAGTTATATTAATTCGTAAGAGACCAATTTTATTTATGAGAAATATCGTTCTTTTAACGCTCATCTTATTAACGGGATGTAACTCTGGCAGCTCAGATGATGAATTCAAATCTGTAACTAAGGACACTTCTGCCATTGTAGAAGATGTCTTTCCTGTACCGTCTATTAAATCCGGTTGTTATGGGTACGTGGTTAAAAAAGATTCGGCTTTTCTAAAGTTAGATATCTCTGGAAACATAATTTCAGGCGATCTTACCTACAGCTTACATCAAAAAGATAGCAACAAGGGGACTATTAATGGCATTTTGCAGGATAGCCTGTTGATTGCGGATTACACTTTCCAGGCAGAAGGCATGACATCAGTACGTCAGGTCGTTTTCAAAATGCGTGGCGATTCGCTTTTAGAAGGCTTTGGCGATATAGATATGAAAGGTGATACTGCAACGTTCAAAAATATAGACGAATTGCAATTCCAGGATTATCGGTCCTTTATTAAAATCGATTGCAAATAATTAGTATTAGTTTTTTTATCAAAAATATTATGCGGTAGATTAAAGATAGGCTCAATAAAAAATTTAAAACTCTTGTATACCTAAATACTTTGCTGTATTTTAATAATTATTCCTTCTTACCTTCCCCACTTTTATCCAAAAAAAACTATGTAAGATGGTTACCAATAAATATTGCCGGAAGTTTTTAATGTTTGTTTTGATGGCTGCATGCTCTCATTCCTTTAGTTCCTGCACTACCACACACATTGTATCAAAATACGATTGCGATACGTTTGCCAATAATCCATTAAATAAAAAAACTACCTGGTCATTTGCCTGGGGCCTTGTACAGC
>JBBQVY010000472.1:0-1684 GCA_038211085.1 Chitinophagales bacterium | reverse complement strand
AAACAAGGGTTTCGGCATTGGACGTACCTACAATTCTATATCGCCAACCCTCCGTATAGATTATATATTAACGCATCCTGATCTTAAAATTTCTCAATACTACTGTCCTCAAATTAACTTATCCGATCATTTTCCCGTCATAGCAGATGTAACCTGGTAACAAGGTTCTGTTGATGGGGGGTGCATCCCAAATTGTCGCACCTCAATGGGGACCAGTTGGCGGTCAGGCGACCGCCAACGGCCTGCTGCGCCGCTGTTGGTCGCCTGACCAACAGCGACAATTTGGGATGCACCCTTGATGGGTACCCATTTTTAAATCAATTATATTTACACAATGGCAGCACGCATTGTAAGAAGATTTATTAAACGTTTTTTTATTGTCATAAATAGCATTGTTGCCCTGCTGTTTTTGTTAAGTTGCCTGGTCCCTTACCTCAATCCATCAACCTGGTGGTTTATGGGTTTTTTAGGTTTGATGGTTCCATATCTTGCTACGCTTTTATTGCTTTCAGTTTTTTTTTGGTTGGTAATAAAACCCATTATTTCCATTTTGCCTATTCTTACTTTGCTTGCTGGTTACACGCAACTACAGGTATTATTTGCTGTCAATCGCAATCAAACTTTTACTGAGAAAAAACAAGCCGGAAACCTACGGGTAGTTGATTGGAACATCAGGAGTTTTGAAGGAATGAGTACCCAGAGAGACAAAAAGAGACTGGATAGAATGTCGGTTGCTGAATTGATTACCTCTCAAAATGCCGACATTATTTGCCTGCAGGAGTTTAATCATAGCAAAATGCAGGATAACCTTGGCTTATTCAGCCAAAAATATCCGTATCATTTTTTCTCAGTCGATTTTGAAAGAAAAAGTTTAGGCTATAAAGCGGGGAGCGTAATTTTTTCCAAATACCCTATTATCGATTCACTCAAAACAAAGTATTCAGGGTCATTTGGAGAAAGCCTTATATCAGCCGATATTTTATTGAACAACGATACCATAAGGGTGTTCACCACGCACCTGCAATCTTTTAGGTTTAGTAAAACAGATTATGAAAATTTAGATGAAATCAGGAACCGCGATGACAAAACTTTGGATGCTTCCCTAAACATTGCTCAAAAAATGAAGCTTGCTTTTACACGCAGGGGCACACAGGCCAAAACAGTTAAGGAAGCCTTAGATGAAAGCCCATACCCTTCATTCATTTGCGGCGACTTTAACGATGTGCCCAATAGCTACACTTATGCTCATATCAGGGGCAACTGGCAGGATGTATTTTTAAAAACCTCGCTGGGCATTGGCCGAACGTATACTGCGCTGGCACCTACTTTACGCATTGACTATATACTGCCTGATAACCATTTTACCATTCATCAGTTTGATATGGTGGATGAAGGTTTGAGTGACCATCTGATGCTGGTTGCAGACATAAGCCTGGTAAAATAAGTAGCAACATAATGCTCTTTAACAGAAATGCATTTCAACTTTTACGATCATATCCCGCTGAAATATCAAAACTACAAACCCTTATCTTCGCATTTCAAAGAAAACAATGATCCTCTCTTTCTACACCTGCTGTACATGTTGTTGCTGATTTTTTAAGCAACCATTTCTATGTATTATTTTTCATTGTAATTACCCGAATGTATGTCTCAGTTAAAAGTTTATAATTCCCTAAGCAGGCAA
>JBBQVY010000471.1:0-1688 GCA_038211085.1 Chitinophagales bacterium | reverse complement strand
AAATCGGCGTTTTACCACCCCTGATTTTATGCTGCGCATAAAATCGGTCCCCTCCTTAAAAAAAGGAGGGGAAACCGTTATCATGAAGTCTTTCCTTGCATAGGTCCATTAATCAAATTGTTTACAAAAGTGTCATTGGCAACTCGTTTCGGGATCCCTTGGAAATTGGCAGTCGAACAACCTGGGGATGCTGAAATAAATTCAGCCTGACGGACTCATATTTTTTATGAAAAATGCTGCTAAGCTTTTATTGATTGGGCGCCATTTAATTTATCCTTATTTTCATAACGTTCAATCCCAAACAAAAAAGATTTATCGATGAAATTTCGCCATTCCTTCCCAACAAAATGTATTCTAATATTGCTCTTATTAGCTACAACACTACCAGGTTGGGCTAAAGTAACTTTGCCCTCTGTAATTACCGATAACATGGTACTGCAACAAAAAACCAATGCAGCCTTATGGGGTAAAGCAGATGCAGGTAAAAAAGTAGTGATCACTACCGGATGGAACAGTCAAAAGTATACAGCCGTTGCCGATGCCAATGGTGATTGGAAATTGAAAGTGAGTACTCCTGCTTTTGGTGGTCCGTATATTATAACTATTAACGATGGCGATGAGCTTAAGCTGAACAATGTTTTAATAGGTGAAGTTTGGGTTTGTTCGGGACAGTCTAACATGGAGATGCCTTTGGCGGGCTGGGGTAAAATATTTAATTATGAAGAAGAGATTGCGCAGGCAAAGTATCCATCCATAAGGTTGTTGCAATTAGAGCATGTTACCAGCATAATGCCGTTAAAAGATGCAAAGGTGTCTAATAACGGATGGGCTTTTTGCACGCCAGAAAATGTAGCTAACTTTTCTTCTGTAGCCTATTTCTTTGCCCGTGAAATTCACATGAAAACAAGAATACCCATTGGCTTAATTCATACGTCGTGGGGTGGTACCATTGCAGAGGCGTGGATAAGTGGAACTACACTTAAAACCACCGAAGATTTTGCCATGGCTACCAAAGCAATAGAAAATTCAGCAGGCAGTGAAACCAAAGATGACTTTGATAAGAAAGTTAAAGAGTGGGAGAATAAAATTCTTACAGAAGATGCAGGCTATAACAATGGACAACTTACCTGGAAGTCAAACAATACCTCAGCCGATTGGAAAACAATGAAGCAACCAGGCTTATGGGAAAGCAGCGCTTTACCAGAGTTTGATGGTGTTGTGTGGTTTAAAAAGAAGATAGTGATACCTGCGGCTATGGCCGGTAAAGAGGTGATAGTAAACCTGGGCACTATTGACGATAATGATATTACGTGGTTTAACGGGGAGAAGATTGGTGAGACCATGGGATATAATGTCAACCGTAAATACACCATACCTGCAAGCCTTGTAAAAGAAGGAGAAAACGAATTGACTGTACGTGTATTTGATGGTTCTGGCGGTGGAGGCTTGTACGATGATGCAGCTAAACTTTATATAACAGGCGGTGATGGTCAAAACATTTCGTTGGCAGGCGACTGGCAATACAAGGTGGGTTTGAATTTAAAAGATGTGGGTGCCGGCCCGGTTCAAAACAATGGTCCCAACAGGCCCTCTGTTCTTTTCAATGCCATGATAAATCCCATTTTAAATTACACAATCAAAGGAGCAATCTGGTACCAGGGCGAAAGCAATGCAAGCAGGGCTTACCA
>JBBQVY010000470.1:0-1708 GCA_038211085.1 Chitinophagales bacterium | reverse complement strand
TTTTGAGGTAAGGTTGTATGTGCGGGCCATTTCTATACCCTGTAGTGCTGTTACAACGCCCTTGTTTGCCTGCTGATTGTGGGCATAAAAAACCGATAGCTGGTACAGGTCCGAAACCAGGTAATAAGGATCGCCAATTCGCTTTCTTATTTCAAGAGCCGCTTCCAGTAGTGGTTGCGCTTTCCTGGGTTGTTTCAGGTTTAAAAAAATATCGGCCTTAATGGTTTGCGCATTGGCCAATGCTGTTAAATCAAACTGGTTTACCGCAATGGCCTTATTAATAAAATATAGTGCCGAATCGTACTGTTGAATGTTATTATACGACGAAGCAATATTGCTGTATACCAGCGGGTATTTATAAAAAATAGCATCGCTTGCAGGTGTTTGCAGCGCTTTATAAAACCAGCTTATAGCATCACGGTCCTGGCCCAATTCCATATACGTCCAGCCAATACCCGTCATGGCTTTTACCTGCTGCAGCGTGTCGTGTACTGCCTCTGTCTTTTGCAGTAAACTCAAATTTTCGGTAATGGCTTCTTTATATTGTTCATTCCGTATCATAGCCATCACCCTTAGTTGCCTTATCTGCAATCTAAGTTTCTCATCCTCCTGGCTGCTACCTAACAAATTCAAATCTGTATTGCATTTGGCAATAACCTCCTTCTGCAAACCCTTTTTTAAATCTGCCGCATTCATATACAAATTTGCAGTCAGCCTGTAAGTGTTGTTGTGTAAAGCATTGGCAATAGACCATGCCTGCCGGGCATATTTTAATAACGAGTCGGTATGCAGCGACTGTCTTTCTTCACACAAAGAAAAAAGCATGGCTAATTTTTGCTTTGGCGTACCAGCTTTTTGCACCAGCATTTTTATACTGTCTATCCTGGTGGTTTGGCTATTTGTCACCCCGGGGAAAACGCACCAAAAGCCTAAAAATAACAGGACCGTTTTGTACCTCAAAAAAGGCGTAGGTGTCAATAGCATTATATTAAATTAACAAACTCTGCTTTAAAAAAAGACCCTCTGTCTTAATTGATACAAATGCACTATTGTTTATCCTTAACTGCTTCACAATTTTTGTACTTTCAAATTCTACGTAAAGCATTCGGGTTACCGGGCATTAAAACCAATGGCGTCATCGTTGCGTCGCACAGCGTATGCAGCATACTTTCATGGAAACTGTTCTTGCAAAATCTTTTTATGTACCACTTTATCTGTAAATTATGAACCGTTTAAAATTCTACAATCCCTCCGTCAGTTTGTTGCGTTTACTATGCGCCCTTTTATCAATCTTCATTTTTTCGTTTGCTTCTTTGGCCCAGGTGGCCGAAAACGAACCCAACAATGATTTTGCAACTGCCGATGCAATCAATACAGGCACAATTAAAACGGGCAATACTACCAATTCACCCAACGACCCGGATTATTTTTCAACCGTTCTGCCCTCCGATGGAGCGGTTAAAATTTATGTACAGGGCACCAATACCGGTGGCGCAAACGGATACTTGTATTTGTATGGTTACGATAGCAGGCAGGGCAATGGGCAAATATTGGCCAAATATGTTTCTAACAATTCTAATGTTACGCCTGGCCAGACTATCTACGACACTATAACTTTATTTGGACGGGCTGCCGAAGCCTTTTATCTGAGGTTAGAAGCTGCCGGATCGTTCAGTTATACAGTTCGTTACGAAATGGCTAATACGTC
>JBBQVY010000469.1:0-1713 GCA_038211085.1 Chitinophagales bacterium | reverse complement strand
TTCTTAGCGTTCCTTAGAGCCTTTGTGCCTTAGCGGCCAAGCCCTTCTGCCATTGATAAAAAACATTAGCGGCCTTTATTTCTCCATAGCTGAAATCAGCAGGAAGATTTTCTTTTATAGCTATAGCCGAAATGTGACCTGATGAGGTCTCTTTAATAATGGTGTCCGGCGTTGATCCATTTTTACTTTCGGGAGCATCGTCTTTAGGCAAACGATCTATTGATTCAATCACTTTGAGCATAACCTCCAACCGTTCCTGCGTTACTAAATCCAATACATCAATATCTCCGGTAGATATAAAGGAGGCAAGATGCCCTTCGATGGTACCAGTTGAAAGATTGCGTTCGGTTGCTATATCAGCAATGCTTTTACCTTCTTTAAAAAGATGCAGACTTATTTTTTGGGTGGTTCCTTTTTCAAGTTTTGTTGCCCTTGGTTTAATAATTGTTTCAGGTACTGTCTCCACCGGTTTTTGGTGTGCTGAAACCAATTGCAAAACATCGCTCAGCTTTACTGAAGCATGCAACGCTTCAGCCAACTGAACGGCATGTTGAACCTGTTGCTTTTTTCTCTCAAAAAGTAACAGCAGGCTTTGCAGTTCCTTTTGATACTTCTTTACTTTTTCTAGTTTATTTACAGCCTTTATATGCGTATTTGTAGTACTTAGCAAATGTTCGTCTATCTCTTTTAAAAAGTAATTGGCAGCATCTTTTGTCCTGGTAAAAAGTAGTTGATATCCATCGGCCTCGCAATTAATAAACAGTTGCTCTAATACTCTTTTAAATTTTACAGCAACTTCATTTTGTGCCTTAACCTGCCCCACTAAACTATGTGCCCATTCCATTGCCTGTTGTTGATTCGGAATTTTTCTATGAGCATATTCATCATAATGTTGCTCCACCAGTTCTGTCATTTTCTCCCAGGCAAAACTGCTGCTAAGCGAGTGTCTTACAAAAGTTTTTTGCTCTTCCTGTAAAGTTTGCTGCAGTTGTTCTTCGCCCATTTCGTTTTGTACAAACTCAATTACACGTTGGTCAGTACTGATAGTATGAGGCAAAATTCTGCTGTATAATATCAATCCTTCAAGACTGGTGAGCCTGCTTAGCGATACATAAACCTGCCCCGGCGCAAATGAAGCACCTGCATCTATAATAGCCTTTTCAAAAGTAAGTCCCTGGCTTTTGTGTATGGTAATGGCCCAGGCAAGCCTTATAGGAAATTGAGTAAATGTGCCCAGTTCTTCTTCGTCAACATGATCTTTTTCCTGCTGGTATTTATAACGAATATTTTTCCAGGTTTCGCGTTCCAGTTCCAACTCGCCGGGCTCGTCGGCAAAAGTTACCTTCACCTTATCCTCTTCCAGCTTGCTAATGGTTGCAATCTTTCCATTGTAAAACCTGCGTATTTCACCCTTATCATTTTTTATAAACATTACCTGCGCACCCACCTTTAATTGCAATATTTTTTCAGCAGGATACGACCTTTCCTGGAAGTCGCCGGTAATGGTAGCCTGGTAGGTACGGGCTTTTGCAGGCAGGCGTTGTAGTTCTGTTTCGTTAATTACATCGGCCTTGCCATTGTGCGAAGTAAGGGTTATGTAATTTTCTTCTTTTTGAGGTTGAAAACCTGGTTTATAATATTGATGCAGGTATTCAAGATCGTCTGCATCGCAGGTATTGTTTCGAATGTTGTTAAGAATATGGATGAAGGAAT
>JBBQVY010000468.1:0-1723 GCA_038211085.1 Chitinophagales bacterium | reverse complement strand
TATTGTACAAGGTGGATTAATCAGGTATATTAACCCGGCAATTGGAAACGAAAAGAGCGTTTATATTGGCCTGGGTTTATATGCCATTGGGTTGCTGCTTTTTGCCTTTGCCAGCCAAACATGGATGATGTTTGTTTTTCTCATCCCTTATTGCATGGGTGGAATTGCAGGCCCGGCTTTGCAAAGTATTATTTCAGGTAAAGTGCCTTCGAACGAACAGGGCGAACTGCAGGGAGCTCTTACCAGTTTAATGAGTGCAACAACTATTATAGGACCGTTGATCATGACCAACCTGTTTGCCTATTTTACAAATCCAAACGCACCTGTGCATTTTGCAGGAGCACCATTTTTATTGGGATCGGTGCTTATGCTGGGTAGTGCTGTTATAGCTTATTTTACCCTGAAGGGGAGAAGGGTGCTCTAACGAGTCTTTACCTTAGAAATAACACAACTGCTCCAATCGCAGTTAGTATCAAAACCAATTGCCTGAAAAATGTATCTGATGCTTGTTTTAGCAGTCGAACTCCCAATAAAAAACCAACAATAATTAGTGGCAATAATTTAAGATCGATCAGCAACGTACTGGGGTTAATGGTTTTCCATACAAAAATGTGGAAAGGAAGTTTTATAAGATTGATGATGCAAAACAACCAAGAGGCCGTACCAATAAATTGTTGCTTTGGTAACCGCATGGCTAAAAAGTAAATGTTGCTAAATGAGCCGGCAAGGTTGCCTACCATAGTGGTAAAGCCTGCCGCATACCCCATTGAACCGGCAAAAACTTTATTATCCGGTACCGTTTTATTTTTCCTTGCGTTCCACCAAAACATGAAGATGGTTGTAACCAAAACAATAACAGAAAGCCATTGCCTGAACGATTGCTCTGACAGGTTTTTGCCAACATAGACACCCGTAATTATGCCGGCAATCATCCAGGGTAGTAATATTAAAAGATATTTCCATTGAGCATGGCGGTGGTAATAAATAACTGCCATAAAATCTCCTATCATTAACAAAGGCATGAGTATGCCGGTTGATGCCTTTGCACCAAAAATGAAGATGAGTATCGTAACTATAATTACATCCATACCGGATACCCCTGCTTTATTAAAACCTACAAAAAGTGCAGCAACAAAAGCCAATATGAATTGCAGGGTAGTGAGATCGTGCATAGGGGAGTGCCGGTAGTTTAAATTTGACTTGTGGTGAAGGTTAAAAGTATTTGAAAATGTTTGCCAGCAACACATAAATCTTTGGTGCTGTGCTTTGTTTAATTGCCACGAATGCACGAATGAATGCGCATGATTTGATTACTCAGACTTTTGTTTGAGAAATATACACGAATGATTGTAACCTGCCACCAACGACCAACGATCAACCACCAACGAACAACGAACCACCGTTAACGATTTTTTGAACTACAACGACACGTCGACACGGCGGTGCACAGAGTTGCTTTCTGTCAACAGTCAGCTGTCAACTTTTCTTACCACCAACCACCAACGACAAAACAAAAGCAACTTTCGATTCATTATACCAACGCTTCATACAATATTTCCACCGGGTGCTTTGCTTTTTTACCGGTGCCATCTTTTATCTGGTGGCGGCAACTGGTACCGGGAGCTGCTATAATTACTTCGCCAGCAAGGTTTCGCACAGCCGGAAACAAGACAAGTTCACCTATCTGCATTGATAAATCATAATGTTCTTTCTCGTACCCAAA
>JBBQVY010000467.1:0-1735 GCA_038211085.1 Chitinophagales bacterium | reverse complement strand
TGAATTTGACTACCTGGCTACAGTAAAAGGCTTTGCACCTTTATTATTTCTGGATGATGTTTTTGAAAAGTTGGACTCCGAACGCATTAAAAATTTATTATTCAAGGTTTGCAAAAAAAACGATGGGCAGGTATTTATAACCGACACACACAAAGAGCGGCTTGAAACAGCATTTTCAGGCCTGGATATTCAATACCAGCTTGTTGAATTAACCTAATCGGGAAATTGCATTTCAATGGCTTTAACTGACAACCATTTAAAACTTAGTCAGGTTTGATTGTGGTCTTATCTTTATAAATTAGTCAAAAACATTATGCCGGAGAAAACATGGTTTTTAGATTGGTTTAATTCAGATTTTTACTACCTGCTCTATCAAAACAGGAACGAGGAAGAGGCACTGGCATTTATAGAGAAGGTGATAGATTATTTACATCCGCCACCTGCTTCAATAATGCTGGATGTGGCTTGTGGAAAAGGACGCCACAGCAAAGCTTTAGCAGATATGGGGTTTGATGTAACCGGCATTGATATAAGTATGCAAGCCATTACAGAAGCCAAAACCTTCGAAAATGATCATCTCCATTTTTACCAGCACGATATGCGGCTGCCCTTCAGAATAAACTATTACGATTTTGCCTTTAACCTGTTTACCAGTTTTGGCTATTTTAAAACACAGAGGGAGCATGATAATGCTATCAGAACTATTAGCCAGGCTATAAAACCAAATGGGTGTTTTGTTATGGACTATTTAAATGTGCATTACGAAGAAGATCATCTTGAAAAAAAACACGACAAAAAGGTAAATGGTGTTCGGTTTCATATTAGCAAGTGGCACAACGATGAGCATTTTTTTAAGCAAATACAGGTAGAAGAAAAAGGAGTTGTTTTAAAACATTTGTTTACAGAGAAAGTGGCCAAGTTTAGCCTGGGTGATTTTACAGATATGTTTGCCTACCAGGGATTACAAATACAGGAAGTGTTTGGCGATTACCAGTTGGGCCATTACGATATCAGAAAATCGCCACGCATGATAGTTATAGCAAAAAAGATCAGGGTTTAGGAGCAATGCCCACTACCGGCATTTTTGATTCAAAATCTTTTGAAGGAACGATACATGGCATATGGTAGGGTTCCACTGTAAAAATATCAGAACCCGGATTGACAGAGCCCACTCTTTTCAAGTCGATTTCAATTTTAAGTACAGGAGTTTTATACACAATTTCTACAGGCTTATTCAATTCTCTAGGCACGGGGTAGGAGAATGAAAGTTTTTGCTTGTTTTCAAATTTCAATTCTTCCCATGGCTTGCGTTTCCAAATATTTTCGGACTGGGAAAAGCAGGTAGTACAAACGAGAAGTAGCAACAAAATAAAGTTGATCCTGAGCATAAAAATTGTGTTATGTTGATTAATTAAAATCTTTTTTAAATACCCGATTCTACTAGTGCATTATTCTAAAGATAAGTATCCTTTGTTTCTTTTAAAACAACCACTACAAGTCTTTAGCTGCACCAAAATACTTTTAGTTTTTAGAAATGGTATTTGATTTACTAAAATAAATTAGAAATCAAGATACCCAAGTAATCCTTTTCTTCTATATTCATTGCTAATAACGCATAGCATATGAAACTTATCACCCTACTGGCACTGGTCTTTACCTGTAAACTATCAATAGCACAAACCGGTAATATTGGAATATTTACAAAAAGTGCTGACATAGGCAACCCCAAAAATGC
>JBBQVY010000466.1:0-1792 GCA_038211085.1 Chitinophagales bacterium | reverse complement strand
GACAGTACCTGTATTTTACCCATTGGCATCCTGGAAAAACATGGACCTCATGCACCCATTGGTTCCGATCTTATACATGTAAGGGAATGGGCTGCAAGGGCAACTAAAAAAGAATATGCAGTAGTGTTTCCCGATTACTTTTATGGGCAGATAAACGAAGCCCGTCACCAACCCGGCACCTTTTCTTTACCACCAACTGTTGTGTGGGATTTATTGGATGCTACCTGTACTGAGATTGCCCGCAACGGATTTAAAAAGATCGTGATCATTAATGGGCATGGCGGCAACCCCAACTTGTTACAATATTTTGTACAAACGCAACTTGATAAAAAACGGGATTATGCAGTGTATTTTTTTACTCCTGGCAGGGATTCAGCCTACAATTCAAAAGTAACAGGCATGCGAAAGTCAGACCCTGCGGGCGACCAACATGCTGGAGAAAATGAAACATCAACATTACTGTATCTGCGGCCCGAACTGGTAAAAATGGATAGCGCAAAAATCGAATCAGGCAAAAACCTAAAACGCCTGTCTATACCTAATGTGTACACCGCGATATGGTGGTACGCCAATTACCCAAATCATTATGCCGGCGAAGGCGATAAAGCATCCGCCAGTTTTGGTAAAGTAATAACCGACAACACGGTTGAATCGCTGGCAAAAGCTCTAAAAGCAATTAAGGCAGATAATAAAACACTTCAATTACAAAACGAATTTTTTGACCGGGTTGTGGGTGATGAACACCAACATGACAGTTCCATTGCTGATAACCTTGCCAGGCTCAGAGCCATGCTTGACTCAGGCGAATTGACCAAAGAAGAATACAATGCTGCCAAACGTAAGGCTTTAAAAGAATAGTCAATATGGGTAATGAAGTTATTATCCTGTTACAAGTTTCAAACAGCACTTCTTTCAAACTTTATGATTCAATCATCATGAAATAAGTATAATATTTGTTTAGATTTATTTCAAATTTTTAGATCACTCTTTTACAACAAACTTCAATTAATGAAACGCTACCATTTGTTAAGTGCCTTACTATTGACTGCAGCCTTTAATGGTTATAGCCAAAACACGGCAAAGCCCCAGGACACTGAATTTTATACCCCTGTTCCTGAAGTTGTAAATCCTGCCAAAACAATTTTTAGTGATCCTCCCCCTGATGCCATTGTATTGTTCAATGGAAAAAATCTGGATAAATGGGTTTCATCAAAAGACCCTTCCAAACCTGCAGCATGGACTTTGAGTGGAAACTATGTAACGGTTAAGAAAGGAACCGGTAACATTCAGACCAAGGATATGTTTACCGACTACCAATTACATCTTGAATTTAAAATTCCGAAGGACATTACCGGTAAAGGCCAAGCCCGTGGAAACAGTGGTTTATTTTTAGCTGCTAATGGACCCGGCGACGGAGGATATGAACTACAGATCATGGATTCGTATAACAATCCTACTTACACCAATGGGCAGGCCGGAAGTATTTACAAGCAACATCCACCGCTTGCCAATGCAAACCGTACACCCGGCGAATGGCAGTCGTACGACGTAGCATGGGTTGCACCACGCTTTAATGATGATGGCTCGTTAAAAAGCCCGGCAAGGGTTACTGCTTTTTTAAACGGCGTGTTGGTTCAAAATAGCTTTGAACTTACAGGAGAGACCGCCTACATTGGTAAACCGGTGTACAAAAAGCACGGCCCCTCACCTATAAAATTGCAGGATCATGGCGACCCAAGTGCCCCCATTAGCTTCCGCAACATCTGGATAAGAAATCTTCCGGAATATTAGT
>JBBQVY010000465.1:0-1836 GCA_038211085.1 Chitinophagales bacterium | reverse complement strand
TTGCGAGGCTGTGAATAATTTTAATGGAGGACTGGAGAAAGTTCAGCAGTTTATTTACGACTGCATTGTGATAGATATTGGCCTGCCAGGTGGCAATGGCCTAAACCTGGTAAAAGCCTTAAAGAAAGCTGAGTCTCCAGCAGGCATCATCATTATATCAGCCAAAAATTCTTTAGAAGATAAATTGCAGGGACTTGAATTAGGATCAGATGATTACCTGACCAAACCATTTCATTTATCAGAATTAAATGCTCGTATCAATGCCATTATACGTCGTAGAAATTTTGGTGGCAATACCATCATAAAGTTTAACGAGATAAGCCTTGACCCCGAAGCGCATCAGGTACGTATAAATGACAAGGCCATTGTTTTAACAGATAAGGAATACCAACTGCTCGAATTTTTAATTGCCAATCAACGAAGGGTACTTACCAAATCGGCCATTGCCCAACATATTTGGGGTGATGAATATGAGCAGGTAAGCAATTATGATTTCATATATACTCATATAAAAAACCTGCGTAAAAAACTGGTAGAAGGTGGTGCAGAAGATTACATCCACACAGTGCATGGAACAGGGTATCGCTTTACTGACATCTTACAAAAATAGCCTGGGAAAGTAATCTCTTACTCACTCAACAACTTGTTGATCGTTTCATTAAATTCTTTTTTGTATTGCTCGTAATGAATGCCCGTGCCAGGACCATAAAAGCCATTATCAAGTTTACGCACAACACCTTTTTTGTCCAGGATAATGGAGGATGGAAACACTTTAATGGAAGTTAATTGAGGTAGTGTTTTTTCAGTCCGCAATTCATCCGAAATGGAAACCCCCGTAAATAATAGAGGGTACTGCACATTAAAACGATTTTTGAATTTTAGCAGTCCCTGTTTTGCCCTTGCAAAGTTGGTGGAGTATTCGTATGCGAGGCCCAAAACTTCTACGCCACGGGTTTTGTTTGCTGTGTAATATTCACTAAAGAAAGCTGTTTCATCCATACAGTTCGGGCACCACGAGCCCATCAATTGTATAACCACAACCTTGTTTTTAAACCGGTCGTCGGTTATAGCAACCAGGTTACTGTCAAGATCGGGGAAGCGAAAATTAAGGGTGCTTTCGCCCGGTTTTAAATACATAGCCGAAGCATCAGGTGGCACTACAGCAGATGATTTCTTTTCTGCATTCCACTCATCAACAAATATTTCACCCGAATAAAATTTGCCATTGCTGATCTTGTTGTTTGCAGTAATGTCAGCCGTAAATAAAAAGGCATGGCTGCCATCAAAAGTGGAAAGTTGTAACTGGTTACCTGTGACTATTCCGGAGAGGTAGCGGTAATCGCCTGTAGTTGTTAAAAAGCTTCCGGTTAAGTTGCTGCCTTGTTGTTGAAACTCAGCAACTGCATTTATTGCTTTACCTGAATCGCTGGCAAAATCTGCCTGCCATCTTCCTGTTATAGTGTACCTGGCTAAGCCCTTACTCAAGGGAAAACGTATTGCAGCAGGCCTGGCAGTAAATGGCATTTGTTGTGTGCCTTTGGATGTTTCTTTTATCCATAAACCTGACCACGTATTATTGCTAATTGCCGCCTTGAAATAAGATTCAAACAAAGGCATTTTTATAAAAACCGAATCGGCAGTTATGCGTACACTGTCAACTTTTAGTCTTTCTCTACCATTTATAAGGTAAAGAACTGGCCGCTTTAATTGCTTATGTAATTCAAATGTAAAAATGATGTTATTGCCATCAGGTCTAACCAAAGTGCCCTGGTATAATTGTGAGGCCGGGGTTTTGGTTTTAGCCATGCTATAAGCAAATGGCAAAGTCAATATTAT
>JBBQVY010000464.1:0-1847 GCA_038211085.1 Chitinophagales bacterium | reverse complement strand
TAAAAACAAAAAGCGGGCACATTGTTACACTGGCCTATTGGCAGCAAAAAGAATCCGTCAGCCGTGATGAGGTTCCATACTTCGATGCCGGAAGCGGGCCATGATAGCCTAAAAAGAATTATCCTTCACCAGTGAAATGAGCAGGCACCATCCACAGTGTAAATAAAAACCAACATTGCACCTTAAGTTGTTTTAAATAGAACATTTTCAGAGTATTTTAAGGTTGAATGTTCGGGGGCAAGACAAAAGTTATCAATAATCCTAAGCTTAGTTTAGAAATAGCAAATCAGTTTTTTGAAATATGAAGTGAGTGTAAGAAAACCTACACCGAACAAATGCTAACGATGCATGGGGAAGAAAAGCATAAGTTTAACACATTGAAACCAAAAAATATCTCTACGCAAAAAATACTTGCTTTAACTTGTATTCTACAACTCAAAAAAACATAAGTAATGAAAAAATTATTTTTATTGGTAATGATTGCAATGAGCATTGGCCTTGCCACTAAGGCACAGGATGATAAAGACAAAGTAAAAAAGACTTCTACTGTTGATCAAAAAGTACACAACACTTTTAGTAAACACAAAAAGCATAATGGTTATGTTGCCAAGCATGAACATAATGGTGTAAAACACAAGCATAAGGTGAATACTCAAACAGGAGAAGTAAAAAATAAAGTTGATAAATAATCAACGTTCCACCGTTGTTGTGCAAGCGGTAAACTTGTAACCCATAAACGCTTTTCATTTCCAAGGACATCTCCTCCAGGTATGGTGGGAACTAAACTTACGCCCATGAGGTTTGTTCCCGCTTCTTTCGCAAGCTCACGTCACTGACCTTCGAGAGGGCTATGTCGTTACTGTCGTGAAGGATTTATGCTTGTATATAACGTAATTGCATTTGGGTGAAGCTTATGGTTTGGTATAAATAAATTCATAATCCCGTAATTGATCAATGTACTCGTCGCCATTTTGGGACACTAGTATTTTATATAAATAAAAAAGCAACCTGGCTTTCAGATTGCTTTTTTATTTGATTGAATATTTAGAAATATTAATAATGCTTTTGATACATTCAATTAACTGAATAAACCACCTTTTTTCAATTCACGTGTTCCTTCACCAATCAAAAATCCATTTTGATAAATTTGTATAGTATAATTTCCCTGTTGAAAATTATTGGCCGGAGTAAATGCAAATTGCACGTTCTTCTTTTTAGCAGTTTCAATATCCACAGGTAATTTAGCTGTAAAAGCTTTATCACCATCTTCACGTGTTGTGAAAGTTCCGGAGTTTAATGACTGTACAGAAATAGGTTTACCATCGGGGCCTGTTACCACTACAAAAACATCTGTATTAAAATGTTGCGAAATACTGTTGTTTACATCAAATGATATAACTAGCTTGCTTACATGCTTTGCTGTAGTGGTAACTTTTTCTTTGCCATTATGTCTTACGTCGATAGGTGTAATAGCAATATTGTTAGCATTTAATGTAGAAGCAACATCTACTTTTTGTACAAGACTGTCTTTTGTAGCAGTTGTTGTTGTGAGGTCTTTGGTTAATTTTACTTTATCCTGTGTCAACGCTGCTTTATCCTGTGTCAAACTTTGGTTATCCTGTGTCAACTGTGCTACCTGCTGTTCCATACCTGTAATTTTATCATTCAAGCCGGCAATAAGAATCCTTGCCTTTGATAATTCAGCGGCAGTTGCGTTTTTCTTATTTAATATGCTGCGGATTTCATTTTTTGTTTTTGCGATCTCCTTGTTACTTGCCGTAAGCTTACCCTGTAAACTGGTATTTACGGTTGACATTGAATCCAGGCGTGCCAGTGAGGCATCAAAG
>JBBQVY010000463.1:0-1872 GCA_038211085.1 Chitinophagales bacterium | reverse complement strand
TCAGTATCCCGATAGCAAATCGGGATGCGGCGCAACGGCCGTATCATAAAAGCAAGAATGTTCGGCCCCCCGAAAAACGGGGCAGGCAAAAAAATTAAAAATGCCTGCATTTCAATTTGCGACAGGTAAGGAGTTCTGAATCTACTTCTCCTTATTAAAAAGTATCGCCTCTCAACAATCCTAATAAATTTATTTTCTCTTTTACAATAAGCCACAGTACTTGTAATTAAATCCTCAATAGCAATGATTGTTATAGTAGTGATTTGAAAAACGGTATGAGTTCCTTTGCCATAAGGGCATGTCCTTCAACACTGGGATGCGTTCCACAACCATGGGTATAAATGGGTTGAACAAAGTGTACAGCAACTGGTTTGTCTGTAGAAAATGCCGCATCAATTTGATGCTTTACTGCTGTGAGGCAATGTTCCAGTGTAGTTCCATTTTTACCTGTAACCATAGGGCTGCTTAACAAAGCTATCTGTGCAGCCGGGTATTTTGTTTTTACCATCTTTACAAAATTGACGTACTTACTTACAAACGCTGCAGTGTCAAATGGCAACCTGAATTTCTTTCCATCACCACCGCTAAAATCGTTGGTGCCTAAAGCTATGCTTACAATTTTTGGTGCATATTTTTTAAAGTTCCAGTCACCCGCAACATTATCTGACAAGTTGGTTTTTTCGTACACCTCCGGCATGGTTGGTCCATTGCTGTTCCAGTTTCTATACACACCAATACCGCTGACTGCACTAATCATAAAATTCATTTTTAAAGCCCTTGCTACTCTTGGCCCATAGGAAAAAAATGCATTGTGCTGATCGTGGTATGCTCCCTTTCCACAACTAATTAATGAGGTATCGGCTGCTGCGCCACAGGTAATGCTGTTTCCAATAAATTCAATCATCGGCGCTTTCGTGTCTTTAATGGGCTTAATGTTGGCAGCAACTATCTTTTCAATAAAAATATCGCCGGTATGTGCCTCAGTAGTTTTATAAACCCACACTGTATGTGGTCCATTAGTTGGGGCTTTTAAGGTGATGTAAGGAGTGCTGTCAGCTTTAATCCTGATTTTATCCTGGTATACGCCATCCACTTCATACTGTAGGTAGTTGTGCGACCTTGCCCCCGGCAACGAAACATACACTTTACTTTCAGTTCCCGTAAAACTAAAACCAAAATGAACGGCCGTGCTTACCAGGGCAAGTTTGCCCTGGCTAAAATAAAACCGGCCTACAGGCTTTAAATTAAGTCCAGATAATTCCCCCATGGTATCACCCAACATTTTGGAAGGTGCACATCCGGCAATGCTAATAAGAAGAAAAGCAGCAATTGTTATTTTCAATTTGATCATACATTAAATTATTAAGCAATTTTAGATGGAACCAACCATCACATGGCATATTATTTATACAATGTATTTCATTTTATAAACTTTCACCAAAACCGTAAACCGGCAAAAAATTGACAATACAACTTTCATTATATTGCGGGATTAATCAATTTTATTATGTCAGTTTCAGAAAAACTTGCTCAAATGCGAAACGATAAAGTAGCCGATAACCTGAAGGCCGGTCAGGACTTTTTATCAGAAAATAAATCTAAGCCCGGTGTAACCGAACTACCCAGCGGACTTCAATATGAAATTCTAATTGAGGGTAGCGGTAATAAACCTTCGGCTACCGATACTGTAAAGTGTCATTATCATGGAACACTTATCGACGGAACTATTTTCGACAGTTCTGTTCAACGTGGTCAACCGGCTGAGTTTCCATTAAATATGGTAATTAAAGGTTGGACCGAAGGAGTTCAGTTAATGCCAGAAGGCAGCAAATGGCGTTTCTTCATACCTGCCGATCTTGGCTATGGCAACCG
>JBBQVY010000462.1:0-1881 GCA_038211085.1 Chitinophagales bacterium | reverse complement strand
GATACTCACCCTTCTGATTTTTTGCCTCTGCAAGGCACCGACTATGTGGAATTTTATGTTGGGAATGCTAAACAGGCTGCTAATTTTTATAAAAATGCTTTTGGCTTTGAGAGCCTTGCTTATGCCGGACCCGAAACCGGGCTAAAAGACAAAGTGAGTTATGTGATCAGGCAAAACCAGTTAACGTTTGTACTCACCACTTCGCTGCGTTCCTCCAACTCGATTGCAGATCATGTTTACCGCCATGGCGATGGTGTAAAAGCGCTTGCCTTAAAAGTGGACGATGCCACCAGTGCCTGGAATGAAACCACTACAAGGGGAGCTGCCAGCTATATGGCGCCACAAACACATACTGATGCAGACGGTGAAGTAGTGATAAGTGGAATTGAAACTTATGGAGAAACAATACATCTTTTTGTGGAGCGAAAAAATTATACCGGGTTGTTTATGCCCGGTTTTGTAAAATGGGAAAGTAGGAGCAAGCCACAATCTACCGGACTTTTATACGTTGATCATTGTGTAGGAAATGTAGGCTGGAACCAAATGAATGTTTGGGTAAAATTTTACGAGGAAGTAATGGGTTTCAAAAACATTCTAACTTTTGATGACAAGGATATTTCAACAGAATATTCTGCACTCATGAGTAAAGTAATGAGCAATGGAAACGGGTTTGTAAAATTTCCGATAAATGAGCCGGCAGAAGGCAAAAAGAAATCGCAGGTTGAAGAATACCTGGAATTTTACCAGGGTGAGGGTGTACAGCATATTGCCATAGCAACGCATAATATTGTAAAAACGGTGAGCGAACTGCAAAACAGGGGAGTAGAGTTTTTAAACATTCCACCGAGCTATTATGAAACAGTTTTGGACAGGGTGGGCAAAATTGATGAAGACCTGGAGCCTTTACAGGAGTTGGGCATTTTGATAGACAGGGACGAGGAAGGGTATTTATTACAAATATTCTCCAAGCCAGTACAGGACCGACCGACATTATTTTTCGAAATTATTCAGCGTAAAGGAGCCAAAAGTTTTGGTAAGGGAAATTTTAAAGCGTTGTTTGAGGCTTTGGAAAGAGAACAGGACCTGCGAGGTAATTTATAGGTGGATAACATTGTACGTTATGATCTATTTATGCACTTTAACTTATAATGTGAACATTGATTTATACTATTGAAATATTTTTAAACAGATGAAAAGTTTATTGCTTCTATTTTTTCTTGCCCTTTCTATAATTTGTTATTCACAGCCCAGTTTTGTTGACTATCAAAAAACCTACCCAAGGGTAGCTACTGCTATTAAGCTTAAAGAAGACTCTTTAAAAAAGCAATTTTTAAGCAAAGGGTTGGAGTGGCCGGTAAAGCAAATGTATATCCGCTCTTTTAAGTATGATAGTGAGTTAGAAGTTTGGGTAAGAAGTAATATTCATGATTCTTATAAATTGTTCAAGACCTATAAAGTTTGCGCATTAGCAGGTGGCATGGGGCCAAAGCGTATTGAGGGCGACTACCAGGTGCCGGAAGGGTTCTATTATATCAATGAATTTAATCCCAATAGCAACTATCATCTTTCGCTTGGCATTAATTATCCCAATGCTTCAGACCGTGTGTTAAGCGATAGCATTAAGCCAGGCGGTGATATTTACATTCATGGAAGCTGTCTTACAGTAGGTTGTATCCCTATCCAGAATAACCAGATTGAAGAATTGTATGTGTTAGCTGCAAATGCCAAGGCGCAGGGGCAGGACTTTATTCCCGTTCACATTTTCCCTATCAGATATAATAACCGCAAAAGCTTTGAGTACTTTGCCCGTGCTACTAAAGACGACCAGGATGTTCAACGCTTTGCTATTAAGATTAAAGAGGTGTACGATTTTTTTGAAGA
>JBBQVY010000461.1:0-1901 GCA_038211085.1 Chitinophagales bacterium | reverse complement strand
AGCAAAGTGCTTCCACGGTAAAAAAAGTGTCGTTGGAACTGGGGGGAAACGCACCATTAATTGTTTTTAATGATGCCGATATAGATGTTGCAGTAAAAGGAGCCATTGCAAGTAAATACCGCAATGCAGGCCAAACTTGTGTATGTGCCAATCGCATCTTTGTTCAGGAGAAGATTTATAATTCGTTCATGAAAAAATATAGAAGTGCAGTAAGTGCTTTACAAGTGGGTGAAGGCACAGGTGAAGATGTACAAATAGGTCCGTTGATTGATGATAGCGCTATGAAGAAAGTAAACCGGTTACTAAAAGATGCCATTAAAAAAGGAGGAAAAGTAACAGTGGGAGGTGCCAGCCACTCAATGGGTACATTGTTTTTTCAACCCACAATTATCGAAGAATGCAATAAAAAAATGGCATTGTTTAACGAGGAGATTTTTGGCCCCGTGTCTGCTATCTATAGGTTTACAACCGATGAAGAAGCAATAGCATTAGCAAACGATACTCAATACGGATTGGCTTCTTATTTTTTTACGCAGAACTTGCAACGCACCTGGCATGTAGCCGAAGCTTTGGATTATGGAATTGTGGGCATTAATGAAGGTGTTGTTTCGCATGCTGAAGCACCTTTTGGCGGCATGAAAGAAAGTGGCATAGGCCGCGAAGGTAGCAGGCATGGTATTGAAGAAAATGTAGAAGTTAAATACCTGTGCATAGGAGGATTATAGTCTTTAATACTTGCCCCAGATTACTCTAACCAAAACAGCTTTTTGATAAAAACTTTCACCGTTACAAAGGTTGATAGAAGGTCCGCCAAAACCACCAACCTGGCAAATTTGGTTGCATTCGCTGGTTAAAATGGTAGTTGATCCATCAGCAATTACTTTGTTGTCGGGGTTAAAGGCATACACCAATTTGCCCTGGAATTTATACTCTTCCACGTTTCCTACATACCAATCTTCACGGTTTTTGTTAACCTTAATGTTCTCCTTTATACAATCTGGGATACCAGTTGCTATACCATCTTTTTTACAGGATGAACACAGCAGGTAAGTAGCGATAAAAAGCATTGATAATATTTTCATGTCCCGAAAATTTAAATGGCTGACACACCATTAGTACTTACCGTTGCATTATAGGATAAAAAATTTTGGGAAGATTTCCGGTTTCGCCGTACCAAAGTGTCATCATACAAGCTTGAAGGTGCATGCCATAATAATTAGGAAAACGCCTTTCAGAAATTGAATATAAATTATGAGTTCTTATTTGCCAGCTTCCCAAATCTTTCGTTTAAAAATTGCCTTTTTAAAAAAATTATCGCCATTGCAATTACTGTTTCTGGGGCCCGCAAAACCGCCCACACTACAAAGATCTACACATGAGGCTGATTTAATAAGCGTAGTGCCGTCCATGATATTTTTAGAAGGCGTAAAGGCATATACCAATTTCCCCTGGAAATCATATTCTTCTACACTACCTACCTGCCAGGTTGCTTTATTGCTATCAATAAAGGTTTGAATGCATGTTGAAAGCGTTGCTTTGTTTTTGGTAGTTTGACAATTTGCTCCAAAAACAGTGACCATTGCAAGGAGGGTTATCCATTTCATTCAAACACTTTTTAAGTTGAAGGAATGCTGACAATACTCCTGCCGTCAGGCATAAATACGTTCAATAGGTCCGCGAAATTTTTCCATGATCACCTTTCTTTTAAGGCTCATTTTTGGTGTCATCTCGCCGCTGTCAATACTCCATTCCCTTGGCAATAATTCAAACTT
The DNA here is from genome assembly GCA_038211085.1 of Chitinophagales bacterium. Lineage (GTDB taxonomy): Bacteria > Bacteroidota > Bacteroidia > Chitinophagales > Chitinophagaceae > Segetibacter. Next base: position 129 of record JBBQVY010000461.1, on the reverse strand, counting down.
TTTTATCTGTTCTACGTGGTTGAAATATTTATTGAAACTTTCTACAAGGTCCCGAAACATGTTTAACACCTGGGGGTCTTTTATGGCTTGTTCCGGTGTAGTGTAATCAATGTTGTTTTCCCGCATCCA
>JBBQVY010000460.1:0-1931 GCA_038211085.1 Chitinophagales bacterium | reverse complement strand
GTAGCTGTACCTGCAGGCTTTGGGTAATATATATTTGATTTCTGCAGTGTTACTGTATACTCGGGTTTAAAAGAAGCATTAACCGGGTTTATAAGGATGATGCCGGCAGCTCCTTTGGCTTTTGCAATCTTTGCTTTATTGCTGTTGCCCTGACCACCACCCCATTTTGAAGGGCGGGAAGTCCCGCTGATCAGGTAATTATCACCCACTTTAGGTTCGCCCGAAAAAATAACTACAAATTTTCCTTTTACTTTTTTACCTGCATAATCATCGTAAGCGCTGTCGCTAATGCCATACCCCGCAAAAACCATTTTTTTCGATTTGATATTTGCTGTTTCGTTTGCCTGCAGGGTAGAAATAAAATCCTGGCCAAACGTTTGGGTTTTGCCATTTACTATTAGTGTTGAGTTAATAAGTGTGTCGTAAAATAAGGGGAACGTTTGCTGATAATCGGTGGTTCCGGGAGCTGGTTGTAAACCGGCAAGTTTAAACTGGCTAACAATGTACGCTGCAGCTTTGCGCTGGCCGGCAGTAGCTGTTTCGCGGCCTTCCATCCCGGGTCCGGCAATAATAGTTAGCTGGTTTTTTAAAGATTGACTGGTAATAGTGGAAGCGTATTTCTCAGGGTTGGTTTGGGCAACAGCCATAGAACCAAATAACAGCCAGGTAATTCCGGCAAGTGTTTTTTTCATGTTAGGTTATGTGTGATGATATTTAAGAACAGCTTATTTTATTAACGCGTTGGGCATGGCGTCCACCCTCGAATGGAGTGGAAATAAAAATGTTTATGATTTCAATTGCAACGTGAAGGCTTATGAAACGGGCAGGTAAGCACAAAATGTTTGCATTATTATGTTGCCGGGTAAGTTCGGCTATGTCTTTTTGCCAGCAGATTGCTGCACGAATGCCCTGGTGTTTATTGGCAGTAATAGCTACTCCATTAGCGCTACCGCATATAAGAATACCAAAAGCTGCATTGCCTTTTTCAACACTTTCGGCTGTGGGATGGGCATAGTCAGGGTAATCAACTGAGTCTGCTGAGTAAGTACCAAAATCTTCAACCTGGTAGCCGAGGCCATTAAGGTGCTTTACTATTTCCATCTTATACTCAAAACCGGCATGGTCGCATCCTACTGCTACAGGCTTACTTAAATCAAAGGCAGGCATCATTGACAGTAATACATTTTTTGAGAAGCAAATTTATGTATAACAATCATAAACAAAAGGTAACATCGGCTTTCTAATTCTTAAGGTGGTTACAAAATGAGGTGTTGCCTTATAAAGTGCATTCAACTTTAATGCTTGTAAAATCATTTTGGTTTACTTACGGGATTTTCTATTTGGTTGCCAGCATTTGCACTACAATAAACATCGTTGCCCGCCTGGATGAACCCGTTCGGACGGCTGTCACACCCTTGTACCTACGGTATTTACAGATCTTTTTTATTTCCATCTTTACCTTGAATTTTTAAAAGAGATATTAACAACAGAGAAAACAAGAGTCTTTCACAGAGGACACAAAGATCTAACTCTGGCTTTTCTCTGTGCTTCTTTCTTTGTGTACTCTGTGGTTACTTTTTTTTGACATTAGTTAGTTGTGTACACACGGTAGCCCTTGTAAGGTTGTTATACTATTCGCCGTTCCAAACCTTAGTTTTAAGCAAACGACATTAATTGTAAAATGGTAATTGCTTTTCAACTTTACCACTGCTTACCCCAGGTAAGACTTGTACTTTTAAGTTTTCTCTTGTAAGAGGTCGCTTACTTTTGCAAAAATTTAGTGCATGTACGTAAAACAATTATATACCAGTTGTCTTAGCGAGGCTGCTTATTACATAGAAAGCGATGGTGAGGCAGCCATCATTGATCCATTGAGGGATATTGAAGAATACATTTTACTGGCTAAAGAAAGACAGGCTACCATTAAGTAT
>JBBQVY010000459.1:0-1940 GCA_038211085.1 Chitinophagales bacterium | reverse complement strand
CGGGCTATGAGGCAATATTTATCTTCAAGTGAAATATCTCAGCAAACGAAAACAGAGATACAAGACCCCTACTCATTCAGGTGCATCCCACAGGTACATGGCGCAACCAAAGAAACCTTTGAATATGTTTTAAATGTTTTTATGAGAGAGATAAATTCGGTAACTGATAACCCAAATATTTTTCCGGAGGATGATCTTATTTTAAGCGGGGGCAATTTTCATGGACAACCTTTGGCCCTGGCATTAGACTTCTTTTGTATAGGCATGAGTGAAATGGCCAACATATCCGAAAGAAGAATTTACCAGCTCATCAGTGGTCAGCGAAGCCTGCCTTTATTTTTAGTGAAGAACCCCGGCATCAATTCCGGTTTTATGATTCCTCAATATACCGCAGCTTCTATCGTTAGTGAAAACAAACAACTGTGCACGCCTGCTTCTGTTGACAGCATCTCCAGCAGCAACAACCAGGAAGATCATGTTAGTATGGGTGCCAATGCAGCCACAAAATGTTTAAGAGTTATTGATAATGTTGCAAAAGTTTTGGCCATTGAATTAATGGTTGCCGTGCAGGCACTTGAGTTTAGACGACCTTTAAAAACATCACCTTTGCTGGAACAACTTGTGACTGATTTCAGAAAGGTGGTAGCTGCAAATGAGGAGGACCGGGTGTTGAATACAGACATCAATCAATCCATAGATTTCTTAATGCAATATTCTTTTTGAACCCAATAAATAATAATTAATGTCAGAGATACTTATAGCCGACAGTGGATCTACCAAATGCGAATGGGCCTACATTAAAAATGGTAAAAAGAAAACCATAACAACACAAGGTATCAGTCCGTATTTTTTAAACGATGCTGAAATTGTGACTTTGCTACAAGCAGAGCTGGTACCGAACCTAAGAAAGGCTTCAGTTGAAAAAGTATTTTTTTATGGCACCGGGCTAAGTAATCCAATCAATGTTAAACTCGTAACTAAGGCATTAAAACATTTATTTCCCCTTGCTAAAATTGAAGTAAACCATGATTTGCTGGCGGCTGCACGTGCCCTTTGCGGTACTGAAAAAGGTATTGCCTGCATTTTGGGTACGGGGTCAAACTCATGTTACTACAATGGAAAACGCATTGTAAAAAACAGCCCCGGGCTTGGCTATGTCTTGGGTGATGAAGGCAGCGGTACCTACCTGGGTAAGAAGGTAATTCAATACTACCTGTATAATACATTCGACGAGGATCTGAAGTATCGCTTCAACCTTAAATTTCAAACCTCCTCAACGGAAATACTGGAAAAGATTTACAAGGAGCCATTGCCTAACCGCTACCTGGCATCGTTTGCCATTTTTTTAGCCGAGAACCGCGGGCATTACATGATTGAAAACATCATTGAAGATGGGTTGAACGATTTTTTCTTTACACACATATATAAGTACACTGAAAGCTGGAAATATCCCATTCATTTTATAGGCAGCATTGCTTTTGGTTTTAGAGATGTGTTGCAGGAACTTTGTAATACTTACGAGTTGGAACTGGGCAGGGTATTGCAAACCCCAATGGACGGCCTGGTGAAATACCATAAATCGCAACAATAAATCACTCTCATTGCAAAAGTAAATGGCCTGGGTTCTTAACTTCGGGCTCCCAGATTATAAAGGTTAACGCATGTTACAATACCATCAATTACTCCAACACATTTTAGATGCCGGCGTTGAAAAATCGGACAGAACCGGCACAGGTACCATAAGTTGTTTTGGTTACCAAATGAGGTTTAATCTTGCCGAAGGTTTTCCTATGGTGACAACCAAAAAATTACATTTAAAAAGTATTGTTCACGAACTGCTTTGGTTTCTTAAAGGCGAAACAAACGTGCAGTATTTAAAAGATAACGGGGTAAGCATTTGGAACGAATGGGCCGATAAAAATGGAGACTTGGGACCGGTA
>JBBQVY010000458.1:0-1977 GCA_038211085.1 Chitinophagales bacterium | reverse complement strand
CACATGAGTGATATTATGGAAACCAATCCCGATAATTCGCCTGTGCAGGTGCTATTAAATGAAGTTTATTATTTGCCATAAAAATATAATTACGCTTGTCATGATAGAGAAATACCAGCTTGAAGAAGCAAACGAACAGCACCTAAAAGAACACAATAAAAAGTTAGCATTTGTATCTGCTGGCGTTGATAATATTGATGAAGTCATAAACAAGTTGATGGATTTCCAGGTGGCCATACCTAGTTGGGCATTAGGTACAGGCGGTACCCGTTTTGCTCGTTTTGCCGGTGGTGGTGAGCCACGTAGCCTTGAAGAGAAAATAGAAGATGTTGGCTTGCTTCACCAGCTTAACCGTTCGAGTGGCGCTATCTCTTTACACATACCGTGGGATATTCCGCAAAACCCATCATCTATAAAAGCATTGGCTGCGCAGCATGGGTTGCGCTTTGATGCGGTTAACTCTAACACTTTCCAGGATCAGCCGGGGCAGGAACATAGTTACAAGTTTGGCTCGTTGCAACATGTTGACAAAGCAGTTCGCAAACAAGCCATTGATCATAACATACAAGTTATAAAACATGGTATCGACCTGGGATCCCAGTCGCTAACGGTTTGGTTGTCGGACGGCTCTAATTTTCCCGGCCAGTTAAATTTTAGAAAAGCCTTTCAAAATGTATTGGAAAGCCTGCAGGAAATTTATGCAGCGTTACCTGCTGATTGGAAAATGTTTATTGAATACAAATGTTACGAACCCAATTTTTATAGTACCACCATTGCCGACTGGGGACAGTCTTTATTGCTGGCAACAAAGCTGGGTCCTAAAGCTTATACCCTGGTTGACCTGGGTCATCATTTACCAAACGCCAACATAGAGCAAATCGTTTCTTTATTGTTGATGGAAGGAAAGCTGGGTGGGTTTCATTTTAACGATTCTAAGTATGGGGATGATGACCTTACGGTGGGCAGTATAGCACCTTATAAATTGTTCCTCATTTTTAATGAGTTGGTTGAAGGAATGAATGCAAGAGGGATGAACCATGCTGAAGATCTTGGATGGATGATTGATGCATCGCATAATGTAAAAGATCCTTTGGAAGATTTGTTGCAATCTGTTGAGGCTATCCAAATTGCATATGCACAGGCCTTGTTGGTTGATGCAAAAGCTTTGGATGCTGCCCGCCTTTCGAATGATGCGGTGCAGGCACAGGAAATTTTGCAGGGTGTTTTTCGTACGGATGTCAGGCCAATTGTAGCAGAGGCAAGACTACGGGCCGGTGGTGCACTGGAGCCATTGCAGGTTTATAGAAATTATAAAGTGAGGGAAAATCTTATAAAACGCAGAGGTTCTAAAACGGTTGCAACGGGTTTGTAATCAAGTAAACTTTTCAAACAAATTCTCTTCAAGTTTGAAACACACATATACATCATGAGAGTAGGATTATTTATCCCTTGTTACGTTAACCAGTTTTATCCGCAGGTTGCTATTGCCACATTACAATTGCTTGAGAAAAATGGGTGCAATGTGGTATACCCAATCAACCAAACCTGTTGTGGTCAACCTATGGCCAACTCAGGATACGAACATCTTTCGCATGGGTGTAACGAATTGTTTGTAGAAAACTTTAGCGGCTTCGATTACATTGTTTCACCGTCGGGCAGTTGTGTGCTGCACATAAAAGACCATCTTCATTCAGATAAAAAAGAAGGTAATGCAGTACAAATTCGACAGCATATTTACGAGCTTACCGAGTTTTTAACTGATGTCTTAAAAATCGAAACTATCAATGCTAAGTTCCCTCACAAGGTGGGCTTGCATCAAAGTTGTCATGGACAGCGTGGATTAAAATTGGCACATATGAGTGAACTGGTGGAGAAAGATTTTTCGAAGCCTGGACGTTTGTTGAACATGGTAGAAGGACTGGAGCTAATTAACCTGGAACGTAAAGATGAATGTTGCGGATTTGGGGGTACTTTTTG
>JBBQVY010000457.1:0-1979 GCA_038211085.1 Chitinophagales bacterium | reverse complement strand
TGGTTCTGGCAGACTAACTTAATCATTCAATAATCACCTCATTTAATAAAAGAAAACCAGCTTACATAAGCAAGGCAAAACTGCACACTTTACAGCTACCACATTCTTTTTTATTGTTAGAAACCTAATTTCTATTTTTACCCCTCATTAACGATTTATAAAATAAACAGATTATGTCGCACAACTTATTGAAAGGAAAGAAAGGAATCATTTTTGGCGCATTGAACGATCAGTCAATTGCCTGGAAAGTAGCACAACAATGTTACGCACAGGGCGCTGAAATTGTTTTAACCAATGCCCCTATTGCATTACGCATGGGCGAAATCAATAAGCTGGCTGAAGAATGTAACAATGCCCCGGTTATTGCTGCTGACGTAACCAACAATGATGAGTTGAAAAACTTACTGGAAAAAAGCATGGAACATTTTGGCGGCAAAATCGATTTTATTCTTCACAGTGTAGGCATGAGCATTAACATGCGAAAGAACAATCCTTACACGGCTCTTAACCACGATTTCACACATAAGTCTTTGGATATTTCAGCTATGAGCCTGCACCGCTTGCTGCAGTTAGCTTATAACATGGATGCCATTAGCGATTGGGGAAGTGTTGTTGCCCTTACCTATATAGCAGCTCAACGCGTATTTCCTGACTATAGCGAAATGGCAGATGCCAAGGCCTTGCTTGAAAGCATTACCCGCAGTTTTGGTTATCATTATGGTATGAAAAATAAGGTTAGGATTAATACAGTTTCTCAATCACCTACCCGTACTACAGCCGGCGGTGGCGTAAAAGGTTTTGATGGTTTTATCAGTTTTGCTGAAAAAATGAGTCCTCTTGGAAATGCCAATGCCGAAGATTGTGCCAACTATTGTGTTACGCTTTTTAGCGATCTCACTAAATATGTAACCATGCAAAACCTGTTTCACGATGGAGGTTTTAGTTTTACCGGAGTTACAAGGGAGATTATTGAGCAAATGGAAAAGTGAGAAGGTCAATAGTCATTGGTCATTAGTCAAAGGGGAGTGGAAAGATTAAAATTTATTAGTCATTGGGAATGTGAAGTTGTGTGACATGTATGGTCAAATGGTCAATAAATGTCGTTTACATAACAATTTATTATTGCGCCGTAGGTGCACAAGGTTGGTAAAATTTAAAGAGTCAAATATGTTATGAGTGCCGTAGGTACGACACCCACATTTGACTGAAATTGTGAAGTCGGGAGCAGTTAGAAATTAACCGAAACGCGAGACGGAAAAGAGAAGACCTTCAACTTTTAGTTTTGTTAGTTTAAAAGCCTTTCCCATAAAAATAATTTCTGTATTCAAAATTTAATATTTAGCATTCAACACAAACCTCATGGATTGGATTCAATTTTTTGGCTACTTCGGTTCGTTTCTTACCTCAATCACTTTTATACCACAGGTTTATAAGGCATGGCAATCAAAAAGTGTGGGAGACTTAAGCACCTGGATGATGCTCATAGTGGTATTGAGCACTATCGTTTGGCTGGCTTATGGTTTTGGTATTAACAGTGGACCTGTGATCCTGGCTAATGCCATCGTGCTGATTTTGTCGCTGGTGCTGTTATACTTTAAATCCATTTTTAAAAAGACCAATGCAGTTTCCCGGGCAGACCATTAGAGAGGCAGGCTTACCTGTTACGCCGCTGAAACATTAAGTAGCTGCGGTAAGTATTTATAGTACAAGTGTGCGACGCAACAATGATGACCAGGGATATTATGATTGGTACCAAAAGAAAAACCACCCGCAACGCAGGTGGTAAGTCGTTATAAATTTCTTGAACGCCCGTTGGATATTACTAACGCATCGTTCTTTAATATTCATCTTCATTAAACATAAAATCGTCCTGGCTTGGGTAGTCGGGCCAAATGTCTTCTATACTTTCGTAAACCTCGCCTTCGTCTTCTAATTCCTGCAGGTTTTCAACCACCTCAATGGGCGCTCCCGAGCGGATA
>JBBQVY010000456.1:0-2012 GCA_038211085.1 Chitinophagales bacterium | reverse complement strand
CTCTTTTAGTTTCGGCAATTACTACGATACTGCTAAAACAAATTTTGGAGCATTGCGTGTGATGAACGATGATACTATAAAAGGAGGAACAGGCTTTGGAAAACATCCGCATGATAACATGGAGATTATTTCGATACCACTGCAAGGTGCCCTGCAACACGAAGACACAACAGGTACCAAAGCAATAATACAGGAGAACGATGTACAGATTATGAGTGCAGGCACCGGCTTACAACATGCCGAAAAAAATAACTCCCAAACAGAAGAGACCAGCTTTTTGCAGATATGGATTATTCCTAAAAAAGAAAACATTGCTCCCCGGTACGATCAAAAAAGCTTTGACCCCGCTTTAAGAAAAAATCAACTACAGGTGGTGGTTTCTCCAACAGATAGCAATGCTGTGTGGATTAACCAGGATGCATGGTTATCGCGTTACGATCCTGAAGCAGGCAGCCAGCTTACCTATAACCTCAACAAAAAAGGTAACGGAGTTTATGTGTTTGTATTACAGGGAAGCATTACCATAAACAATCAAACCTTACAAACAAGAGATGCTATAGGCATTTGGGACACCGGCAGCATTAACCTGTCTGCAAACACAGCCTCGCAGGTTTTATTTATTGATGTTCCTATGAACATTTAAAAGGTGATACTCCTATAGATGATCCAATAGCCTCGCATGGACCTTTTGTAATGAATTCGCAAACCGAAATCATGCAGGCTTTTAAAGATTATGGGCAGGGTAAGATGGATGTACTTATAGAAGAATAACCAGGGCATACAATGAAGACAATCGCTGATAAATGTTAATGCTGTACAAGAGAGTGACACAACGATGATGCTATGAAAACCAACAGCCCGTGCCCAAAAAATAAGTTTAGCGTGCCAACCAAAAAGACAAACCAATTAATATAAATTTTAAACAAACCAATAAAAACTACCATTATGGCAACTTACAAAATCGATGCATCGCACTCTGAAATCAGCTTTAAAATTAAGCACCTTATGATCTCTACCGTAAGCGGTAAGTTTGAAAAATTTGATGCTACCCTGGAAAGCGAAACGCCGGACATTAGCAATGCTACCATTTCTTTTGAAGCAGATGTTAACAGCATTACCACGCACAGCGAACAACGAGACGGGCACCTGAAAGCAGATGATTTTTTCAATGCAGAAAAATTTCCAAAGCTAACTTTTACATCAACCGGTATTAAGAAAGTATCCGATGAAGAATACGTAGTAACGGGTGATCTGACTATAAGGGACGTTACAAAATCGGTAGATCTTAAAGTTGATTACAACGGTGAAATTGTTGACCCATGGGGACAAACAAGATTGGGCTACGAAATAAATGGTAAAATAAACCGCCAGGATTTTGGCTTAAAGTGGAGTGTAGTAACTGAAGCTGGTGGCGTTGTGGTAAGTGATGAAGTAAAATTGCATTTGAATATAGAGATGGTGAAGCAGGCAGCTTGATAGTTTAAATTTAAATTATGCAAAAGATCATTCACAGGCAACATGAGCGGGGAACCAAAGACATTGGTTGGTTGCTGAGCAAATTCACCTTTAGCTTTTCTTCGTATTACGACCCTGCAAAAAAAGGTTTTGGCCTGTTGAAAACATTTAACGACGATGTGGTAAAGCCATGTGGAGGTTTTGGACTTCATGCTCATAGCAACATGGAAATTATTAGCGTTATGCTTCAGGGCAAAATGAACCATAAGGACTCTATGGGTTATACCGATGTTGTGGAAAAAGACTGGGTACAGATTATGAGTGCAGGCAGCGGGTTACGACACGAAGAGTATAATGTTGGAGATGATGACGTACAGTTTCTTCAAATTTGGGTTGAACCCAGGCTGGAGAACATTGCTCCAAGGTACCAGAGGCGTTACTTCCCGAAGGAAAAAAGAAAAAACATTCTGCAAACCATTGTAAGTAACGAAGAAGGGCAACAGCACTGCTGGATCAATCAAAATGCCAAATTAGGTCTGTCGTGGCTCGAAAGTGGT
>JBBQVY010000455.1:0-2035 GCA_038211085.1 Chitinophagales bacterium | reverse complement strand
TATTAATGCAAAGGTTTTACCGGCTACCAACTGGTCGGCAATGTGCTGTACAATTTTATGTTCGTTGTGTTGATGGTAGGGAGAGATTGGCTTTGAAATATTATAGTGCTGCAACAACTTTGATGAAGTACGGGTATCCTCGGCAAGAATGACATCCACGTTTTGTAAAACTTCCAAAGAGCGTAGTGTGATATCTTTTAAATTACCTAAAGGCGTGGGAACCAGGTATAACATGAATGAGCAATAAGGCTGAATTTTGATGACACCCATTTTCTGAAGTGTTTCAATTTGTCAACCTGGAATGATGAAATATAAATAAAAAGCTTAGTTAATCATTTCAATTTCGAAATACTCCATAACTGGATTAGCCAATAATTTTTTGCTGGCAGTATTTGCTAAAGCTTTAGCGGCATCTTCACTTTCAGCTTCTATTTGAAGGGTGATGTGTTTACCAATTCGCACATCTTCCACACCATTTAAGCCTAAATTTTTTAACCCACCCATTACAGCTTTTCCCTGTGGGTCTAAGAGGTCTTTAAGTGGCATTACTTTAATCTGAACATTATAGGTCATCTGGTATATTTAAGAGGGCAAAGTTATTAATTGAGGTGCAAATAAAGTCAGGGGCAAAGAAGCGCTCCAATAACTGATACACGGCTGCTAAACATGAATTTCTGCAGGCTGTTCGTGCATCACTGCAATTTTGGGCTGTGTAAGCAACGATACTACAACATAAGTAATAAATACCACCGGAACGGCCATCCAATGAAAAAGTAATGCTGAAACAATAGCAATGCCTAGCAAAATAAGTTTAGGAAGGTTGGCCTTAATACTGAGGTCTTTAAACTTTAAAGCCATCATGGGCAATTGAGAAACCATCAGGTAACTTACTACCAAAATAAGTGCATACCAAAACCAGGTAGAAAGTAATATTGATAGTATCCACGGTGTATTTGAATACCAATAGAGCAATGGAAACGATGCAACTAATAAACCTGCTACAGGTATAGGTACACCCTTAAAACCAAATGCCTGCATAGTGTCTACATTAAACCGGGCCAACCTGTACGCTCCTGCACAAGGCAAAATAAAAGCGGGCATTAACCAAAGAATGGAGATATCTAATCCGTTTAACTGCCGGGCAAACCCCAGGCGTAAAAATTGGTAAATGATCATACCCGGTGCTACGCCAAAACTTACTACGTCTGCAAGGCTATCCAGTTGTTTACCAAGTTCAGAAGTTACGTGGCATAGACGGGCCACCAATCCATCAAAAAAATCGATAAGTGCAGCCAAACCAATAAATAAAGATGCCAGGTAAATTTTTTCGGGAAGCATCAACAACAAATCACCCTCGCTATTACTTACTGATACCATACCGTTTTGTAAAATGGTAGTAATAGCCAGGCAACCAAAAAACAAGTTGAGGAGGGTGAATATATTTGGAACACTTTTCATAGTTGATAAAACTGGGTGCTTATTATTTGGTATAGGTTAATCAGGTTAATATGCGTTAAATCGAAACGACCTTTACTGCTTCATCAGTTTTTCAATGTCGTTTGCTTCTATGGGTATGGATTTCATCAGGTCTTTATTGCCTGTTTTGGTAATCCAGAAATTGTTCTCTATTCTAACGCCCATTTGCTCTTCTTCAATATAAATTCCGGGCTCAATAGTAAATACCATTCCTTCTTTAATAGGTTCTACCCTGGTACCCAGGTCGTGCACATCAATACCCAGGTGATGAGAAATGCCATGATACAAATACTTGCGATAAGCACGGTTGTCCTTGTCTTCGTTCTTTATTGCCTCTTTGGTAAGCAAGCCAATTTTAAGGAATTGTTTGGTCGCTTCCTCTCCCACTTTATCGGTGTAGTTAATGATGCTTATTCCTGGTTTTAAAATACTTGCAGCATATTTATGCAGGTGAAGGCAGGCATTGTATACTTCCTTCTGGCGCTTTGTAAAAACACCATTCACCGGTACCGTACGGGTAAGGTCGGCAGCATAATTACCATAGTTTGCTCCAAAATCC
>JBBQVY010000454.1:0-2054 GCA_038211085.1 Chitinophagales bacterium | reverse complement strand
TCCAGCACAATTTCTTTGGTTTTACTACTTATTTCATGGCTATCACGCAAAGCTTTTGATACTGTTGCAATAGACAGGTTCAACTGGCGGGCTAATTCTTTTAAATTAATTTTTTGCATTATCGTTTGCGGTGCTTTTATTCATTCTGACCAAGACTTTTAAAGGTGGATGTACGTTAAACCTCGAAATCGTTTTCGTAATTAAAATAGCATTCTTCCTCGTAAAATATCAACTTTCCTATTCTAAATTTTTAACCCCAGAATAAAAATTGCCCATATGAATACCAACAATCAAATGAACACCAGCGAAGCGTATCCTTTGCTGAGCCTGGATGAGTGGGAAGACAATGTATTAGACCGGTACCCTGATCCTGCTGCTATCGCTACAGAAAAATCTACAGAAGCTTTCCGAAATTACGAAACCCCTGTGCGGGATACTGTAAAAGAGTTCTATCGCCTGAACCATAAATTTCAAACATTTGACTTTGTGCAGGAGAAGCGCAATAAATATTTACAATTTAATATGAAGGAAATGCCGGTTTGGGATGCCTTTCAGTTTCTAAATCAACTGGTAGATGATTCAGATCCTGATACGGACCTTGACCAGTTTCAACACCTGCTACAAACATCCGAAGCTATAAGAAGAGACGGCCACCCCGACTGGATGGTTATGGTAGGCCTGATGCATGATATGGGAAAAGTGCTGTGCCTTTTTGATGAGCCACAATGGGCAGTTGTAGGGGATACATTCCCGGTTGGTTGCGCTTACTCTGATAAGATTGTTTATCCTGAGTTCTTTAAAAATAATCCTGATTATAACGACGAACGTTATAATACAAAGTATGGTGTTTATTCACCTAATTGTGGCTTACGTAATGTAGACATGAGCTGGGGCCACGATGAATATATTTACCAGATGATGAAAAATCATTTACCAGAAGAGGGATTGTATATGCTGCGCTACCATTCGTTTTATGCATGGCATAGAGAAGGAGCGTACAGCCACCTGTTAGATGATCACGATAGGGAAATGCTCAAATGGGTTAACTTATTTAACCCGTACGATTTGTATTCTAAAAATCCAACGCCGCCGGTTTGGAGTGAGTTAAAGCCGTATTATGAAGACCTGGTCGCAAAATATTTGCCATCAACATTAAAGTTTTAAAGCTAAGGTTGAAATGCAATTAAAAATTTGCAGTAATCATACCCCAGCCTGTAAATAAAAAGGTGGTGAAGTATAACAAACTTCACCACCTTTTTTGTTTTTATCAATTAAGCTGAAACATTAAAATCTCTCAGTGCATCATTCAGGCTGGTCTTTAAATCGGTACTTGCTTTACGCTTACCAATGATCAATGCACAACTCACATTATATTCTCCCGCAGGAAATTTCTTTAAATAACTACCAGGGATAACTACGCTGCGACCAGGTACCCGTCCCTTATATTCAACAGGCTCATCGCCGCTAACATCAATAATTTTGGTTGACTGGGTAAGCACTACATTAGCACCCAGCACTGCTTCTTTTTCAACAATAACACCTTCAACAACTATTGCACGACTGCCTATAAAACACCCATCTTCAATTATAACCGGGCTTGCTTGTAGTGGTTCCAGTACACCACCAATACCAACACCACCACTCAGGTGTACATCTTTACCTATTTGCGCACAACTGCCTACAGTTGCCCAGGTATCCACCATGGTGCCCTCATCTACATAAGCACCAATGTTGGTATAACTTGGCATTAGCACTACATTTTTTGCCAGGTAAGCGCCATAACGTGCAACGGCATGTGGTACTGCCCTTACACCTAATTCTTTGTAATTGCTTTTCAGTTTCATTTTATCGTAAAACTCAAACGGAGGCAAACTAAAAGTTTCCATTTGCTGTATGCCGAAATACATAAGGATTGCCTGCTTTACCCATTCGTTTACAACCCATCCATTCTCACCGGGTTGTGCCACACGTAACCTGCCCTTATCAACTTCTTCAATAACTTCTCTAACAGCAGCTTCGTATCGCTGTGTTTTTAATAGGTCTCTGCTGGCAAA
>JBBQVY010000453.1:0-2076 GCA_038211085.1 Chitinophagales bacterium | reverse complement strand
TGAACTTTTTCCCGGTTTTTACGAATGACAAAATCAGTAAAATGAATGCATCCATTCAATACGATGGATGGGCACCATGGAACAAGCATTTGTTTGCCGATAGTTTGTTGCCGGCTGTGGTACAATACTTTGCCGGATGGTATTCAAAAGGCAACTCTTTTATTAAAATGAAAGATCCTGGACAAAGAACTGTTTATGTAAAGGTTGATGGTAACCGGCGTATAATAATTGGCAAAGCAGATGATATGAATGTACAGGTAGAGTACACCGATTTACTTACGGAATCACCAGTAAAAAATTGAATTGAAATTCATCCTTACCATAAGTAAAGTAATATCGTGCATAAATAATTTTAGGCAACGGGTATATTTTAACCATAGGTTCTTTACATCAATTTACTTGTATAACTGGCCGGGTAAATTAAAAACAACTCACTTAATCCACTTTCTGGTTGTTGCATTATTAATGGCTGGGCTTAATTCGTGTAAACAAAAACAGGTGCAGCCAACCCTTTTTCTCAAATTGGATTCCACTGAAACACACATCAACTTTAGCAACAATATTACTTACGATGCCAGCTTTAATATATATACGTACCGCAATTTTTATAACGGTGCCGGTGTTGCCATTGGCGATGTAAATAACGATGGTCTGCCCGATATTTTTTTTACAGCTAATATGCTGCCCAACCGTTTGTTTTTAAACAAAGGCAACATGCAGTTTGAGGATATTACTGTAAAAGCAAACATTGGTAAAAAAGGCAAATGGTCAACCGGTGTTAGTATGGCCGATGTTAATGGTGACGGCCTGATTGATATTTATGTATGCAATAGTGGCGATATAAAAGGCGATAATAAAGCAAATGAATTATACATTAATAATGGTAACCTGACTTTTACTGAGCAGGCACAAGCGTATGGATTAGACGACCGTGGTCTTTCCACACACGCTGCTTTTTTCGACTACGATCACGACGGTGACCTCGATATGTTTTTATTGAACAATTCTTTTAAGGCTATTGGAAGTTTCAATTTGCAGCAAAACGAAAGAAACCTGAGAGACAGCATAGGGGGCGATAAACTATTTCGTAATGATGATAATCATTTTGTAGATGTAAGTGAAAAGGCGGGTATTTATGGCAGTACAATTGGTTTTGGGCTGGGTGTAACTGTAGGTGATTTGAACAACGATGGCTGGCAGGATATATACGTATCCAACGATTTTTTTGAGCGGGATTATCTCTACATTAACCAGCAGGACGGTACTTTTAAAGAAACGCTTGAAAATGAAATGATGAGCATCAGCAATGCTTCTATGGGAGCCGATATGGCCGACATAAATAATGATGCACGCCCTGATATTTTTGTTACTGAAATGTTGCCCGAGGATGATGGCCGGCTTAAAACCAATACCACCTTTGAAAATTGGGACAAATACCAACTCGATTTAAAATACGATTACTTCCACCAGTTTACCCGCAACATGTTGCAGTTAAATAACTCAAATAATACATTTAGCGAGGTAGGCAGAATGGCAGGCGTATTTGCTACAGACTGGAGCTGGGGTGCATTGATTACCGATTTAAACAATGATGGGTTTAAGGATATTTTTATAGCCAATGGCATTTACCAGGATTTAACCAACCAGGATTACATTCAGTATGTTTCGGATGAACAATTTTTCAAACAGGTATCATCGGGCAAGGCAGATTTTAAAAAGCTCATAGACCTTATACCCTCCCATGCCCTGTCCAACTATGCGTATAGCAACAATGGCGATGTTACATTTACCAATAAGGCAAAAGAGTGGGGGTTAGACGAGCCAGGTTTCAGCAATGGGTCAGCCTATGGCGATTTAGACAATGATGGCGACCTTGACCTGGTGGTAAACAATGTTAACATGCCTTGTTTTATCTACCGCAATCAAAGCATACAGCAACATCCTGAGAACGGGTATTTAAAAGTAAGCCTGCAGGGCGAGGGTAAAAACCGTTTTGGCATCGGTGCAAAAGTTACGGTGTATTATAATCATACCCTTGCCTACCAGGAGCAGATGCCCATGCGGGGTTTTGAAAGC
>JBBQVY010000452.1:0-2078 GCA_038211085.1 Chitinophagales bacterium | reverse complement strand
GGCGCACATGCCACCTTTCTTTTGTGCTTCCGCAATAACATGTATGGCAATGGTTGTTTTACCACTACTTTCCGGTCCATATATTTCTATAATTCTGCCTTTTGGTAAACCTCCTATTCCAAGGGCAACGTCCAATCCAATAGAACCTGTTGAAATGGTTTCCAATTCGACAACGCCCTTCTCGTTCATCATCATTACACTCCCTTTTCCAAAGTCTTTATCAATTTTATCCATTGTAAGCTTAAGCGCTTTCAACTTCTCAACATTGCTCATTTATATTAATTTTTGTCAAAAGTATAGAATGGTTAAAGGTATAATAATTAAGTTATTAACACTAAATTTATTAGCAATAAGAAGATATATTTTTTAGCAATCTCAAAAATTCTGTTCTCCATAATCCGAAGTAAGCGTTTAAAATGTTTTGATACGCTTACCAATTACAATCATAAATTCAAGACAAACCCTGCACCAAAAGAGTTGATTGGTATATTGCGCTTCTTTATTAAGCATGACCGTTAAAGACCTTCTTAAACCCTTGTTCCGAAAAATTTTCAGGGTCCTGTTATGGGGTTTGATTACTTCTACCATTTACCTGGTTATTTGTAAATGGATGATGCCCCCTTTTACCCTTACGCAGGTTATGAGTTTGGTAGAGGGTAATGGACTGAAACGTGATTATGTAAGTATGGATAAAATTGCCCCTGCTCCAAAGCTGGCGGCTATGGCAAGCGAAGACCAGTTATTTCCCGACCATAATGGTTTTGACTGGAAGTCGATTGAAAAGAGCATGCAGCAAAATGTAAAGAAACGCAAAAAGGTTAGAGGGGCGGGTGCCAGTACCATATCGCAACAAGTTGCAAAGAATGTTTTTTTATGGCAGGGCAGTGGCTTGCTGCGTTATGTAAGAAAGGTGCCGGAAATATACTTTACCATGATGATTGAATTGATTTGGGGTAAGGAACGCATACTGGAAGTATACCTGAATGTAGCCGAAATGGGTTCGGGTATTTTTGGAATTGAAGCTGCCTCGCAGGCATATTTTAGCAAGCCTGCAATAGCATTAAGCAGCACACAAGCTGCTATGATAATTAGCAGCCTTCCCAGTCCCAAGCGCTATACAGTTAAGCCCGTAAGCAGGTGGGTGGCATGGCGATATCCAAGGGTGTTACAACAAATGAATAATATACAGGATGACCCCGATGTACAAAAGCTGGTGTATACTACTGCGGGGGTTAGAAAGAAGTGAAAGGCTGGCAACTGTGAAGCATTTTTTTTATTGGCAAACATTCTAATTTTTTGGTTACACTTAAGGAAGTTTACTCTAAGACTTTCAGGAATACCTCTTAGTATATTTGTATTATGACACTTGAAGACAGTAAAATAGAATTGATTAAGAATTATTTTAAAACCCGCCCGGTTTTAAAAGCTTTTCTTTTTGGGTCGTTTGCACGTGGTAGCGCAGATAGTACAAGTGATATTGATATCCTTGTGGATTTAGATTATGAACAACGAATTGGATTAGGATTTGTTCAGATGAAAATTGATCTGGAAAAATTGTTGGACCATAAGGTTGACCTTGTTTCAAACAAAGGTGTTTCACAAAATATAAAGCCTTTAATAGAGAAGGATAAACTATTGATATATGCGAAGTGAGTTGGGAGATGTAATTCGTCTGAAGCATATTTTACTTCTTGGTTGTCGCATCTACCAACTCATCCACAGCCTCAACCGCTATCTGCAACCGCTGGGTATAATCGCCTAAAATCTCTACCCACGGCACCGGCTGGTTCTCTAAAAGTTTTTTATAAATCCCGTATAATTTGTCCCTTGTTTCAAGGTCGGGGTACTCTCGTAATTCATCTTTTATCCACGGCAAATCTGTATTGCACAACAGGTACAAATCATATTTTCTTTCTGCCAGTTGCTCCAAAATATAGGGGTGACATTTACCAAAAACAAACTCGCACCACACCTTCATAACATGCATATCGGTGTCGATAAATAAGAGTTGGTGGTTGGTGATTGATGGTTGGTGGGTGCCAGTTTCTTCATTGGCTTTCAGCAACGAAAGTGTGGAG
>JBBQVY010000451.1:0-2095 GCA_038211085.1 Chitinophagales bacterium | reverse complement strand
CCTATAGCAACGCCCGATTTTCTAACATTCAAATATTGTTGCACAATCGAAAATTCCTCTAATTGGTTTTTATAAAAAGCTATGATGGTTTCTTTCTGTTTAAAAAGGAACATTTCGCCGGGATTCTCCAGCCACCTGGCTATTACTTCCACTTCATTTTTTTGAAGTGGCTGCAATGTTTTTACCCTGCTCTCCCATTCAGTATCACCTGTTGTTTTTTTAAAGCAGGCAATAAAAAAGCCTTCACCTTTTACTTTACCGGGGTAAAATCTATAGCCAGGTGCCAGGTGCCTGGGCGATAATGTTTCAACGATACCCCACCCTTTCTGTAATGGTAATTGTACAGGTGTTAAACCATGTACTTCTACCAGCCAATCGCAAATGGTTTCGTCTTCTTCAACACTATAACTACAGGTGCTGTAAATAAGCATTCCATCTACAGCTAAAGCCACTAAGGCATCTGTTAATATTCTTTGTTGACGCATGCTGCAATGCAACACATTTGCCTCACTCCATTCATCAATTGCATCGGGATCTTTTCTAAACAAACCACTGCCACTACAGGGAGCATCCACTACCAGCAAATCAAAAAAACCAGGTAGTTTTTTAAAATCAGCGGGGTCGTTATGCGTTACCGCAACATGACTGCTACCCCATTTTGAAATATTTTCTGCAAGAATGGTCACCCGGTTTTTTATAACCTCGTTCGATACAATAAAACTTTGTGGCAATCCCGCAGCCAGCAAAGTACTCTTACCTCCAGGGGCAGCGCAGAGGTCCAATACATGGTTGGGGGCTTCATTATCTTTATATAAAAACCTAACTGCATAATTTAAAAACATGCTACTCGCTTCCTGCACATAATAAGCTCCTGAGTGAAACAATGGATCTAAAGTAAACGATGGCCGTTCGGATAAATAACGACCCTCATTACACCAGGGAATTACCTCCTGTTCAACCATTGTATCTGCATTGGTACCATTAATTTTTTTGAAAGCATGCGCATTTGCTTCGCCATCAGTAATCTTAGCCGGGTTAAACCTGACCGAAGTAACCTGCTGTCCCGATTGGTGAACTGCAACAAAAGAAGTCTCATCAAAACCTGGTACGTTTTGCAAAGAATCTATTAATGGTGATGGTAATGGCTTTGACAATTTGGAATGTTTAATAACTAAGGCACGAAAATCAATGATGGAAAGAGAGGTAAAAATTCAAGGTAAATTTTTAGGTACCGGGCTACTCTACTTTTTTAAACATTTGTGACGTTGGCAATAATATATCAGTTGGGACAGGTAGTAATTAATCAACAACTAAAACATACTCCTTAATTTGTTGAAGAACGTTCTTAAAATGTACCTTATTCATACGGGTTATTAACTCCAAGATTTCCGATTCGTGGAATGACACCAAAATATATAGGCGTAGTTGACAATTTTGTTTTCTCAGTGGACTTTCAAACATTTGATCTTCAACCTTAAAACTAAACTGGTCTACATGTACCATAGATGTCATCATTACAGCAGTGTAGTAAGTTTCTCTGGAGCTGGCCGCCCTGCAAGAGATAATTAAGAAAGGATGTTTTTGAATTTCGCCTGTGGGTAGTTTTTTTCAACATATACTAAGTCCCTCTGCTGATAAATCATTTTTACACTCTCTTATCAAGAGTTAAAGATAGATAAGAGGCAAACTCTTGCAACTTTTTATCAGTTGAAAAATTTTCTTCCTTAGAGAAAGCTATGTTTCTTACTGTTGCTTCTATTTCGTAGAAATTTGATAATATATCCTCAGCTAAACTTTGGGTTCTAATTAACCCGAAAAAATTAGCGGCTTCCAGTTTATAATACAAAGATTTGACTCTTTTTAAGCCTTTTTCTGCATCTATTTGAAATTTGTTGGCCCTCACTTTGTCGTATGAACGAACTTTAATTTTGAAGGCCTCCGTATATTTTAGCAATTTAGATAAATCCTTATTTATCCCTTTTACTATGCCTGTCTTAAAATGCAAAAAAGATAAAACGGATGTGAATCTGCGAAATCCTTTAAGCAGGAATATTCTAACTTCTAAATATTTTTCTGAAATTGTATAGCCAATATG
>JBBQVY010000450.1:0-2139 GCA_038211085.1 Chitinophagales bacterium | reverse complement strand
CCATTTTTGCCAATATAAATTGGAGTACCGATACAGTTGCAAGTGACACTATAGCTGCAATCCAGGCATTACAACTCAGCCTGTTTACATTACCCGTTTTGTCCGACGTTGATACTGCCCAGGATTGCGAGAGATATCCTGATCTTTACATCCATTAAAACGCTCTACACTTTTTGCTATACATTTTTACAAAATACCTTGTACGTGCCGGACTATTTTTCTTCTGCAAAAAAATAGTTTTTTCAGATAGTAAAACTTTGGGAAGGCAGGGTCCATTATTACTTGCCTGCAATCATCCCAATTCGTTTTTTGATGCAGTACTGCTGGGCGCTTATTTTGATAAGCCAGTTCATTATTTAGCAAGAGGAGATGCGTTCAGAAATCCATGGGCAGGTAAATTATTAACGGCATTAAAGGCTATACCAATTTATCGTTTACGGGAGGGAAAAGAATACCTGGCATTGAATGATGCCACTTTTGAAAGGTGCTCCGGAATATTAAAATCAGGCGGCATTGTACTGATTTTTGCAGAAGGATTATGCCTGCATCAGTGGAAGCTTCAAGCATTAAAAAAAGGTACAGCCCGCATTGCCTTAAATGTTTGGAGAGATGAAAACATGCAACAGAATTTTACCATTTTACCGGTAAGCCTTAACTACAGTACGTTTAAAAGTTTTAATAAAAATGTGTTGGTACATTTTGGCAAACCAATTAGCTATAACCAAATAAGTGGCGAAGTAAGTGAAGCAGAACAAATGTTGGATCTCAACAAACATATTGCAACGCAACTGGAACACGGTATGCTGACAGAAGCAAACGATGATGCAAGTATCCGGTTTCTTCTTTCCAACTTGAGCAACAAAAAAAATAACCAGGTCTCTCTAATTTCTTTATTGCAAAATCGACTTGCGAAAATGAGGTCACAGGCATTAGATACTGCCGCTGTTAAATTGAACGAAAACAAGAAATTTCATTTAGGGAGTGCTGGTGTGGGCTTGAACATTATTGCCGCATTGCTATTATTTATCCCGGCTATTGTTGGCTTTATGCTTAACCTGCCTTTATACCTGCCATTAAAATATTTTTTAAAAAAGAAGACCGCAGGTACCGTTTTTTATCACTCATCTTTGTTTGTTGCGCTTATAATTATTTATCCAATTTATGCAGTACTCTTAAGTCTTTTCTTATCATCCCTTGTGCCGAAGTTTTCTTTTTTGGTATGGATGACGGGCATTCTAACAAGTGCTTTATGCGCCAGGGTATTTTTTGATCATCTTACTGCAAGTGCCAACTATTTTGCCTTATCAGCAATTGAGAGAAAGAAGTTAGGTGAAGTTATGCGGTAGTCCCGCTACACCTTTTTATTTGATCTTGTTTAAAGCCAGCAAACCAATCATCCAATCGGGTAACGGACCTTCACTTTTACGTTTTTGCAGATTAAGACTCCAGTTCAATTTTTTAAGGATAGGAACCTTATGAGTTTCTACCAGTTCAATCAATGTTCCATCCGGATCTTCCATGTAACAAAACCTTCCGGCAGAGCTGCCCATGCAAAACGAATCTTTGCTATCTACTGTAAATGGGAAGCCCTTTTTCACCGACTTATTTTTGAGTGCATCCATATCCACCACATCAAAACACAAATGAATAAAACCACAGTCGCCCCAATACCGGTTCCTGTAAATTTTTTGAGGTTGAAAGTCTAATGCCTCCACCAATTCTATTTGAACCATACCCAATAGCTTACTGAAAGCACCTGTAGCAGATACGCGTTTTTTTAATAAGGCTCTTTTAAACTGCTGGCCCTGCTGTTCGTTTAAGGGTACATCAACAGCAGGAGCGCTGCCCTTATAAATCACTTCATCAATACCCAAAACATCTTTGTAAAATTGAATAGACTGTTCAAGATTAGAAACGCCAATTACTGCCCCCACCACCCCGCCACAGGTTGCGTTGTTTACTTTAAACCAATCATCCAATCGGGTAAAGGACCTTCACTTTTACGTGTTTGCAGGTTGAGACTCCAGTTGAGTTTTTTAAGGATCGGAATCTTATGAGTTTCTACCAGTTCAATCAAAGTTCCATCGGGATCTTCCAGGTAACAAAACCTGCCGGCCGAGCTGCCCATGCAAAACGAAT
>JBBQVY010000449.1:0-2143 GCA_038211085.1 Chitinophagales bacterium | reverse complement strand
GAATAACACCAAGCCATGGAATTAGTTGTGGTAAGAACCTTTAGTAATTATTTCTCGGCCAATATATTATTGACCAAACTTAGAGACGCCGGCGTACAATGTTATTTGAAAGACGAGTATACGGTAACCATGGATCCGCTTCTTACAAATGCGGTTGGCGGTATTAAGCTTGTAATAAATAAAGATGATGCAAATGATGTTATTGCACTAATGAAACAATTTGATGAAGAATACCGGCGTAACGCTGTTTGCCCTAAATGTGGATCGCACGATATTGAACTTGTACCAAAAAGATCACCGGCAAATATGATAACTGCCATACTAAGCTGGCTGTTCTCGGACTATGCTGTTTCCGCTGAGAATGTTTACCAATGCGGCACTTGCGGCTTTGAAAGCAATGTTTTGCCGGAGCCACTGCAAAATAATCTTGTACATTATCAATCAGAAGACTTAAACTGATTTGCTTTTTTAAAATATTATTTTCTTTGTTGAAATAAACAGGACGATTTCACATGAAAACAATTGCGCTTATACCAGCCCGTTATGCGGCCACACGTTTCCCGGCAAAACTTATGCAGATGCTCGGAGATAAAACAGTGATAAGGCACACTTATGAAAATACCATCGCAACCCTGCTCTTTGATGAAGTGATTGTAATAACGGACAGCGAAATAATATTTAATGAGATCGTACAAAATGGTGGCTATGCCATTATGAGCAAGAAGGAGCATGAAAGCGGAAGCGATCGCATTGCAGAAGCTGCTGCCGATATTGATGTGGAGGTAATTATCAATGTACAGGGTGATGAACCGTTTGTGAAAAAAGAAATTCTTGCAAGCCTTGTGAACGCTTTTAGCAACGACCCTCACCATCTTGTGCAGGTGGCCTCACCTATGCATGAAATTACCGACGAGGTAATGATCAAGAATCCTAATATTGTAAAAGTGGTGGTAGATAAAAATATGGATTCTATCATGTTCAGCCGCAGTGTTATTCCTTACCCCCGTGACCCAAGGGCTGTAACGAAATATTATAAACATATTGGAATTTATGCTTTCAGGAAAAAAGCTTTAATGGATTTTACCCGGTGGGAAATAACGCCACTTGAAGCCGCAGAAAAAATTGAATGTCTTAGATACCTCGAACATGGTGTAAAATTAAAAATGGTACTTACAAAAGAAGCTCCGGTATCAATTGATACAAAAGAAGACCTTGAAAAGGCAAAAAAATTTTTATAAGTTATTTAATGGCCTATTTGCTTAAATTGTAACTACTCAATAACAATAAAAACTCATGCTAGCTTTTCGCCAACTTAAACTTTTTCGTATTGCTTGTTGCTTTGTTTTATTTTTTTCTTGTAACCCTAACGACAAAATTGAGATAGAAAAATCTGCATCTGCTTTTGATATAGAACAAGGTAAGGCATCTATACTTCAAGGTGATCAAAATTTTATCAAAGCCTTTAAGGCTGGTGATTCTATTGATGTTTCAAATAGCTATACCACTGATGCCAAAATTATGGCAGCAGATACCGTTGCAATTGTCGGAAGAGACGCAATCAGGCATTATATAGCATCTCTCATGCAAAAGGGTGTGAAAGATTTTGAAATTACTACTCTTAAAATATGGGGCGATAGCAGTTTGCTGGCTGAAGAGGGAACATACATTCTTGCAGATAGCATAGGTAAGCAAGCAGATAAAGGAAAGTACATAGTATTGTGGAAACCAGAAACAGGGAACTGGAAAATGTTCAGACACATTTGGACAAGCGACCTTTCTCCGAGGGCACCATTTCCAAAAGTTGAATAGTCAAAAAATATTTTGCAGAACCTAACAGTTTTTGCATATTTTTTCGTTTTTACCCATTGTTATTTATTTTTATTTGTTCCATTAGTAAAAGACATTTATTCAATTGATGAGACGTCCAAAAGATTATTTATCGCTGATTAATCCTTTCGAACTTGTTCGAACCAAAAAAGTGCTACAGGTAAACCCTACTATTCAAACCATTAGGAAGGATGCAGAGACCACCAGGATTTATGTTCATGATTATAATAAGGAAAAGATAACTGTAACCGAACTTCAAACTCCCGAAGAAAGCTTTAGCTATATTGATACCAGGGACGTAAGCTGGATAAATATA
>JBBQVY010000448.1:0-2178 GCA_038211085.1 Chitinophagales bacterium | reverse complement strand
TTTTGGTTCTGTAGAAAATAAATGCATTGCTGCAAAAGCAAATTGACAGGTAAAATGGATGGATAACATACGTTCAGATTTACAACTATGAAGTTAACTTTCTTAAAAAGGAATGTATTGGTTAAGGGAGATTAATAATTTTAAATTAAAGGATTGTGCAGGCAGGTCGGAAACTTTTGGTCCTTTAGGGGTCTCCTTCAATGGCCATATGCGTTTGCCAACGGACCCCGGCATTTAGCGCGGGGTCTTATGCCAACACACAAAGCTTAGCTACCAAGACCCCGTTTAGACCAAATGGTGCTGTTATCCATGCTTACTTTTTATGTATAGCTACAAATTTTACAGCTTGGGCGGAGATACGAATGAAACCGCAGCCGCCCATCCACGTTTAAGTTGTAGTTCATAACTGTCCCGTATGCGGGAATACACAACAACGGCTAACGCACTTGCCGTCAATGTCATCAATAATTTAAAGGAGACCTGCTTGCATGTCTCAAACGAATAATCCTGATTTCATTTTTTAAAACCCGGTAAGAAACTCTATAGCGATGAAGTTCAAAAGCCCGGTATGTTCCATCATTATTAAGCTTGTATTTGTCAAGAGGATGTATTTCAGAATTTAAAACAAGTTCTATAGAAGTATCAATAATCTCATCTCTGACCTTTTCAGCATTTTGAAGCGAATCGTGTTTTATATAATCAAAGGCGGCCTGAAGTTGTTTTTTTGCTGATTTGCCCCAGATTGTTACCATAAGCGAGCTTCCTTTTTTAAATCCGCTGCTGTAGTGTATTCACCTCTTTCAATTTCTTTTTCTGCTTCATCAATTTCCAGGTTATACTCTTCTATGGTTTGTCTCCTCTCTGTTGTATTGAAACTTATATTCATTAATCTCAACGTGTCAATTAACCATTGTTTTTTAGAGACATCGTTAATGGTTTCAAAATCTATTACAAGTTTCATAAAATGCTTTTTACGAAGTTAAAAAATATAGTTTAATCATAGCAAGCCTTTCCTGTTCTGCCGGATTGTTCCCGCTGGTTTAAGTGTTACTGAGAGTCACTTCTGCCAGGATGCCGTTCTGCCGGGAAATAAAAAAATATCTTCTGTACCCAGGCATAAAGAAGTTAAAAACAACCAGGAAATTTTGTAAAGACCTTGAAATAGCACTTCCCGAAAATCTTCAATAAACTTGATTTTTATGCCCTTGTTGGTGTTCCTTGCATCGAGCCATTGCACGATCTCATCAGCTGCAACTGTAGCGTGGCTAAAAAAAGCTGAAAAGAAACTGACGTATAAGTGAGTGCCATACGATATCCAATTGCATGCCTTTTCTTCGTATAATAAAAACTGCTTAGGTTGATGCACATGCGATACCCGTTTTGCCAGGATGTTCTCCTGTTAAACAGCGATAGAAAACCTATATTGCTACCACCTTTATGATTAACTCAATGAAAATAAAGAAGCGTTTTACCAAACAATGCCTGCTGCTGGCAACAGCGGTTTTTGCTTTGTACAGTTGTGTAAGTCATTCAAAAACTTCTTCAATCAACCAGGGCTCTATGAACTTAAAAGCGAATGAAATACCATCAGCCACCAGTAATGCGGACAGACGAAAGGAGTTGTACGGCTTGCTGGGTAAACTGCCTGACAGGCACAGGCCTATGTCGGTAAAAGTGATATCAAGGGAAGAGACTGATGAAATGATTACAGAAAAACTTTTATTCGACATCAATGGCATTGAGTTAGTACCTGCATATTTTACCAGGCCAAAAAACAGCAAAGGCAAAGTGCCGGTGGTATTATTTAATCATTCTCATTTTGGCCAGTATGAAGTGGGAAAAGAAGAGTTCGTAAAAGGCAGAAAAGAAATGCAGCAGCCTGCTTATGCATTGGCACTTGCCCATGCAGGTTATGCCGGTTTATGTTTAGATAGCTGGGCTTTTGGTGAACGACGCGGACTGTCGGAACTGGAAGTGTTTAAGAACATGCTTTGGAACGGACAGGTTATGTGGGGAATGATGGTGTATGATAATCTCAGAGCGCTGGACTACCTGCAAACAAGAGAAGATGTTGACAATAAGCGAATAGGTACCATAGGCATGTCAATGGGCAGTACCATGTCGTGGTGGTTAGCAGCGCTGGATGAAAGAATTAAGGTTTGTGTGGACCTTTGTTGT
>JBBQVY010000447.1:0-2185 GCA_038211085.1 Chitinophagales bacterium | reverse complement strand
TGGGAAGAGCGAAAAAAGTTATTAAAAAATTAGAAAGGGCCACCTGTATTGCTTCCAGGTTTTTTAAAGCCTTAAAGAACAAAATCATGGATAAGAAATTATGAAACACGGTGAGTAGTGTAAGACCTATCCAGGTGTTTGAAGTAAAATCGGATATGTATTTTAAACTGTCGGGTTCATAATGCCACACCAGCGGTGCCAGCAATAGAACCATGAAAATGTATGTATAAAACAACATTTCAATTTCAGTATAATCCCCTGAAATCTTTTTGCAAATGGTATTATAAAAGCCGCTTCCTACAATACCTGAAAAAATAAGTGCATTGCCGATTAAGAACTGCGTGGTAAAATTTATACTGAAAAAATCTTTTAAAGAACATAATCCGACACCCAAAATTGCAATGATAAAACTTGCCCATCTTAACCTGTTCATTTTTTCGCTGAGCAAGGCCACCGCTAAAAGAACGGAGACGACTGGCAATGTCAGTGAAATGATCGCTGCATTACTTGCTGTCGATTGCTGTGTGCCCAAAGTCATTAAGACCTGGGCTGGAAACTGACCCAATAAAGCCAGCATGACGAAGACCTTTAAATCACCCAGCTTTCTTTTCTTATTTGCCCTTGCATCTTTGTAAACAAAAGGGATCATAAATAAGGTAGCTAAAAGCATCGGTATAAAAACGGTGCTAAACGGACCGACCTGGTCCTGTACTAACTTGATGCAGGTAAACTGTAGCGACCACATAAGGTTGCATGCAAACAAAGCTCCCCAGGATAAATAAGATTTTCTCATAGTAAAAAAGAGGTCATAAAATATGATTCAGTTTTTATCAAAGATGCTTTTATAACTTCTGCAAAAAGGGCCTAAATATGCATTTTTTTTGCTTGTTAAAAGAAAGGTCTCGTACTTTCCACAAGGTAAAAAGTGGGTTTTAGATGTTTGTTGGAGCAAGGCAGCATTAATACTATTTAGCTTTTCTTGCCCGTCGGAATGCCCGTCCGACTGGCGTCAGCCGGACGGGGCCAGCCGGGCGGGCACCATATTCTGTTATTTTTTTTTCTTCAGCTATTCTCTCATGCCTGGATAGGATTTTTTTAACCCGAATCCGTTACATCTTTTACCTGACGTCTTAATTAATTTTAGCTTTCAAATCTAAAGGTTTTAACGTTACTTTTCATTACACGTGCAGCATTATTAAGGGCAGTTTTTCTCGTATCAAGGCGCACACCTTAGAAATTTAAGTTGTGAAGATCGCACAGCTATCCAGAAAAAAAATCAACGAATATTTAAAAAAAAGTTTACATAAATATATCTATTTTGTAAACAAAATTATACTTTCACCCTTGAAATGATGAAAAGCCTTTACAGAACCAAATGGAAAAAAGCCGCTTTACTAACCGTCACGTTTTAATTACCGGTGCTGCAAGGGGTATTGGTTTGGAGATAGCACGCCATTTTGCCCGTGAAGGTGCAATACTTTCCTTGCTGGATAATAACCAGCAGAACCTTGACAAAGCGGTTGAGGAATTACAGCAAACAGCCGCTGTCGTACATGCTTACAACTCCGATGTAAGTAATTTGGAGCAAGTAAGAAGTGCAGTAGTAAAGGCTGAAGGTATTCAACCAATAGACGTTTTGATCAATAATGCAGGCATAGCTAATGAAACACCTTTTTTAGAAATAGAAGAAAGCGAGTGGAAAGGGATCATAGAAATTAACCTCACCGGAATGTTTTTCGTTGCGCAAACTGTCTGCAGAGTAATGGCTAAAAGACAAAAGGGAGTGGTAGTAAATATGGCCAGCAAAAACGGACTGGATGGAGAGTTTGGATATGCCCATTACAATTCGTCCAAAGGCGGTGTAATAATGCTTACAAAAACTATGGCTATTGAATTGGCCCATCTTGGTATTCGGGTTAACGCTGTTTGCCCCGGATATATAGAAACGCCCATGTCTAAAAAAATTGATCCCCCTGAATTTGTTGAAGAATTCGTAAAGCAGTACATACCACTAAACCGGCCTGGAAAACCAGAAGAAATCGCACCTGTATTTTTATTTCTGGCAAGTGATGAAAGCAGTTTTATGACAGGGCAAATTATTATTGCTGACGGAGGACAATTGGCTGGCCAAAAAGCCGGGAACAAGCTTTTAAATAAGATGAACCTATAAGTGTTTAATAGAAGG
>JBBQVY010000446.1:0-2240 GCA_038211085.1 Chitinophagales bacterium | reverse complement strand
ATGAATGTGATCTCACTACACCGACGGGTCAGCCACAAACGGAGCTGCATCAAAATCACCTGCAGGTTAAAAAAAACCAGCCTGATCTTTATTGTGATAATATCAATCAGCTGGCTATTTTGGGGGTTTGTGTTTGCTTATACAGTAATTCTAAAGTGTATGCCTCAGGCATTTTGTTTTGAAGCCTTTTGAACAACTGAGTCCAAAGTTATTTGGGCGCCATTGTTTCGTTTACTTTCGTCGGCGGCTTCCATAAATGCATAAATCTGCAGCGTTTCTTCGGCAGGTACCGGCGCCTGTCCGGTTTTAAAAAATTCAATAATCTTCACCAATAAATCATCGTAACCTTTAAAAGGACCTAACGACATATCACCTTTTTGCCCGTAAACAGTGCCGCCATAATCGTGTGTACCGGTGCGGGTTCCCCTAAATGTGCCTATCCGTCCGTCGTTCCAAATACCCACCACTATATCCGTATCGTTGGTATGTACACGGCTTACCTGTTTACACCCTGTACCCATTACTGAAAATAAAATCTCCACACCATGTATACCGTACCAGAA
The DNA here is from genome assembly GCA_038211085.1 of Chitinophagales bacterium. Taxonomy (GTDB): domain Bacteria; phylum Bacteroidota; class Bacteroidia; order Chitinophagales; family Chitinophagaceae; genus Segetibacter. The sequence continues at coordinate 1,677 of JBBQVY010000446.1, read as the reverse complement.
AAAATCGGGGTGCGTTTTTTCAATTGTGGCCGGACTATAGGTATCGGCTCCCAAAACTGCACCTACTTTACCGCTTACTACTTCCTGTACCGTTTGCATGTATCGTAGCGAAGAGGAAGAAAAGACAGGAACGTTATACTTCTTAGCAGCATCGTAAATAGCTATTACATCTTTTAAAGATGCTGCCACAGGTTTATCGATAAACATGGGTTTGCCTGCTTTTAAAACCTTCATTGCCTGCTCCAAATGTGGTCTGCCATCATTGGTTTCCAATAAAACAACATCAACCTTTTTTAGCAAATCTTCTATAGAACCTACGATCTCCACCCCCAACTTTTTTACTTGCTCTATATAGCCCGGAATCCTTTTTACAGAAGACTCTATATCCTTACTACCATTGGGGTAGGCAGCCACAACTTTATAGCCTTTAAATTCAGCAGCTGCATCCGTAGCATTCAGCGATTTGGTAAAGGCTACGCTATGCGAAGTGTCGAGCCCAATAATTCCAACCCTGCCAGAATTTTGAGCCTGCCTGCCTGCATAAACTTTCGGCAAACTTTGTATGATAGACACTCCGATACCTGCAACGGATGCCATACGTATAAAGTGGCGGCGAGGCAATTTTTGTTTCATGAAATTATTTTATTGCAATTATGAAAAGATATTGTTTGCAGGTAGTTTCCCGAAGCCTTACTGAACAGGGAACTAATTAGTACCCGCCATTTCCAACAAGTCCTGTTCTTTTAATGTGCCGGTTTTTTTACTTCTGAGTTTCTTAATGTCATCGGCTTTTATTGCTTTAGCTGGCCCGGTAACATAAGCGTTGTGTAAATATTTGATGATGTCCTCTATTTGTTTATCGTTGTAATTATTTGCAAAATTTGGCATGCTTCCATTAAACTTATAAAGCTGCCCTTTTATATGAAATGGTCCTTCCATACCATTTAAAATAATCATCGCCAATCTTTCTGAAGGACCCTCAACATATTCTGATCCCTTTAATGGCGGGGCTATATGTTCCATTCCGTCTCCATCAGCACCATGGCAGGCCGCACAGATTGTGCGGAACAGTGCTAAACCATTGGTTCGTGAATCGATGGGAGTGGAGAGCTGTACAAAAATGGAATTCTTCTTTCCTGTCTTCTTATTCTGAACAGTTTGAGCTAATAAAGAATCCATTAAAGTGCCTGTGCTTTTAGCGGTATTTGATTTTTTAAGTAGTGCCTGGAATTTTTCTTCAGATCCCTTTAAACTGCTCATGACGGCTTCCTGGTAAATGGGTTTGCCAGTGTATGTTGCAGCTATTTTTTGGAGGAAAGGCAGAAAGGTTTCTGATGATACTAAATTCCACGGGCCAAGCGAGCCAGCAAGGTATAAATTAATAACTGCATTGTTTTTATTAAGCAGGTCTGTTGCCAGTATTGCCATAGATTTTACATTGGCAGCAATATTGAATTTCTTTAGCAATAGCAATGCATGTGCAGTGAGCATAGGCTCACCCATTGCTGCAACTTTTTTAAGCATGTCAAACGATAGCGCATTCAATCCTTCCAGGGTATGTAACGCATGAATTGCGCTTACTGCGTGGGTATCATCAAGTGCCAGTTTTTGTAGTGCGGCAACAACAGATGGATCCTTTTTATAAATGATCAGCTGTTGCGTCTTATCCCTGATCCA
>JBBQVY010000445.1:0-2246 GCA_038211085.1 Chitinophagales bacterium | reverse complement strand
AAATTTTCTAAAAACGGGGACTATGAAGACCTGTCTTTATTTGACAGTACCTTTTATGCACTAAAGAGTAACGGGGATCTTACTGCGTTTAAAATCTTCTCTATCGACTCCATTCAGGAAAATAAATTTAAATCACCGGTACCGGGTAAAAATGAGTTTGAAGGAATGTTCTATGATTCTGCAAGCAAACAAATGGTGTTGCTATGCAAAGATTGTGAGGCCGATAAAAAAAAATCTTTGTCAGCTTATTCTTTCAACGTAGTAACTCAGACATTTACTGATAGCCCTTATTTTGTTTTAGACGTAGAGAGGATTTCAGAAAATTTAGGCACAGGTGCAATGAAATTTAAACCCTCTGGTATAGCCGTTCACCCAATTACAAAACAACTATATATCATTTCTTCGGTTAACAAAGCGCTTGTGGTTGCTGAGCCTGATGGAAAAATTAAAGAAGCTTATCAATTAGATCCAATAGTATTTAAACAACCCGAAGGCATTACGTTTACCCCGTGGGGCGACATGTTAATATCAAATGAAGCCGCAGATGTAGGCGCTCCCAATATTTTAATTTTTAAATACAAGAAGAAGCATGAGGTTAAAGATATGTAGTGCAGTGCTACTATTATTTCTGCAACACGGTGCAATTGCACAAATTACCGATGACACTTTACAGGCAAGAATAATTTTGATTGGAGATGCCGGTGAATTCAATTCAAGGGGACAGCATCCCGTTATTCATTCGGTTAAACAGCATTACACCTTCGATAAAAAAACTACGGTTTTATACCTGGGCGATAATTTATACCGTGCCGGCTTACCCGACGAGCAAAATTTTAATTATAGCAAAGTAAGAGCGGTACTGGATACGCAGGTAAACATTGCAAGAGGCACGGGTGCCAAAGTTTATTTTATACCCGGTAATCACGATTGGGCTGAGTATGGCCCCGATGGTTGGACAGCCGTAAAAAGACAGCAATATTACATTGAAGCCCTGGGCGATAACAATGTAACATTTTACCCCGGCGATGGTTGCCCCGGCCCTGTACTTGTAAATGTTACACCTGAGGTAGTTATGATTTTGATGGACAGCCAATGGTGGTTGCACAAGTTTGAAAAACCTGGCATTGAATCGGATTGTGACTTTAAAACTAAAGAACAGGTATTAAGTGAGTTGAATAACCTCTTGAACGAAAATTCGAAAAAACTGGTCATTATTGCCATGCACCACCCTATGCGCAGCTATGGCATACATGGTGGAAACTTTAGTTGGTACCAGGCATTATTTCCACTTACGGATATTAGGAAAAACCTGAAGATTCCTTTTCCTGTTATTGGGTTTATATACCCTATTGCGCGTGGTGTGTTTGGTACCCCGCAGGATATGAAACATCCCACCTATGCAAACATGATTACGGAAATTGACAATGTGGTAAGGCCTCACAAGAATGTAATTTTTGTTGCAGGTCACGAGCATACGCTGCAGTTAATAAGCGATAGCGGTCACTACTACATTGTTTCGGGTGCAGGCGCTAAAGAAAGCCGGGTGGAGAAAGGTAAAAAATCATTATTTGCCTCGGATACTACCGGGTTTGCTACGCTCGAAATTTCGAAGAACCGAAATGTAAAGGCAACATTTTTTAATGTTAAGGATAGCCTGACAGATGTTGGTTACGAGGGCAACCTGCTCAACTTTTCGCCAGTTGAAAACAAAGATGCTTTACCTATTTCATACATTCCATATGGGGGAGACAGCATAACCCTGGCAGCAAATCCCCGGTACAACAACGCCTCTAAGGTAAAACGCTTTTTTAATGGTGATAACTACAGACAAGAATGGGCAACACCTGTAACCATGCCGGTCTTCAGGTTGAAAGAATCAGGGTTTACCATTAAAAGCCTGGGGGGTGGTAAGCAAACAAAGACGATAACATTAACTGATAAGAAAAAGAGGGAGTGGTTTTTACGAACCATCGATAAAGACCTGGATAACTTATTGCCTGGCGATTTCAGGGGCACTGCTGCACAAAATTATTTAAGCGATTTTGTATCTACTTCTCACCCATATGCGCCGCTAATTGTACCCGACCTGGCAAAGGCTGCTGAAGTTGTGGTTGCTAAACCAAAATTATACTTTGTACCAAACGACCAGGCTTTTGGTTTGTACCGTTCAATATTTGCTAATAAACTGGTTATGCTTGAAGAGAAGGAACCCACACCCGATGGTGGAGACAGCAAGACCACAGCCA
>JBBQVY010000444.1:0-2269 GCA_038211085.1 Chitinophagales bacterium | reverse complement strand
TGACCTAATGACCAAATGCCCTAATGACCCAATGACCAATGACCATTACAATCTGTTTAAAAGTGCCTTCAGGTTGTCAAATCCCTCAGGGCCGGTATTTTTATAAATCACCTCTCCTTTTTTTGATATTACTACATAAGTTGGAAACGAACTAATCTGCAGAAAGTTTGTGAGTGTCGGCTTTTTTTGGTCGTTTAAAATAGTTGCCCACTCAATGGAATGCTTTTTAAATATTTTTTTTGCCAGGGGGAGTTTATCTTCTGTATCAAAGCATATACTTAAAAAATCTGCTTTAGCTTTTGTTTGGTTATAAAGCCGTTTTAAATCGGGAAGCCCTGCAATACACGGGGCACACCAGGTACCCCAAAAGTCCAGTACCATGTATTGCCGGTTGGGCCTGAAGAAAGGATTTAAATCCTTTAAATATTTTTCGGGCAGGCTAACAATATTTGAAGTGCTGTTAACAGGCAGCGAGGTGTAATACAATAGGTGACCAACCTCATCAATACTATCCAAAACAATACGACTGGCCTTTGTAAATATGGTATCGCCCATAGAATAAGTAGATTTTGTTCTAATACCATTCTCAATCTTATTGGTATGAATTATTGCGGCTTCCGTAACCTTGAATTTTGTATTATACCGGTTAAAGACAGGAGAAATTTTGTTCTGAAATAAACGAAAAGTTGCCCCGTTTACCGTAAAAGTTCTGCTCCTGTTTTTAGAAACAACCAGGTACATATTTTTCAAGGCAGTATCGTTATAAGTAACATTTATTTTAAATGGAATTAATGCTATGGTCATTGGGCAAATAACTATTGCATTGTTGTAACAATAATTAAAATTGAATGCAATGTTTTTAACTTTTTGCGGGGGCGCTTTTTTACCTGCGTAAAAACTTAGGGTATCCAGACTATATGCTACCAGGTAATCTTTTTCAAGAAATTGATTAAACCTTTTAAGCACATTAATATGCATACTGTCTGCACTTTTATATTGAAAAATATAAAGAAGGGTGTCTGATTTTGAAGTGCAGTTTAAGGTAGTAGAATCGATCTTGCTTCGTAAAATAAGACGTATCTACCTGCTTTAATTTAAAATTTTTAAAAATTGATAAATCTGGTTGAATACTGGTTTTCCAGAGAACACTATCAACCTCACCTAAAGAATTTTTCCACATTTGCTCAATAAAAAGTGGTTCTACACCACTACCTGTTTGAAAATCGTAGAACAACGAATCTGAAAGGATCAATTTTTCTTTTACCGATTGACACAAAATATTTTGAGAATGCAATAAAGAAAGAACTGCGAAAATTGAGATATAAAATAATTTATTGGTCATAGTTTAATTTTTGAGAAGGTTGTCCCTGTTAAAGGGTCAACCTTTGAATAAGTGTTTTACCTAGGACATTTCGTTTCTATATTATCGCAGATAACTCCATTTGTTTGAGGAGGATTACCGCCATCATCGGAGAATCCACAAACTTTTCCTGTACATGAAACTGTTGCCGTAGGACCACATTGAAATGTTACAGTACAATCCTGTAACCCTCCACCTAAAACCATTTTAGCTTCTTGCCTGCTTAACACAGTACCGAGGCTTGCAAATTTTTTGTTCATACAATTGTTGTTTTACCCCTATTATTCCAGCTATTTTAAAGGAATAACATTAGGCTTGTTTGTAAATAAAATACCTGCTTCATCTTTAAGCTTAAGAAGCATTGGCTTGCCCGGTACTTCGCTTTCTGCAGCAAACGAAATAGGGCGTCCGGGACTTTACCTGCAAATTGCCCTATTTGCAAATTATGTTTGACACGCTTGTGTTTTTATCAATTGGTAACAGCACTCTTTAAACTAAAATAAAACCTTTCCAACAGGCGTAAATCCCTGGTCACTATTTCCGCCTCGGCCGTCAGGCCATTTCTAAATTGTACTTGCTTCTGATAATTCGTTTTTAGGTCCTGCCGCAAGCTAACCTTTGCCAGGTAGCCGCTATCGGTAGGTATGTTTGAAATAAACTGCAAACGGCCTTCTAATTTTCCATACTCCTGGTATGGGTATGAGGGTAGTTTAAACAATACCTTCTGGTGCAGGTGTATCTTGCCAAAATTTGTTTGTGGCATGTACAATTCCGCATAGTATTGGCTGTTGCCCGGGTTAATGAAACATACAAGTTGGTTAGCTTGCAATTGCTGGTTTTGCTGGATAAATGTGGCAAAAGCTACCCTTCCTTCAATTGGAGCAATCAATAAAAATTTTGCTTTCCAGT
>JBBQVY010000443.1:0-2316 GCA_038211085.1 Chitinophagales bacterium | reverse complement strand
GCCGGAAAAATTGAATACCGGTGCTATAACTTCCATTAACAACGACCATGGCATTTCTTTCGATGGCAAGATGTTGGCGATCAGCGCCAGAAAGGAAACCGTCGGTGGCGGCTCTGTAGTATATGTTTTACCACTAACAGGCGGCCCGCCCAAGCTGGTTACCGAAACTACGCCTTCGTATTGGCACGGTTGGTCGCCCAATGGCAAAGATGTTGCCGTTGTAGGCCAGCGCAATGGACTTAAAATTTATAACCTCTATAAGGTAAACATCAATACAAAAGTTGAAACGGCACTAACCCAAAATACCACTGGCCATGTTGATGGGCCAGAATACTCGCCTGATGGAAAGTATATTTACTACAATGCCAACCCCACAGGTACCATGCAAATTTGGAGAATGAAACCGGACGGCAGCGAACAAGAGCAATTAACATTTGATGAATACCATAGCTGGTTCCCGCATATTTCGCCTGATGGGAAATGGATGACTATGATTTCATTTCCCACCAACATTGACCCAAATTCACATCCATCGTATAAAAGAGTGATGTTGCGAATGATGCCCGTTTCAGGCGGAGCACCACGAGTGATTGCATTTTTATATGGAGGCCAGGGAACTATTAATGTAAACTCATGGTCGCCCGATAGTAAGCACATAGCTTTTGTTAGCAATTCGGAGCCTGCAGCAAAAAAATGATAAATAGGATATCAATGTCGTTTACTTAAGTAAATTTTACGCAAAGAAAAAAGGGAGCTAATAGCAAAGACATACCTCTTCTTCTTTTGAGTCTTTGAGTGGTATTTCAATGTGTATTTGCGTGCAATTTTATAATGCTTAAGTAAGCGACATTGAATGGGATATGCTTAGAACAGGGCAAACGTATCTTATCTTTTTTAGCACTTATAAATAAACCAAGTTACAAATACAGTTCTTATAGTCCCGTTAGGGACTTTTTGTGGGGAGCAAAACTAAAAATAGCACTAAGCGTTCCTATCGGAACGCCTCGTGCTATCTACATAATTTCTACCCACGATTTGTGCCTATAGCACAAGGAAAAGATAAAATGTAGTAAGATGCGATTAACCTAACTAAAAAGCTGTCCAGATTTTATTGCTCCATTTTCGTATGCTGATTTTTTTTACTCCAATAGTAGGCAGATAGATACAAAATAAGTACACGCATAAAAGCCTTTGAGACACTATTTGCATATCATCCTATGTGGTAAAAGCTACGCTCTTTGTTACTTATAGTATTTACAAAATATAACTCGTAGGCAGCTTCTCAAGCTTTAAATCTATTTGGGTTTCTTGTTGTTAAGTAACAGGTACCGAGCGGTTTGGTAATATGCATCGGTAATAAACCTATATTTCTTTTTCAATGAATCAGTTAGTGCAACAGGTGTGTTGTTTTCTATTGAAGCCAGGTTATCGCCTTCGCCTGTAACCCTGTAATTGTAGTAGAGATTGTTGTTAATCACTCCAATCTTTCGTGCATCAATATCAATTATAAAAGCGGTGTTTTCGCTGCCGTCACCGGCTACTTTCAACAGGTCTTTACCAAGCGTTGTGTTTGTATAATTGATGCGGCATAATCCCGCGAGAGTAGGCAAAACATCCAGCTGCGAGGCAGCATAATTGTAACTGGCGGGTTTGATATACTTAGGCGAATAGATAAGGAATGGCACATGTTCGCTAGTTAAACTTTGAGCAGTAAACACTTTTGGTAACATATCTCCCGCATCGCCCAAAATTCCATGATCACCTATAAAAACAAAAATAGTATTATTGAAATAGGGTTCTTTTTTAGCAGCATCTATAAAAGTTTTATAGCTGAAGTCAGTATAACGAAAAGCATTGTATTCATCCAGAGATGTAAAACCATATTTCTTTAAGGTGTCCAATGGTACATTCTGCAGCTTAAAAGCAGCTTTATCTTCATCGGGTATGGTATAAGGCCTGTGGTTATCGGCCGTCTGGATAACAGCAAAAAAAGGTTGTTTCTCCTGCTTCAAAACTTTATTCGCTTCTAAAAACAAATTCTTATCACTTATGCCCCACACGTCAATTTTTGCAGCTTTATAATCTCCCTCTTCATGCAATTTAAGTCCATCAATGTTATTGGTTAGCAGACCGCGAATGTTAGCCCAACTGGAACTTCCACCTAAAAAATAATGCTTTTCGTAACCCTTAAAGTCGTTGATGATCGTGTGCTGATTAACTGAAGCAGGATTACGGCTTGCTGTCTTATACAGTTGTACATCGGGCACACCAGTAACTACAGCCCATACGCCCCTGGCTGTGCCATAAGCAGGAGTA
>JBBQVY010000442.1:0-2344 GCA_038211085.1 Chitinophagales bacterium | reverse complement strand
TCGCAAACCATAAAAATAATGCATTCAGGCTGATAACCGGCCATCGTTATATTTTTCAATGCATAACGAATAGATGATGCCATTCCCTCCTGCCAGTCTTTGTTTTCAATGACTTGTACGGGTTGATCTGTGAGTTGATTTATAATGAGGTTGAAGTGGGCACCTAATACCACCATCACCTTTTGGCAGCCGGTAGCAAGGGCCGTATCTATTGCATGCTGCAACAGGGTTTTGTTATTATAAATCAATAATTGCTTGGGACTACCCAACCTTGCAGAAGTACCTGCCGCAAGAATAACAATGGTGCAATTATGAATAGAATAAGCTGCCATATTGTTTAATCCCTAATGTGGTTATCGGCCCGTGAATGAATATAATTTTTGCTGTCGCGAAGAGAACTGCCCTTTTTGTTGGAGAAAACAGATTTGATTTCGGCTATGATGCTTAATGCTATTTCTTCAGCAGTTTCTGCCCCTATTTCAAGACCAACCGGCCCAAAGATGGTGCTCATTTGCTCCTCCGTTACGTGTATGCCTTTCTCTTCCAATTCGCCCAGCATTCTCTCTAATTTTTTTCGTGGGCCCAACATGCCTATGTATGATACTTTACGCTGTAACAACGCTTCCAGCATGGCAAGATCGTAATTGTAGTTGTGCGTCATTAAAACAAAAACTGTAAGGGCATCAATTTGTAAATGGTTCAATACATTTTCGGGCTTGCTTACCAATACCTGGCAGGCACTTACAAAGCGTTGCGGTTTGGCATGTGTATATCTGCCGTCGACCACCCGGGCTTCCCAGCCAATGGCATCGGCAATGTTAACCAAAGGAATGGCATCGTTACCGGCACCCACCACTACCAACGAAATAGCAGGTTGTACAAACTCAAAGAAGGCTGTAATGGTTTGTCCATCTGCCTCAAAATTTTTAAATATTGAAGTCCCTGCTGCAAGTGCTTTCCTGGCTTCGTCCATGATCGTGTCAGCCAGTTCCACCAGTGGAATGGTACCAGAAAAGGTTCCATTTTCTTCAAGCAGTAAACAAGTTCCTAATTGCCCGTTATTTGCCTGGCCCATCGAGAATAATGTAATCAATACTGCCCTTTGCCGGGTTGATTCTATTTTCTTGAGAAGATTAATGGGATGATTGGGAGCATGAGTATCTATAGGCTCAAATAAGACCCTGATAATGCCGGCACACCCAAGTTGCACTCCAAACGACATATCCTCTTCGTCAGTTGTATCGTAGGTAACCAGCTTTGCATGTTGCTGTGCAATTACAAGCAATGCTTTGCGCAAGGCATCACCCTCAAGGCATCCACCGCTTATGGCTCCGGTTATGTTGCCTTCATCGTCAATCAACATACGGGCACCGGGTCTTCGGTATGACGATCCATCTAAATGAACTACGGAAGCAAGTGCTGTCCTCTTACCTTTTGCAACTGCATCATCAAAAGCTTTTATGATCTCACGTATTTCTTTCATGGCTTACATCATGCGGTTTAAGCGTAAATAACATGTTCAAAAATCCTGTTCTACAAAGTTGTTTAAAGCACATTTAGAGCAGCAATAAAGGTAGCCGAGTTTAACGATTGTTGTAAATAAAGAACTCGCCTGAAAGAATGGTAATTGCATTTTACAAATGCACAAATATGTTGCACAAAAAGCAGCTGAACCCGCTAACTGGTTTATTGTTTAGAGGTATCTCGTTTTATCGCAGATGATTCAGTGTACAGGACATTTTTCTTAAATCTTGAAGGTGCGGCTACACAACAGATTGGTTTTTTATTAGAACGTTGACCTGCATTTACCCCTGACTGTATTTTAATCTGGCCTGTGCCGGTCATGGCATTGCCACCTGGCTGTGCCGGATGTTGTTTTGCCTGGCCGCAGCAAAAGGAAACCAGGGCCAAGGCAAACATTAGCAAAAGTGATATGGAAGTATTCGTTTTTATAGACACAGTTTACGTCAATGAGATATTAACCACAGAGAAAAACAAGAGTCTTTCACAGAGGACACAAAGATTTAACGCTGGCTTTTCTCTGTGTTTCTTTCTTTGTGTACTCTGTGGTTACCTTTTTTTGACATGAGGTAGATGTGTACTCACGGTAGCTTTTGTACCATTATAAAAATTGGCAGCAGGTTGTTTCGTGTCATCAAAAGTTGCAAACCGCTTCTATTACAGGCTATCCTTCACGCACCTAAACCCTAAATTATTACTGCCACTGTTCACCTCTCCTTTTCCACGGCTGCCTGCTTTGTAGCGAATGCAATATTCATCGCTGCAAAGAAACGAACCACCGCGCTGCACTCTTTTTACAACACCCGGCTCTTCGGGATCAAAA
>JBBQVY010000441.1:0-2355 GCA_038211085.1 Chitinophagales bacterium | reverse complement strand
CGCAAAGCTATGCAAAGGTCGTGGCGTCCCCTTACAGCAAACGCTTCTACCTGCCCGGTTTGCCAGTTTAGGGTTTGTTGCTCTTTGGGTGTTGAAGAGGTTGGCTTAATGGCAATTCTGAAAACAAATTCATTACCATTGGAGATGCCGCCTACAATACCACCCGCATGGTTAGTAGCAGTTGTACCCTGCATATCCTGTATTGAATCGTTATGATCGCTGCCAAACATTCGGGCTGCAGCAAAGCCAGATCCAAATTCGATGCCTTTAACGGCAGGAATAGCAAAAACTGCATGACTTAACACAGACTCTACCGAATCGAAAAAAGGCTCTCCTATGCCCACCGGAAGGCCTGACACACGGCATTCAACAATACCACCTACACTATCTTTTGCATCAATAGCTTTTTGAAGCCCCTTTTCCACATCCTGCTCACCAGCTACTTCAGTAATAGTAGCATTCACTTTTATGTGGTTCATTATTTTCTTTGCAACTACGCCGGCTGCGACCAGGCAAACTGTAAGACGTCCGCTGAAATGGCCGCCTCCTCTATAATCTTCATTTCCTCCAAATTTTTTGCTGGCTACAAAATCAGCATGACCGGGGCGAGGTACATCTCTTTGTTTTGCGTAATCGGTGCTTCTGGTATTGTTATTCTCAAACAAAATAGTAATAGGCGCACCTGTGGTGTGATCATTAAAAACACCACTTTTAAAAATAGGAAGATCATCTTCTTTACGGGGAGTAGTACCTTTTGTACCTCCCTTGCGGCGTTCAATGTCGGTTGTAAAATCTTCGACTGTAAGCGGTAATCCTGCAGGACAACCATCAATTACAATCCCAACACTTTCGCCATGCGATTCGCCTAAAATATGCACCCGGAATAAGCGTCCAAAACTGTTCAAAAGAAGTTTGTTTTAATTATGAATATTTATGTGTGTCAATTAATTTGATTTGCTTTTAGAGAAATTATCATTGAAAAGAAGCAATACATTTTCGAATGAAAATCTTAGACTACCATTTCCTTTCTTCGTGTATATAATTGTCAATGTTTGTCCCGTCCCAAATTTCTTTACCCAATTCTGAGATTGATGTCAATTTTGTAGAAAAATCACTTTTGAAATCTGACTTTTTGAGCAGAAAAGATAGTTGCTCTACAAGAGTTTGTTGTTCGTTTTTATCCAGTTTTTCAACCTGCGATAAAATATTTTTTATGTTTAGTGATGCTTTCATCCATTCAAAGTTAATAAAAGGCGAAGGTGGTTGCCCACTTAAATCAAAACAGACATGTAAAGATTTATAAACTTTTGATAAACCTCTCTTCAATCAAAAACTTATAAAAACCTGCGCTCCCAATTGTTGCAAATTGTCGTAAAAATCAGGATAAGATTTGTCAATTGCCTGGGCTTCCTCAATATTTACCTCACCATTAGATCGTAAGGCTGCCACTGCACAAGCCATAGCTATACGGTGGTCGTGACGTGAATGCACCGGGGCTGCATGAACTTCTTCTCCTCCCTTAACCATCATAACGTTTTCGTTGAGGGTAATTTCTACACCCATCTTACCAAACTCTTGTTGCAATGTAATACCTCGGTCGCTTTCTTTATGGGCCAGCCGATGTACTCCTTCAATAACCGTTATCCCATTGCAATAAGTAGCAAGGGCAACTAAAGGTGGAAAAAGATCGGGGCAATCTGTTGCATCAAAATGAAATGCTTTTAGTTCAGCGGGGCCAATGGTAATGCTGCCATCGTCCGTAACTTTTATATCTGCCCCACAATCAATTAATGCCTGCAAAATAGCTTTGTCGGCTTGTGTGGACTGCACATCTAAACCTTTAACAGTTAATGGACCTGCAAGGGCACCGGCAACCAGTAAAAATGCACCTCCGCTCCAGTCGCCTTCAACAGTATAAGTTTGAGGTTTGTAATTAGTTATTGCAGGTATTATAGTAAAAAACTCATGATTGCTATGTGTGATTGTAATACCAAAGTCTTGCATGACTTGCATGGTCAAATCTATATAGGGCTTACTTTTTAAATTATTCACTTTTATGGTTACCGGTTGAGTGGCTGCTGCTCCATATGCCATCAATAAACCGGTAAGAAACTGAGAACTCAACGAGCCATCAACTGTTACTTCAACCGGTTGAAGAGGACCTTTTATTTGTAATGGAAGCTTGCCCTTATTTGAGGTGATACTAATATTGAGTTTTGGAAATATTTCATCAAAAAAATCCATAGGCCTGTTAAGTAAACTACCTGAACCATTAATGGTTATTGGCTGATCGCTTAAGGCGGCAATGGGTGTAAACATCCTTATTCCTAGCCCACTTTCACCACAATTTATTTC
>JBBQVY010000440.1:0-2360 GCA_038211085.1 Chitinophagales bacterium | reverse complement strand
GGATTGCTGAAAGGTCATCATCCATATTATTCACAAACATTTTATCCAGGTCATATATATGTTCCCCTTCATGATCAATACATTTTTCCTTTTTTAATAACGCTTGTAGTTGCAATAAACCGAATGAAAAAATAATTGATTTCAGGCTTCCTTTAAATTTAAAATCATTTTTTTGTGTTTTTATAAAGAACGCAATCAACCCATTTTGAAAGGCATCTTTTGCGTCTTCCAATAACTTGTCCTGGTAAGTGAACCCACTAAATTTATAAAGGATCCAATGTAAAAAACTTTGGTAATACGTTTTGTAAATCCAGCAAAATAATTGCTGTATTTTTTTGGCATCTGACCCTTGCAAAATTTGTATTGCATTGTTAGTTTGCAGGCATTCCTCGCAAAACATGATCGTTTATTTTATAAACTCACCTCGTTCCTAATGGATCATGAAAAGCACCTGGTGGGCAAAGCCTTTTAATCGTTACTATAATAATTTGAAACCAATATTCCGGGCAGTTTTAAGAATTGCTGGTGAGCAGCTAAAAATAACTATTATGGATTGCTGATGCAAATCATACACAATAAAATATTGATTAGATTTTTGGTGATTTGGCTATTAATAGTAGTGGAGATCACATTTTCATACCCATTTAACCATCACCAAACTCAAATTTCGATGACATTTATTGACTACGCCCAAAAAATAGAAACGCTCAAAGCTCTGGCCCGACATAAACAGTCAGGTACCCCTGAGCAACTCGCCAAAAAATTCCAGGTGTCAGAACGTACCATACAACGCATGGTGCAGGGCTTACGGGACCATGGCTACCCGATAACTTTCAACAGGTTTAGAAAGACGTACGAGAGTTAATTTCAAATTATTTTTAAAAAAAAATGCCCACCGCCATTTTTTGGCGGTGAGGGTTTATAGCTTCACAGTACCGTTCAAAACCATTGCTTATGAACAAGAGATTATTCCCAAACTCAAACGTGCCTTCCTTAATGATTTCAACTATTTTCTCTTTCCTTTTTTTTACGCTGAGCCTTTCAGTAAAATCACAGACAGGCGCTACTGACGCTGGTAAACAGGTAACCTGCCAATTGACCATAAACAACCAAATTTATAATTTACCCGCTAACAGCGTAGGTTATTTTCAACGTATCAGTGGCGTAAAAACCAATGCCACCATACCCGTTGAAATTTTTTACCCAAATGGTAATGCAGGAGATGAAGTAGTCCTCTCCATTTTGGATGGTGGTAGCCTGGATAGTGGAAAAACTGTAGCGGTTGTTCTATTAAATAATGAAAATAAGTGTGTATTTAGTTTACGGGTAAATAACCAGTTGGGAATATTCAGGGTACTTGTCACCAAAGGCTTTGACCAAAATATGGTGCAAGTGAGTGTCACTTCAAAAGACTTAAGTCTTGCCCAAAGATCTGACAGTACAAATTGTCCCACCTGTTGTAATGATAAAAAGGAGGAATGTTCCGTCTGCATTGCAAAGAACATTGATCCATGCACCTCAAATGAAAGTCATGATGTTATAGATTTAGATGTTTCGGGCGGTACGGGAGAAATTCCGTTACAGGCAATGCGTTTTGGAAATTCACGGGCAGTTGATGGTCCCTGGCAATTAAATTTTTTCTATGGTTTGTACGATGCCGGCGTAAATGCTTCGGGCCAACCCCAGATTGATATTCATTTTCCTAAAGGCTGGCGCACTCATTTTACTAAAAGCTCCACGGTATTCAATCTATGGGTTCCTTTACCCGGAGTTGGCATGCGCTTATACCAGTATGGAAATACATTTTTTCTGCAATTGGAAAACGGACATCGCTACCAGTTTGAAAAAGTGGTAACAGCGGGAGTAGCAGCTTACGTTTTACAAGGAATTAAAGACCAGTTTCAAAATGTGTATCTGGTTACTTATGATATACCGAACAGGAAGAAAAAAATAAGTGAACCCGCCGGAAGGTATCTTGAGTATGCCTTTTCACCATTAAGTTTTATTGTTGACCCCATTAGCATAAAAACAAATGATGGTCGTAGCGCCAGATTTATTTACGATACACTCAATGACCGCATAAGGTACCATGTAAGACTTAGGAAAGTACTTTATGGCGACGGAACAGTAGCACGGTACGACTATAGCCAGGCTGTGTTAGGTAAACCTTTCAGCCTGTCGCATGCTGTTGACCCCAGGGTAGATGGAACAGCTACCAATATGAAATATGAATATGTAAATTCTCCCGAAGTGGGTTTGCTACTTAAAGAACTGAACGGGAAAACAGGTGAAGTAATGACCACTTTAGACGTAACCGGGAACGACAAAAAAATCTTACATACCAATGGCCAGTTGCAAAC
>JBBQVY010000439.1:0-2380 GCA_038211085.1 Chitinophagales bacterium | reverse complement strand
TCATCGCTCAAGGCAAGAGCAATCTGCAAAGTTTGCCCACGGCGTATACCCTCCGGCACGCCATCAACAAAAACCATATCTACCTGGAACCGGCCATTGGTAACCTGTGTAAAAACTTTCTTTATTACCAGCTTATAAGTTTTGCCTGCAAAGGCAAACTCGCCTGCCAGGTCGTTAAATATGCGGCTGATGTAATGCTCATCTATATCAACCCTAACTTTAAAACCACTCAAAACATCTACCTGGCCCAGCCGTTCGCCCTTGTTTTTATTCTGGCCTACTTCTGCATCCAGCGAGGTAAGTTGCCCGTCAACCGGTGAACGTACTATAAGATCGCCCACTTTTTTTTGCATTACGTTCAATGCATTTTGCGATCCCTGGTACGATTGTCTTGCCTGTGTTAACTGCTGTGTATTCGAGCCTGAATCCTGTTTTAAAATGGTTGCAGTTAGGTGCTGCTTTTGTCTTAAATAGTTGTAATTATTTTCTGCTTGTTTAAACTCCTGCAGACCGATAGCCTTCTCGTTGTACAAGTGTTTATTCAGGTTGTAAATACGTTCGGCCTCTTTTAACTGGCTCTCCACATCAGTCATTTGTGTTAGCTTGGTTACCGTGTTTTGTTGTGCCGCGTTGCGGGAAATTTGCATTTGAGTCAACAGGTTATAAACGTTGGTTTGCTGGGTAACCAATCCCAGTTCAAGGTCGGTGTTCGATAGTCGTAAAATGGGTTGACCTTTTTTAGTAACAGCTCCATCCTCCACATATTTTTCTTCCACACGGCCTCCTTCAATTGCATCCAGGTAAATGGTAGTTATGGGTAATACAATCCCGTTTACGGAAATAAATTCTTTAAAGGAACCCTTTTTTACTTCAGATATAGTGAGCCTTTCAGTCTCAACATTTAAGCGGCTTTTGCCAGAGGTGAAATAATAACTTCCGCCTATTAAAATAAGTAAGGCCGTTATGCCGGCAATGGTAAGAATGCGTTTGGTTGTCCATCTTTTTTTTGCAATAACTCTATCCACGGTAGCTTAAGTTTTCAGTTGTTGTTAAACGAGTTCTTCTTTTGTACCATTCAGTATCTACAAAATGTGCCAGAATTTAAGTACTTGATTTTCAAGTAATTTGCACTTGTTTTAAATGATACACTGTCCTGTAATGTTACACTGAGTGTTCGCTTTTGATACACCCGCTTACAGGGTTGCAACAATAAGAAATTAATAAACAGGCCTTTGCAAATCTGGTACACTTGTAGATATTTACAGGCTACCAAAAAAATGGGGATATTTAGCTGTAGTTGAATGACCCCTGTTTCTTATGGCAAATCGATAGGAACCTTTAAACCAAAATTTGTTCTGCCCATGTTATTGAAAACTGCTTCAGTCTTAATTGTAGACGACGACCCTGATGTACTTACGGCCGTAAGATTGTTGCTTAAAACCGAAGCAAAACAAGTACTTACCGAAGCCAATCCCGAAAACCTGCGAGACTTATTATCGAAGCAAAAATTTGATGTGCTATTGCTCGACATGAACTTCAACAGCTCCATAAATACAGGCAACGAAGGGTTGTATTGGTTAAAGAAAATACGTGAATTTAAATGCGAGGCAGCCGTAATTATGATAACAGCTTATGGCGATATTGACCTGGCTGTACGCTCCTTAAAAGAAGGAGCAGCCGATTTTGTAGTGAAGCCCTGGCACAACGAAAAGTTGATCAACATTATAAAAGATGCTCTCACCAAACGGGAGGGAAGCAACAGCCGGCTGCAATCGCGAATGGGTAATAACAACAGCCTAGCCGGCGAAATGCTGGGTGAAAGTGAGATTATGCAAGACATCTTTTTTAAAATTGAGAAGATTGCTCCAACGGATGCCAACATTTTGATCCTCGGCGAAAATGGCACGGGAAAGGATCTGATCGCTTCATCCATTCACATGCATAGCTTAAGGGCACAAAATAATTTTGTAAAAGTTGATGTGGGTGCCTTAACTGAAACGCTTTTTGAAAGTGAATTGTTTGGCCATAAAAAAGGAGCCTTTACTGATGCCCGCGAAGACAGGATGGGAAGGTTTGAAGCCGCAGATAAAGGCACATTGTTTTTGGATGAGATTGGCAACATTTCGCTACACCAACAGGCCAAGCTGTTGAGCGTTTTGCAAAACAGGCAGGTAATGCGCCTGGGCGATAACCAGCCGGTGCCCATCAACATCAGGTTGGTGTGTGCCACCAATGTCCCGTTACACGAGTTGGCTAATGAAACGCGTTTTAGAAAGGATTTGATTTACAGAATCAATACGGTTGAGATTGTAGTTCCACCACTGCGTAAGCGTGGTAAAGATGTGCTGTTGCTGGCCAATCATTTTACACAATTGTACAG
>JBBQVY010000438.1:0-2388 GCA_038211085.1 Chitinophagales bacterium | reverse complement strand
TTTGGCGACCTTGGAATATTTGCTGCTAAAATAAAAAGCAGGAACGTAAAAAAAGCCCACACCGAACTAAGCGCAAATAAAAATGTACAGGTTTCAGAGCTTATGGAGTCCCCTGATGATCGTTATCATTTTTGGGTTACTGACCCTTATGGCAACCACTTTAATATTGTGGAGGGAGATGATTGGTTTAAAGTAAATAGTGCAACCTGTGGTGGTGTGGTGGGTGCAGTAATTGGCGTTTCTAACCTTGAACAGTCCATTCAATTTTATAAAGATGTTTTAGGTATTGATGAAGTGATTTATAAGGGCAGCGCACGTGCTGTAGATGTACCCTCAAACGAACAGCAGGGCCAGCAATTTAAAAGAGCCCTATTAAAAAAACGCGTATCTGCTACCGGTGCATTCAGTAAGCTATTAGGTATGGTTCAGATTGAATTGGTGGAGGCTTTAGACTTTCAACCACAAAAAATTTACAGGGACCGGTATTGGGGCGACTGTGGTTTTATTCATGTATGTTTTGATGTTGTGGATATGAATGCACTCAAAAATAAGTCGGTGAAGAAGGGATTTCCATTTACTGTAGATAGTAACGATTCGTTTTGTATGGGCAACTCGGCCGGAAGGTTTTGCTACCTGGAAGATCCCGATGGAACTTTGATTGAACTGGTAGAAACTCATAAGATTCCGATCCTTAAAAAACTCAACTGGAGTCTCAACCTGCAAACACGTAAAAGTGAAGGTCCTTTACCCGATTGGATGATTGGTTTGCTGGCTTTAAACAAGATCAAATAAAAAGGTGTAGCGGGACTACCGCATAACTTCACCTAACTTCTTTATCTCAATTGCTGGTAAGACAAAATAGTTAGTTATAGCAGTAAGATGATCAAAAAATACCCTGGCACAGAAAGCACCCGTAAGAATGCCGGTCATCCATACCAAAATAGAAAACTGTGGCATAATGGATGATAATAAAAGGCTTAGGAGCACTGCATAAATAGGGTAAATAATTATAAGAGCAACAAACAACGAAGAGTGATAAAAAACGGTGCCTGCGGTCTTCTTTTTTAAAAAATATTTTAAAGGCAGGTATAAAGGCATGTTGAGTATACAACCAACAATTGCAGGGATAAATAACAACAAAGTGGCAATAATGTTGAAGCCTACACCAACACTCCTTATAGGAAAAATCTTGTTTTCGTTTAATGTAACAGCAGCAGTATCTAATGCCTGTGACCTCATTTTTAAAAGCCGGTTTTGTAATAAGGAAATTAGAGAGGCCTGGTTATTTTTGTTGCTGCTAAGGTTGGAAAGCAGAAACCGGATACTTGCATCATCGTTTGCTTCTGTCAGCATACCGTGTTCCAGTTGCGTTGCAATATGTTTGTTGATATCCAACATTTGTTCTGCTTCACTTACTTCGCCAATTATTTGGTTATAGCTGATTGGTTTGCCAAATTGTACCAACACATTTTTATTAAAACTTTTAAACGTACTGTAGTTAAGGCTTACCGGTAAGATGATAAAATTCTGTTGCATGTTTTCATCTTTCCAAACATTTAAGGCAATGCGGGCTGTACCCTTTTTTAGCGGTTGCAGTTTCCACTGGTGCAGGCATAATCCTTCTGCAAAAATTAGTACAATGCCGCCTGACTTTAATATTTCGGAGCACCTTTCAAAAGTGGCATCGTTTAATGCCAGGTATTCTTTTCCCTCCCGCAAACGATAAATTGGAATGGCTTTTAATGCCCTTAATATTTTATTTGCCCATGGATTTCTGAATGCATCTCCTCTTGCTAAATAATGAACCGGCTTATCAAAATAAGCTCCCAGCAGTACTGCATCAAAAAACGAATTGGGATGATTGCAGGCCAGTAATAATGGACCCTGTCTTGCCAGGGTTTTGGTATCTGAAAAAACTATCTTTTTGCAAAAGAAAAATAGTCCGGCACGTACAAGGTATTTTGTAAAAATGTAAAGCAAAAAGTGTAGAGCGTTTTAATGCATGTAAAGATCAGGATATCTATCGCAATCCTGGGCAGTATCAACGTCGGACAAAACGGGTAATGTAAACAGGCTGAGTTGCAATGCCTGGATTGCTGCTATAGTATCACTGGCAACTGTATGGGTACTCCAATTTTTATTGGCAAAAATGGAGGGTATAAGCTTTTGCATACCTAATAAATAATAGCCACCGTCTTCACTTGGTCCGAGCACAGTATCATGAGATAGAAGCTGGTCAAAAGCCTGCAAAATAATTTGCGATGATAACTCGTAACAGTCGCTGCCAATAATCACAACTTGTTTATAGCCCCTGTCAAAAACAGTTGCAAAAGCATTCCGCATTCTTTCCCCTAAATCGTTACCTGTCTGCAACTGTTTATAATATGG
>JBBQVY010000437.1:0-2389 GCA_038211085.1 Chitinophagales bacterium | reverse complement strand
TTTGACACGATCTTTCTCAATGCCTGGATCCCAAAAATGATCTTCACCATCCAACTCAATCACTAATTTTTCGGATGGGCAATAGAAGTCAGCAATAAAATTTCCGATGCTATGTTGACGACGAAATTTGCGGTTTTGCAGTTGGCTCTTTTGAAGATGTGCCCAGAGGACGGCCCCGGCGGAGGTGCTGTAGTTGCGGAGTTGTTTTCGGAGAGGTTTTAATTCGGGTTTGTTGTTGATGACATTTTTCATGTACTGCGGTTTTACCACCCCAGAATATTTTTATAACAAGTTATAAAAACATTCTGTCCCCTCCTTGAAAAGGCGGGGAAACTTTTGCAGGTTGGTTTACGGGCTGGTAAAAGTTCGATTTTTGGCAAAAGGACGTTTCGAAATTAGACGCTTTCTGCTCTGTCTATAGTGCCATGTTCAGGCATTCATCAGGGTTTTAATATCAAACTTCTTCATCTTCATAAAAGCCTGCACCACCCTGCCAGACTTTTCAGGATCTGACATGAGCTTTTTTAAAACGGCAGGAACTATTTGCCACGAAACTCCAAATTTATCTTTCAACCAGCCACACTGGCTTTCGCTACCTCCTTCGGTAAGCTTGTTCCAGAAATAATCTATCTCTTGCTGCGTCTCACATTCTACCACCAAAGAGAGGCCTTCGTTAAAATTGAACTTATGTTCCATAGAACTATCCATTGCCATAAAAACCTGTCCATTCAGTTTAAACTGGGCATGCTTAATATAGCCGGTTACATCAGGCTCACCGGGTTCATATCTCATCATACCAACTACTGATGAATTGTCAAAGATGGAAGTATAGAAATCGATTGCCTGTTCAGCTTTGCCTTTATTGTCACCTGTAAACATCATCAGTGGTGTAAATTTTTGACCCACATCCTGCAACTTACCTAACGATAATTGCCAGCTAACGCCAAAGCGGTCCTGCACCCATCCATAACGATCACTCCAGGGGTATTTATCTATGGGCATTAGTACTGATCCATTCTCTGCCAGTTTCTCCCAGGTGGCATTTACTTCTTCTTCAGTATCCATTACTACATAAAAAGATATAGATGGATTGATGGAAAAATGAGGCCCGCCATTCAGGCACATAAACTGTTGACCTGCGGATTGAAACAGTACCACCATAGGCGTATTGCTTGTTATGGTAGTATTAGTGAAGGCGTTGGTATAAAACGTTGCCGCTTCTTTGGCATTGTTATTAAACCAGAGACAGGGGTACTTGCTGTGTTGCATAAGACATGATGTAGTGGTAAGCAATAAGGGAGATAAAAATAGAGTAAACTCTATGAACTGAAAAGCTGATCGTGGAAATTTTTTGTACTTGCTCCGGGATTACAGAAGTGTTCTCTAAATCACTTAAATTCAAGTGACCTCTTTATATGCAAATTGGGTTGACTTTGCAGGTTCTCACTAATCACCTTAGGCGAACTATTTATAAGTATTTTTTTCTGGATTTTGCCTTGTGTCAAAGAGGTTCAGCAATTCAATAGAATCCTCAATAATCTGGTAGTAAAGTCGGTTATGTTTTGTAATTAAAATACTTCTGACAATAGGTTTTTTTTGTGATGCTATTCCAATAAATGGATTGTAAGAAAAGTTGTTTATTTTTTTAGTTAAAATAGCTTCAAAATCAATGGCAATATTTAAAGACCAATCTATTAAAAGGTAATTAATCCTTCTTTCATAATCTGCTAATGCATTTAAAGTCCACCTTATTTTGTAAGCCATTGTTTTGACAATTTCATTACCACTTCATTTGGTATAAGTTTTTTCTCTTCTGCCTGGTTCAGTGATTCTTCGAGCTTTTCTAACTGGACTTGAGTAAGTATATCAAGAATATCCGCTGGTTTAGTAACATAATTTTCTGCGGTTTCATGTAGTATTTGAAGCTGTTCTTCATCATCAATCATATCAATGTAAGAGTGTAATTGCTTTTTTATATTCTCTGAAGCCATTGGATTTTTTTTTTATAAAAATACAAAAAGGAGTTTAAGTATCAGACCTTTCTAAAACACTTTCCACCCTCATATCTCCCGTTTTCCCTCTCACCTAACCTCCTCTACTTTTATTTTCATAGTTTTTTCACACCCATCGCTTAAATTAGTGCACCTTAAAAATCTTTCATATGACGGCTATTAAAAAAGTAATTCAGGCTCTCTGTATTCTTTCACTTTTATTAATTTTTGAAGGAACCTTTGCACAGGGCACACGGCTGCTCAGGCAGCCTGCCATCAGTGCCAGCCAAATAGCGTTTGAATATGGAGGTGATATTTGGGTAACTTCAAAATCGGGTGGTGAGGCTAAACGCATAACAAGCACCGATGCTGTTGAAGGCAACCCGCATTTTTCTCCC
>JBBQVY010000436.1:0-2410 GCA_038211085.1 Chitinophagales bacterium | reverse complement strand
ATGCCGGCCCGTAAAGTTCTTTTCTCCATATTTTTATTATGTAGTAAGCTGTAATTTGTTTACATCAAATTATAGAGGCGAAAAGTTTATTTCAGCTTGTTCAATTCCTCCATGGTAAATGTTTTTTCCCTGCCGGAGAATTTGGATCGGGTCTTAGTAATATCAGCCGCCGAAATCTTTTCAGCTTTATTACTCCATGCATTTCTTATGTAACTCAGCAACTGAGCAATGTCATCATCACTAAATTCTTTGTTCTGACCAATGGCTGGCATGTCGCCATTAATCTCTGGTGATTTGTACAATTTATCACCCACTTTAATCGGCCCTGCTAAGCCATACAATACAATTGGTATCAGTTTATTTTTATCGCCGGTAACCCAATTGCTTTGGTTAAGAGGAGGCGCAAGACCATTAACCCCGTTTGCATCCGCACCATGGCAGGTTTGGCATACCGACCCAAATATTTTAGCTCCTACAGGGAAAGCTTTCGCAATGTTTTTGTTGTTTTTGTTGTTTTTTTCCTTCTCTATATCGCTCAAAATCTTCTTAAACCTTTTATTAATAACAAGGCTGGTATCGGTATGGATGCCTAAAACAGTTTTTGCAAAAGCTGCTTCTTTTCCCTGCAGGTTACTAATGATGGCATCGGCAACATATGCGTTGGAGGGATAGGTCTTTGTAAGTTCCAGCATCATGTTTTGAGCTACGTTGCTGTTGATTGGGTTTATGTAATGTACCAGGTAACCCACATAGGGAGCAGCCATTGAATCGTTATGAAGCATGGTATTAAGAACGGGAATGAATTGACTGGCATTCGCGCTGTTTAAAACAGAAGGCAGCAGGCTGAGTGCCTGCCTTTTTAAATTAAAATTATTGCTGTTTAAAAAGGGCATTATATCGGTTGGAGCCAATGCATTCAGGCCTTCGAGAGTCCATAACGAATGCAGCACTTTTGAAACGTTGGTGCTATCAGCTAAATTGCTGCGAAGCAATGGCACCAGTTGAACTATTTTTTGGTCAACGATCATTTGTTGGGCCTTATTGCGAACCCACCCGTTTTGATGTTGCAATAGTTGCAGCAAAGCATTCGGCTCGTTAGTAATTAGTGGTGCTTTCTCTGTACTGTTTGTAGGTTTAATTTTATAGATGCGTCCTGCAGAAAGTGGCTTGGTTAGGCTTCTGGCCTTAATCTCGTTTTTTAAATAGGGTGTCAAATAGGTTTTGTGTTGAATGATACCCCGGTAAAAATCCACAACATACATTGCTCCGTCCGGGCCTACATACAAGCTAACCGGCCTGAAACGTTCGTCTTCGCTTGCTAAAAATTCTTTATCGTTGTAGGCTTCTTTTCCGGTTACTTTATAGCCATCTTCTTTAATAATATTCCGCTTTATAAGATTAGCCGAAGGCTCCGCAACAAAGGCATTTCCATAATATTCCTTTCCAAATGATTGGCCGTTGTAAATAACGGGACCGCATGCGGCGGTGAAGTTTTTCAGCCGAAGGCTATCATCTAAAACGCCTTCCATGTATCCCCTGTTAACACCTGGTGTTGCATGTACTGGATAGACCCTGTTATTGTTTACAATTTTTTTATTAAAGCCTTCTACGTTTTTCTGGTCCTCGTTGTAGGCTCCCATTCCCGGCAAAAAATAATCGCCCAATAAGTTATCCGAATTGGTGTTGTAAAATAACCTGCCGTTATCGTCCTGGCTAATGCCCCATTGGCCGCGAAAATGTGTACGCTCCACCAACCATTTATCTCCTTTTTTGCGGTACCGTTTAGCTGATTTGGCGCTGTAAATCCAGTTATCCATTGCCCTAAGCAATCCATTAGGCTGGTGCTCAACATTTCCGCCGTCGGCATAGGTGGAATCCACCAGAACTTTTTTGGTAGGCCGATCATTTTCAATTGTATAAAAATTTAAATAAGGAGGCTCAGCTACCAGTATGCCGTTTTCAACCAAACATATGGCGCGGGGCAATACCAACGAATCTAAAAATACCTTCCGGTCATCCATAACACCATCACCATTTTTGTCACTAAGGATAACCACTTTACCTATTGGCTGGTCTTCTCCTGTGCCTATGGTATCGGGCATGTAATCCTGCATTTCAACAGTCCATATACGGCCCTTGTCATCAAAAGTGATTGCTATGGGTGCTACCACCAAAGGTTCGGCTGCTACCAGTTGTACACTGAAGCCATCCTCCAGGTGCATCTTCTTCATACTTTCCTCGGGTGAAAGTTCGGGGGAGACCAAATCTTTTTTCAGACTTAAAGAATCGTAGGCAACTCCGTTGGCTTTGCTTTGATTATTGCAGGACTGGTTTACCCATACTAACAACAAAAGGCTCGATACAATGGTAAGGCAAGTGATAATTTTTTTCATTCAGGCAATCTTTTCAA
>JBBQVY010000435.1:0-2433 GCA_038211085.1 Chitinophagales bacterium | reverse complement strand
TGCACGGCTTTCCACGCTAATCACATTATCATCGCCGATAAATGCTTTTGCATTGGTAAACTGTTGCGATAGCTGGTCATCTAAATCGGTACGATCAGTTATTAATACAACGGTAGGGCTGCCAAAGTATGCGCTCTTCATGAGTAGGCGGGTAAGGTAAAGCATGGTATAACTTTTACCGCAACCCGTTGCACCAAAATAAGTACCGCCTTTACCGCTACCGTGTGGACGCATATTATACTTAATGCTATCGAACAATTTTTTGGCTGCATAGTATTGCGGGTAGCGGCATACAATCTTGATGTCATCCTTTGACGTGTCAGGAAAATAAATAAAATTGCGTACCACATCTACCAGCCGCTTTTTATTGAACAAGCCTTGCACCATGCTATAAAGTGAACGTATGCCGTCCACAGGTTCATCATTATCATTCACCTTGCGCCAGGAATAAAAGAAATCATAAGGCGCAAAAAAGGAACCCATCTTATTGTTCACTCCATCGCTGATAACGCAAAAGGCATTGTATTTCAGTAACTCGGGTATATCTCTTTTATACCGAACCGTTAATTGTATATATGCATCTTTAATGGTACAGTCTTCTTTTACCGCCGTCTTAAATTCAAACACTACCAAAGGCAAACCGTTGATGTAGATAATGGCATCGGGTATGCGCTTCTCGTAACCCTGTATCTCCAATTGGTTTACAATCCTGTATATATTCTTGTCCACCGTTCCATAATCTACCTCAGGTTCCGCAGCCACATTTAGCTGCATGGCAGCTACCAACCCTTCGGCCTTTTTAAGGGTTGAATAATCCAGCAACTGAATAAACAGGTCCTTTTTTGTACGGTCTTCTCTCTTAAACGGAAAACCATCGGCCACCATTTTTAGTATGAGCTTATTGCTTTCGTACAGAGCGCCTGCAGGAAGCACCTCTAATTGCCGGATGATGCTGTCGATCTCGTTGAGGGTAATGTCTTCATGAGCATACTTATTAAGCAGGTAATCCTTCACGTCATCACGCAGCAACACATCGTTCATTTCCTTGTGAATGAACATACCGTTGGTGTGCGGTATATGTTCGACCGCAAATAGTTCGATGACCGCTTGCTCTAAAGTTTCTTCGGTGAATTTCATTTGCTGTTTTTACCGTGCTTTTTTAGCTTAATAATATCTGCTTCTATTTCCTTCAGGCTTTGCTCTTTCTCCAATAATGTTTGCGAAGCTTTAAACTTTTCATATTCAATACCCGACTTCTCCACTGCTTTATCATGGCTAATTTTTCCGGCATGCGTAAGCAGCTCCCGGGCGTTCAACTGTAAAATAGCATCGAGCCTGCTAATCCAGTCTGCCATGTACATAGGAGTGCGCTGCTGCGCCATAGTTTCTGCAAAAGCCAGGTATTGTTCTACCAGCAAACCCAACAATTTTATCTCTTGTCCAGGTAATTTTTGGCAATGCTTACTTCTGATTTTTTTCTAGAATGCGTATTTTTTTTATCGAATGACTGCATACCCATTAATGGCAAACCGGCATCTACCCGGCGATAAACCAACTCGGCTGCTGTCTGCTCACTGATAGCCCAAAGCAGTTTATTCTGTACCACTTTAAAAAAGGCAACCGTCTTTTCATCACTTGCATCATAATCAATACTGGTACTGTAGATGTCTTTTATCTTTTGGTAAAAAAATCTTTCCGACAATCGTATCTCCCGTATGCGTTCCTGCAATTCGTTGAAATAGTTCATGGAACTGCCCGACTTAAAACGGTCATCGTTAAGCGCAAAACCTTTAATGATGTATTCTTTGAGGCGTTGCGTAGCCCAGATGCGAAACTGTGTGCCTTGAAATGATTTTACCCGGTAGCCCACAGAAATGATAACATCAAGGTTGTATCCATTTACTTCCTGCTCCTGGGTTTTTCCTGCCATGGCCCCATGCTGAGTTGTTGTTCGGAATTTCCGAACGACCACTTTCTCCTCCAACTCGCCTTCTTCAAAAATGTGCTTAATGTGTTCGCTTATGGTCGCTTTTGATTTTTGAAATAGCTCACATAGTTGTGCCTGCGTAAGCCATACCGTTTCATCCTCTAACCGCACATCTACTTTTATGCTGCCTTCCTGGTTTTGATAAATGATTATGTCGCTGCTGGGTTGTGGCATCGGTTAATTTTTTGGAATGATGGCTTGCTGTAAAGGTTCTCGGTGAATTTCATCTTATTTAAAAAATTTATCTTCTTTCCAATTTGCAGGATTATTAATAATATAATTTGAAATTCTCAAATAGGATTCTTCATTGCGAATGATATGTTCGTGGTAATTGCGTTGCCACACCGTGTAAATTTCAGAATTAGAACGAAACCATTTTGTAACGCCAATTTTAAATCCCTTTACGATGGAACCAATGGATCGGGGAATCATTTTTTGGAATTGGT
>JBBQVY010000434.1:0-2436 GCA_038211085.1 Chitinophagales bacterium | reverse complement strand
TAATTTTTAAAATAGGGCTTCTTGCAGGCATTTTAGATATTTTAGCTGCCTGTATTCAGAGTTATTTGATGGCCAATGTAATGCCATCAACAGTTTTGAAATATATAGCGAGTGGTGTATTTGGAAAATCTGCTTTTACAGGCGGATTTGGTATGCAGGTTTGGGGATTATTGTTTCATTTTATAATTGCTTTTGCTTGTACAGCAAGTTATTTTTTGTTGTACCCGAAAATTGCTTTTCTTAAAAAAAATTGGTTAGTTAATGCTGTACTAATTGCTGTAGTTGCGTGGGTAGTAACAAATTTAATAATAATTCCAATGAGCAAAATTCCTAATCACCCTTTCAGTTTTTCAAAATCACTTATTGCGTTGATAATTCTAATCTTTTCTATTGGTTTGCCAATTTCATTTTTTGCCAAAAAATTTTATGACAGTCAAAAAAATGTCAGCAAGTAGCAGTTAGCGCTCATTCAAATAAGATTTTAAAGATTGAATAAAATATAAAGAACGAATGACAATAGAGGAATTAAGAAATATTTGTATTTCGTTGCCCCAGGCAACCGAAGACATAAAATATGGAACTGATTTGTGCTTTTCTATAGGGAAGAAAATATTTTGTGGTACACGAACTGAAGGACCGTTTAGAACTGGTATAAAATGCGATGAAAGTGATTTTGCTGACTTAGTTGAAAGAGAAAGTATTGTGCCAATGCCCCGTCTCTCAACCACTTTTTGGATAAGAATTGAAAAAGGTAATGCACTAAGTAAAAATGAATGGAATCACTATATAAAAAAATCGTATGATTTGGTTATTGCAGGACTACCAAAAAAAATAAAGCAATCAATTACGCAAGCAAATGGCAAATAGCTCAACAATATCAACAGGAATACTTTACCACAATGCACCTGAAATGATAGAGTGGCTATGCAGGACATTTGGATTTGAAAAAAAACTTATCGTTCCAGGTGCAGACAACCTCATTATTCATGCTCATTTAACTATAGGAAAAGGCAGCATTATGATTTCATCGGCTGAAAACTATCCTAACCCAACATTTTGTAAAAGCCCAAAAGAGTTTGGCGGAGTAGGGACAGCAGAATTAATAGTTTATGTTGAGGAAGTGGACAAGCATTATAACCATGCAAAATTGCAAGGAGCAGAAATTGTAGTTGATATCGAAGATAAGCCTTATGGTGGTCGTGGTTATTGTGTTAAAGACCCTGAAGGACATTTTTGGGCTTTCAGTTCTTATAACCCATGGACATAAGAACAACGAACCGCTAACATGGGGTTTGCCAAAAGTGAGGCGGACGGAAGCCATGTTTTAACTTTTGTTCTTCAATTTATCTTCATATCCAGCTTGACGTTATTAATTAAACCATGTGCAAATCATCAACTTTTATTTATGAATTTAGCTTCAGTTAGCCGGGGCGGCCGGAATTCTATTGCCCCAACTTCGCAAGCCCTGTCCGTTAGCGGGCATTGTAAACGCCAAAGAGCGATAGTAGAAACAAACAAGGGAAAAAAATACCTCAACGAAAGTATAAAAGCCCGGAAGGGCACTTTGTCTCCTACCCACTTTAAGCAGAATTAGCCCGAAAAATATTTTTACAACACTAGTTGAAACCTTTTATCAATAAGAGTTTCATTTACTCTCGGAATCACTGCTATTTCATTATTACACTTTATTCTTTATTTTCTTTTGCTACCGATATCCATACTTCTGCTTTAGCACCGGTTTGACTTGCATCGGCAAACGGTACCAATAACATACGTTTTAAGCCTCCTCCACTTACAGGAACATTTATGGCGTACACCTGCTTACCAATCCAGTTAGCTGGTATCCAGCTATCGTTCGTCTGTAAATTCAGATTAGATGGATTCGAAATATTCATTACCGGAAAAAAAGGACCCAGCGATTTATTTAAAGAACTATCTACCGATAATACTTGCGGACCTCTCTGAATGGCTACCCGGTTAGGATAACTTTTACCTCCGGGGATGATCTTTACCGGAATGTCAAAGTCTACTTCCACCTGATCCCCTTTTTTCCACTCCCGGTCTATCGTAATAAATTGGTCGGCTGTACCTGAGTATTGTTTACCATCTACTTTGGCTGTAAAACGAGTTGACCACTGCGGCACCCGTATAGCTAATGGGAAACTGGAATTTTGTGCCGGAGAAATTGTATAGATGATTTTCCCCTTATCAGGAAAGCTACTGACAGCTTGCAATGTAAAGGGCACAACGGCACCACTTTTGGATTTTACGGAATCTTTAATCTGTTCTGATTCATATAATAAAACAGTAGGTACACCGAAACGTTTGCCATAGTTAAATAATGGTATCATGGAAATACCTCTTGGTACACTGGATAAACAACAAGTAATGCCGCAGGAATATGGCTTTTTATCCTGAAGCGACGTGTAATAACTC
>JBBQVY010000433.1:0-2445 GCA_038211085.1 Chitinophagales bacterium | reverse complement strand
GCCCTGAGTAACGCAAACTGTGTTTCAATATCTTCAAAATGACAATCGTATTTAATAGCAGTATCGGCTGCATCTGTTCCGGCTTTTAAAGCAATCACATCAAAAGGCAAACGGTTACTATTACGAATAGAAAGAATTACGTTTAGTACCGAAGTATAAGGTTGGCCAATGTGACCTTCGATACGATAGAAATCGTATGGCTCTATGCCATACAGCATTGGATTTATAATGCTATCAGGGGGTGGCGGCGTGTATTTATCAGCATTGTACGATAGGTTGTATGTTGGTTTGCCTTTCCTTGTTTTAAGCGCATTCCACGATTTGTAAACGCCCCCAATGTTATAGTAAAATGGAATTGACCTTGCAGATAAAACAGCATTGCTCCAGGTTGATGGCGTAATACGAATCGGTACACCTGTTCGTGCATTAAAAATTGGAATGAAAAGGCTTTTGACCAGGCTTACCATACGGTCGAACAATACTTTTACTTCGTTTAACAGGTCGTTCTGGTGGTTGAACAAAGGAGAAGAAATAAAGTATTGCCTGAAGGGCGAACGAATGTAATCCACGGTATCAACTGTTGCTTCTCCCAGCATCAGGTGCATAGGAAACAGGTCTTCATCGGGGCAACATTCGGTTATTACTTCAAAACTACGTTCCCTGAATTCGTTGTATGCTTTAATCAAATCGTCTAAAAAATCGTAATAGTACTGAATGTAAATAGGCATGTTAGCCTTTAGGTTATCCAGCTTCTTTTTTAAATCGCCCTGTAGGTTTTCGAACGGGTTGGTTCCGCCATAATCTTTAAGTATGGGTTGAAAAATAGAGAAGCATTGCGAGTAAACTTCTGCAATGTTTTTTATTACATCATCATTAAAACAAGCCAGATAGGCATCGTAAATATCAAAGGCGTCCTGAAGGGGAGTTGCCTTAACATCAAAGCGTTTCAGTTGTACATCTTTCAGCCCTAATCTTTCTATGTAGCTATTGCTTAATCCCTCTTCGCCACTCAACTTTTTTTGCTTGCTTATAATAGCCTCCATGTCGGTTTTGTTAACCAGCAACGGACGCACATTAAATTCCATCTGCCTGCCTTTCTCATTACAATCCTGTGTATCACAATTTTTTAAATCCCGTTCCACCGCTTCTAAAAACAACACTACTATCTTATCTTTTAAAACAGGACCCACCGGATTTTTAGTGCCATCAATGGTATCGGCTTCTTTATCCGAAATCATTCGCAACAGCTCATATTGTTTACCGGTTATGGTGTTGATAAATGGCGAGTATAATGGTGTTGCCGGCAGCGTATAAGAAATGTATTGGGTAAGATCCTCCAGCTGGCCTTCATCGCCCCAAACAATTAAATAGCCTTTGCTGGTAACACCACAACCCTTGCTGATACTTATGGTGGTTCCCTTATTATCAATATCAAGACCGCAAACTATACCTATGCCAATGAGCTTATTTCGGGTTAAACGCTCCTGGACGTCCAGGTAATCGAACATCTCGTTTAGGTGATCGTTTGTCAACACCTGGTCGGCCTCAAAAATAATGTAGGCGTTTGGATTACTCATTGCTTTTAGGTTTTATGGTTCCTAATATGGTTTTACCCAGCTTTACCGGGTTGATATTTTCACTTTCGTCACAGTCGTGTAATGTCGCTTCGGGATAAACGGAATGCAGTGTGGGCAGATACTGAACCAACTGGTCGTTGGATACCCTGAACTCGCTGGCCTTGGTTGGATTTTTAGGATCGTGGGTAAAGTTGGTCAATGCAAATACCCAACGCTTGTACCTGATTTCCAGTTGCCGCATTTGCTCGTTGCTGATCCAGCAAACTTTTAGCATGGTATGCGCCGGCGATTCATTTCTGATTAAGCTTTCGAAATAGGTTCTGAAATTAAGGTTGTTGAATTGCCCGGTCCAGTAGGGCAGAAACACAGAAGCCCGGTAAGTATAAGGATCTTCCTCGCCGCAAAACTCACAATCTTTATCGAGGCATACCTGCATAAGCCTGTAAATTTTATTACGGGGGCGAAGCAAGAGGTGTTCTATCAATAACATGCCTTCTGCATCAGGACAGTCTTCCTTAAAGTCTTTCTCAAAATGCTTAATAATCTTATCGGCTTCAGTCTTGTTCTTGTACTTGTATAAACTTGTAGCCAACACTTTACTGTCACTCCCAATAAGTTCAATTTTGTTGGTAGTACTGTCGTACAAATAATTCACCTTATCATCCAACAATTCAGTTAGTTCGAGCACTACTCTTTCAAGCGCAGCCCTTGATTCAAATTTATCTTTTGGTATTAGTGTGTCGCCGTCCTTGCTTACGATAACAAATTCATAGAAGGTTTTAACGAGCTCCGTACTATCCTCAGCAATCACTTTTTCTTTCACAGCCTTGATCTCTATATTTTTTATGCACGATAAAAAACGCCTGAA
>JBBQVY010000432.1:0-2515 GCA_038211085.1 Chitinophagales bacterium | reverse complement strand
TTCGATCATTGGCTAATGTGTAGTGCAGCTAAGTTAATTTATTGATGTTGGAATTCAGTTGAAGGAGGTGAAAGTGGTTTCACCAGTATGGTATTATTTTAGAAGTTTTGTTTTCGAAACATGCTTTCTGCCGAAACTTTTATCAATACCAGGTGCTTATTTAAAGTCATTAAACTTCCATGTAAATCATTCTTCTATCTAAAATAAATTGGTGATGAATGAAAAACATGCATTTTAAATTAATCCAATTTCATAAAGAGATTGTTGATGGATTCGGCGTACAAAGGATGAGCAAAAATTTGCTCTCTCAACTCCTCGTATGTAATATTGCCCATCATAGCCATTTGTAAGACAGACATAACTTCTCCGCCTTGTTCACCAATAATAGCAGCCCCTAAAATTTGTTTGGTGTCTGCATCTACAATCGCTTTCATTAAACCAAGTGTTTCGCCTGTTTCAATACCTCGTGCTACATTTTCCATGCTAAGGGAAGCCACTTTATAGTTTAAACCCTGCTTTTTTGCTTCATCCTCTGTCAAGCCAATTCTACCCAATTGCGGGTCGGTAAACATACAGTACGGCACCATCCTGTCCTTGATAGTTATGCCTGCTTTCTTTACTATGTTTTTGTATACTACCAGGTAGTCGTTGTAGGATATGTGGGTGAAAGCAGGACCGCCTTTTACATCGCCCAAAGCGTACACCCCCGGCTGAGTTGTTTCTAACTGGTCATTCACTTTTATAAAGCCTTTATCGGTTATTGCTACACCGGTTTTTTGAAGTTGCAAAAAACTTGTTGCAGGAGTACGGCCTGCAGCTAACAATACATGGGAGCAGGTTATTTCCGTCGGTTTACCATCAATTGTTACGTGTGCAATAATTTGTTCATCGCGCTGTTCAAATTTTGTTGCCAATGCTTTGCAATGAATGGTCATTCCTTCATCCTGCAAAATGCCTGATATGCAATTAGCAATATCGCGGTCTTCTCTGCTCAGGAAAATTTCATTTGTCTCGAGCATGGTTATTTTACTGCCAAAACGATTGAACATTTGCCCGAATTCCAATCCAACATATCCCCCACCTACAATAAGCAGGTGTTCGGGAACAATGGTAAGGTCTAAAATTGTGGTGGAAGTTAAATATGGAATGTCATCAGCTCCGGGTATAGGTGGGATGGTTGGGGAGGCGCCGGTATTTATAAAAATAAGATCGGCCTTTAGTTCCTCTGTACCTCCATCGTCCATAACAACCGAAAGGGTTTTGAGCCCGGTAAATTGGGCATTCCCAAAAATAATTTCGAGATTATCCGTTTTTTCTAAACCCTCCAGGGAGCCGTTTCTAAAACGTTCAACAATTGAATTTTTACGCTCCACTATTGCAGAAAGATCCACCGAAATATTTTGAATATGAATGCCAAGTGCACTGCTTTTTCTTGCTGTTGCAGCCATACGTGCAGAAGCAATCATTGCCTTGGTAGGAGTGCAACCATCATTTATACAAGTGCCCCCAATCCATCTTTTTTCAATTAAGGCGGTTTTCATACCCGTCTGTGATAATTTTTTGGCAAGAGGTGTTCCCGCTTGTCCTGATCCTATTATTATCGCGTCGTAATGTTTCATATATTTTAAGGTACGATATTAACACCTTTCCAGAAAGCTACCGACCCTTTAATATTATTGGCTGCGGTCTTTGGTTCAGGATAATACCAGGCGGCATCTTTGTTCTCCTTGCCATCCACCTCTACTGAATAATAAGAAGCCACACCTTTCCATGGACAAGTAGAATGTGTAGGAGAGGGTTTAAAATATTCTGTTTTAATAGAAGATGCCGGAAAGTAATGGTTGTTCTCCACTACAATTGTTTCGGCGCTTTCGGCAATAACCTGCTGGTTCCAGATAGCTTTCATATTTTGTTGTTTTTGTTATTAACAGACGATTAGTTAAAACAGTTCGCACAAATCATTTTAAAGGACTTGCGATGTTTGAGCCATGTTATGGCAAAAGAAACCCCGGACAAACGTTAATTGGCCTGGGGTTTCTTTTCAATTGCAGGAATATTAAGGGAGTTTACTGTCGAACTTTGCGTTGCTGTAAAACGGAGCCCCGCAAAAGGGCCTACCGTTTGTACACATCTAACTGATTTAAAAAAAGGTAACCACAGAGTCCACAAAGAAAGAAGCACAGAGAAAAGCCAGAGTCAAATCTTTGTGTCCTCTGTGAAAGACTCTTGTTTTTCTCTGTGGTTAATATCTCTTTTACAAATTCCAAGGCAGAGATGGAAATAAAAAAGATGTGTACACACGGTAGGCAAAAGGGCGGGGCAACTATGACAAATTTTTATTCATCAGTTTGTACCACAAAAGCAACTGCAATATTTTTTATGTAACAAGAAGTTAAGGGTGATCAATTTAAGGTTGTTGATCTGCTTTGTTCGTTTCAAACCGTAGTCTGTCTTCTTCTTTTAAAAGTTCGTTTTCCAAATCGTTTATGTTGGGCAATGATGATTTAAGTGCCTC
>JBBQVY010000431.1:0-2538 GCA_038211085.1 Chitinophagales bacterium | reverse complement strand
AATGCAATTACGCCAACTCTTTTAGCCCAGATTTGATATAAATTTTCCAGTTCTTTTACCCTGCCCGGATATGATTGTGCCAGGTCTTTCAGCTCTGCCCGGTCCTCATTAATATTATACAACCGCCACACATTTTCCGGGGATTGAGATACCAATTTCCATTCTCCAGCCCTTACAGCCCTATTACCTTCGTGCTCAAAAAACAACGCATCATGGCCTTGCCATTGTTCCTGTTTCATTAACGGTAAAAGGCTGATACCTTCTTTAGGGATGATGCATTTGTCTTTAAAAGTTTCAGGGTATGATACCCCGGCTACGTCCAGACAGGTGGCCATAAGATCAATAATATGTGCCGGCTTATCAGATTGAATATGTTGCCTGATAAAAGGAGCATTGGCAATAAATGGTGTTGCCGTACCGCCTTCGTATTCCCAGTGCTTGAACATTCGCAATGGTGTATTACTCACGTTTGCTCCAGTGTAACCATAACTGGTAAACGAAGCAGGATCGCTGGACATTTTTTTACTTGCAGTAATAATCTCAGGCAAAAAACTATTGCCTTTAATTTCCTCGTGACTTGCACCGTTATCAGAGAGGAACATGATAAGCGTATTTTGGTCTTCGCCCGTTTCATTTAAAGCTTTGCGAAGGCGGCCAATGTTTTGGTCCATCCGGTCAACCATCGCTGCATACACCGCCATCTTATCATCGAAGTCCCGCTTCTCCGCATCTGTAAGTGAATTCCATTCCGGTACATTTTTATCTCTGGGCGATAGCTTGGTATTGGCCGGAACAATTCCCAATGCAATCATCTTTTTCAGGCGTTCTTCTCTCAATACATCCCAACCTTTCATAAACCGGCCTTTGTATTTAGCAATGTCTTCTGGTAAAGCCTGCAAAGGCCAATGCGGACTTGTGTAGGCCATATATA
This sequence comes from Chitinophagales bacterium, assembly GCA_038211085.1. GTDB lineage: Bacteria > Bacteroidota > Bacteroidia > Chitinophagales > Chitinophagaceae > Segetibacter. The sequence continues at coordinate 1,607 of JBBQVY010000431.1, read as the reverse complement.
AAAAGAATGGCTTGCCTGTTGCCTTATTGTCCTTAATGTATTGAACCGCATAATCAGTATAATTATCTGTAGAATACCAGTTGGGACCTGGTGTAAAAGGCTTATCATCCCGGGCAATTATAAGTTGTTGATTGGGGCGATATGGTGCTGTTGGATTGAAGTAGCTGCCGGCTCCATCAATGAGGCCTAAATAATGATCAAAGCCACGCTTGACCGGCCAGTTTTCAGGAGCAGTACCAACATGCCATTTGCCGGTCATGTAAGTGTTATACCCACCGGTTTTGAGTGCCTCGGCAATGGTTACACAATTTTGATTAAGGTATCCCTGGTAAGCAGGTTCTTTGCGTGGCTCCACCATATCGCCCATGCCGGCCTGGTGCTGGTATAAGCCCGTAAGCAACGATGCCCTTGTGGGGCAGCACCTGGATGCATTATAGAACTGGGTCATTACTAACCCTGTTTTGGCAAGTGCGTTAATATTGGGTGTTTGTATATCAGACCCAAAGCAGTTGATATCCGAGTAACCCATATCATCTGCAAGAATGATAATGATGTTTGGTGTTTTTGCCTGGCTGCTATTAATCTTTTTGGGTGCACATGCAGTTGATACAAATGCGCAAAAAAATGTGATTGAAATGAAGTTCTTCATGGTGTGCATTGTTAAGCAAAAACCGTATTTAGACACAGCGTAACCAGTCTGACACAGCGTAAAACTTTACTGACGCTGCCACACGCTATTTTTAGCATATTGCAGGCGCACAAACCCCGACACAAAGCCAATGCCGATAACCATCGGGACAGAGAGCTAAAAATAGCACCACACAACCTAACCACTAATGCTGACGGAATTCATTTCGACTTCAGTTTTTATCTTCGGCAACCTCTATATATCGACACTTAATACGGACCGACTAATCTTCTGTTGTAAGTTCATAAACGACTTTATTAAGTTATTTTAGCGAGCAAAAATATAACATTGATATTATAACATACATGAACGCAGACAACCCCATTTTGAATAGTCCTTATTTGGAGCCGCTTCTTCACTACGACACAGACAGTGAAGGAAGTTTGGATTACACGAGAATTTGTAAGGGTCGGAGAATATTTAAAGCTGATGCCGCTGTCATTCCAAACAGACAAACAGGTCAAAAGGAAATTTTCGAATGGAATGAAGATGCGGAAGAATACATTACTCACATAATAAACCTTTGTCGCAAAGAGGTTGGACAATGGCGAAATGATAAATATCCAAATACTACAAGGGTTACTAAAGAGTTATTGACATTTTGGTTTGCTAACCCTGAAAGACTGGTAACTCAAAAACTATTTTTTGCTCAACAGGAAGCAGTAGAAACTGCAGTTTGGCTAAATGAGGTGGCTGAAAAATCTAATGCAGGACAACATGTTCTAAACTTGCTTCGTAATAGTCAACAAACAGTTAGTGATTACGCTACAGACCAATTGCCAAGAATTGCGTTTAAAAAAAGTAAGGACGGCACAATAAAAAACCTGATGATTGAAATAAGCGGAATGAGCAAAGACAAGGCAGAAAAAAAATGGTTGTTGAAAACCGATGGATACCTGCCGTGAATGCTTTGAAGAAT
>JBBQVY010000430.1:0-2551 GCA_038211085.1 Chitinophagales bacterium | reverse complement strand
TAAAAGCAAATGGAACTATTATTTTTTGCTGTGTACCATTGCAGCATTCTCACTAACATGCATCTATAGTTTTCGAAACAAGCAGGAGGTAAAGCCCAACATCATTTTTTTGTTAGCCGATGACCTGCGGTACAATTCGCTGGGTTGCATGGGAAACCCTGTCATTAAAACTCCTGCTATTGACCAGCTTGCACACAGGGGAACTCTTTTTACAAATGCTTATGTAACCACCTCTATTTGTAGTATTAGCAGGGCAACACTCTTCTCGGGCCAGTATGCTGCAAGACACGGCATTTTAGATTTTATCAGCAATTTTTCCGATTCGACACACAGGCAAAGTTTTCCTTTTCTGCTAAAACAACAGGGCTATTATACAGGTTTTATTGGCAAGTATGGTGTAGGCAATCAAATGCCTGCCGGCGATTATAATTATTGGAAAGGCTTTGGTGGACAGGGTGTATATTTTTATAAAGATGCTGCCGGCAATCCACTGCATAGTACTGACATGATGGGCAACCAGGCTATTGAATTTTTGCGTACAAGGGATAAATCCAAACCATTTTGCCTACAGGTTAGCTTTAAGGCCCCTCATGTAGAGGATAATAACCCCATTCATAACGGTTATGTTTATAGTCCTTACTACGATAATTATTATTCTAAAGAGGAAATCCAGCCATCACCGGCAGGAGATGACAAGTATTATTTGTCGTTTCCTGAGCTATTTAGAATCAACCCAAAAGGCATTCCAAACGAAGCAAGGGTTAGATGGGAAAAACGTTTTTCAACAAATGAAAAATACCAGGAGTCAGTAAAGTCTTATTACAGGCTGGTAACGGGTATGGACGATGCCGTAAAAAGGATTGTTGAAGAGCTCAAAAAAAAGGGTCTTGAAAAAAATACAGTAATCATTTTCTCCAGCGACAACGGTTATGCTCTGGGTGATCATGGGCTTGAAGGCAAATGGTTTGGACAGAATGAATCAATTAGGGTGCCTACTATAATTTATGACGGTAGAAATCCGCAGGATCAGCACAACAACCATCAAATGGTGTTGAATGTTGATGTGGCGCCCACCATACTTGATTACGCGGGCATTGCCATTCCATCAACTATGCAGGGTAAAAGTTTACGGCCCCTGGCCGAAGGACACACCCCTGCGTGGCGCTCAGAATTTTATTATGAACATGGGTATGATACTGAAAAATCAAAAGTATACTTACCCAAATCGGAGGGTATTGTTCAAACAAAATTTAAGTACATGCGGTACTATAATGGAATGGACCCCGACAACTTTTTTTACGAAGAACTCTTCTACCAGGTGTTGGATCCCTTTGAAGTACACAACCTTGCTTATAACGCAGAGGCTGCCACTATGAAAGGCGATTTGATAGGAAGGATGAAAAAATTAAGAATAAATTTGAAGTGATGCATAACCATTCTGTAAACACGGATAGCAGGTAATGTAATCCTCTAAAATTTTTTAAGAAGAGGGGCATTCTACATCTGCTCCTATTTTAGTCAACCCATTTTACAAAGAAATTATATTCATCCTCTTGCAAAAATCTATTTATAATATCGGTCTCATTTTCCTGTTCTGCTTGTCAGCTTGCAAGAACAACCATACCAGTCAAACAAGTGAGCAGGCAAAAACCAACGCAGTTGCTCCACCTGTTGAAGAAGCAAAAATGGTTTGGATACCAGAAGGCACTTTTAGCATGGGATCAACCGACGCTATGTTTGCAGATGCGCAGCCAGTTCATAAGGTAACGCTCAAAGGTTTTTTTATGGATGAACACGAGGTAACCAATGCAGACTTCAAAAAGTTTGTAGAAGCAACGCAATACAAAACCATTGCAGAACAACAATTAAACCCCAAAGATTTTCCGGGCGTACCACCTGAAAGCCTGGTGCCGGGTTCGGCTGTTTTTACACCTACTAAACAAAGAGTGTCTTTGGATAATCCGCTGCAATGGTGGCAATACATTGCGGGTGCTGATTGGAAACATCCTTTCGGTCCTACTTCATCTATTGATGGTCTTGCCAATCTTCCCGCAGTACACCTGGGTTATCCCGATGCTGAAGCCTATGCAAAGTGGGCCGGTAAAAGATTGCCTACCGAAGCCGAATGGGAATATGCGGCGCAAGGAGGTAAAGGAAACCATACCTATTATTGGGGCAACGAATTAAAGCCAGGTGGCAAATGGGTGGCAAACATTTACCAGGGCGATTTTCCCTGGAACAACACTAAAGCAGATGGTTTTGAAGGAATAGCTCCCGTTAAATCTTTTGCGCCTAATGCTTATGGTCTATACGATATGGATGGAAATGTGTGGGAATGGTGCAACGATTTTTACAGGCCGGACTATTACAGTAATAGCCCTGCTACAAATCCTACAGGCCCAACTGACAGTTTTGATCCCGAAGAGCCGGGTGTTGTAAAAAGAGTGCAGCGCGGTGGTTCGTTTCTTTGCAGCGATGAATATTGCATTCGCTACAAAGCAGGCAGCCGTGGAAAAGGAGAGGTGAACAGTGGCAGTAATAATTTAGGGTT
>JBBQVY010000429.1:0-2619 GCA_038211085.1 Chitinophagales bacterium | reverse complement strand
GAATACACCATAAAAGCTTACGATAAGGCGCTTGGTACCAATAGCGACAGGCTTAAATCGGCAGCCACCCTGGGCTATGCGGCCGACCTGCTGGCAAATAGCAATATTGGCGAAGCCTCGGTAAAACTTAAAGAAGCACTGCCTTTGCTTAATAAAATTAATAGCACCTATCAATGGCAAAACTATTATTACTACCGGGGCGAAAAGGAGTTTTTAACCGGCAAATTTAGCAGCGCATTAAAGCAATACAACATCTCGCTTTCGTATGCTTACAAAAACGATGATCTGCACCAGGTAGCAGGGGTTTTAAAACGAATTTTTGAATGCGAATTGGCCACAAATGATTTAAACAAATCAAAGGGTTCTTTAGACAGTTTGCTTGCGATTGCTGAAAGGTTGGGCATGAAGATGTTTAGGAAACAGGCCTACCTGGGCTATGCAGATTGGTACGAAAAAAAAGGAGATTTAGTTAATGCAAATTATTTTTTAAGAAGATCCTTTTCACTTGCCGATACCATACTTTCGGAAGAGCGAAACAACCTGATAGCTGGCACCGAACTAAAATATCAAATAAGAAATAAGGAAAATGAAATATCAAGATTAAATGCTGAGCAGAAATTATCGCAGCTAGCTATTCGCCAAAAAAGTACGCTGAATTACATACTGGCGGGCACTGCCATTTCCATATTGATCATTGCCTTGCTCAGCCTTGGCAATCACCGAAAAAACCGGCAATTACAACAGCAGCATATAGCAGAACTAGAAAAGGAAAGACAATTGCTGGCTACAGAGGCGGTGCTTAAAGGCCAGGAAGATGAGCGTAGCCGCCTTGCACAGGATTTGCACGATGGCCTGGGCGGAATGCTATCGGGCATAAAATACTCCTTTAGCCATATGAAAGACAATTTAATAATGACACCCGAAAACATGCTGGGTTTTGAGCGGGGGCTGGATATGCTCGACTCTTCTATAAATGAATTACGAAGGGTTGCCCATAGCATGATGCCCGAGGCATTAATAAAGTTTGGGCTTAATGCAGCACTCAAAGATTTTTGCACCAGCATAAATAGCAGTGGGGTTATAAAAGTGGTCTATCAGTCGTATGGCATGGATGATGTAAAAATGGAACAGTCTGCCAGCGTAACCATTTACCGCATTGTACAGGAATTATTGAACAACTGCATTAAACATGCTGCTGCAAAAACAGCAATGGTCCAATTGCATAAAGAGGGCAGTAAATTATTGGTGACAGTAGAAGATGATGGTAAAGGGTTTGATACTGATGTTTTAAAGCAGTCGAAAGGTATAGGCTGGAGCAATATTGAAAACCGGCTGAATTATTTAAAAGCTAAAGCAGATGTGCAAACTGACCCTGGCAAAGGCACCTCTGTAAATATTGAAATAGATATATGAGCCCCATAGAAGTTTTTATAGTTGATGACCATTATATGGTGATTGAGGGCATACGCACCATGCTGCAAAACGAAAAAGATATTGAACTGATTGGCCATGCTTCCAATGCAAATTCGTGCCTTATGTTTATTAAAAACAGGCAACCCGATGTTATTTTAATGGATATAAGCATGCCTGAAAAAACCGGTGTTGAACTATGTAAAGAAGTGCGGGAAATGTATCCCGGAATTTTTGTAATAGGCCTTAGCACCTTTAACCAGTTTAGTTTTATTGATGCTATGATGGAAAATGGCGCCAGTGGTTATTTACTTAAAAATGCTGATAAAACAGAAATTGTTACCGCCATTCAGCAGGTGGCAAAAGGGCAAACCTACGTAAGTGAGATAGCTGCTGCGACTTTAAAAAATAACGCACATCAACTTTCGCCATTGCTAACAAGAAGAGAGCATGAAATACTGCGGCTGATAGCAGAAGGACTAACAAACCCTGCCATTGCCACCAGGCTATTTTTAAGCCTCAGCACGGTTGATACGCATCGTAAAAGTTTAATGCGAAAATTGAATATAAAAAATACAGCGCTGTTAATCAGGTATGCCATTGAGCATAAAATGATTTGAAGTGGGTTGCTAATTGTCAGGCAATTGACGTATCGGTTTCCGCTTCACATTTTTTATTTAATTGAAATTAAAATTCAACAATTACACCGAGGGTAGGAATCACACTTGGGTCATCATTTTTTACCCTGGTTGGTATAGCATTACTTCCATCTGCTTTTATAGCCTCGCCGTTAGTTGTTTTAAACGTTCTGTTGTCGGCTGTTCTTTGCCAGGTATATTCCGGTATAACCGGATTTCTTGCTACATACCAGTTGGTAACATCCAGGAACAAATCAATGGTGATTTTTTTCAGGTTAATCTTTTTATCTATCCTAACATCGCTGCTGTTAAAGCCACCCAGTCGTTGTGTATTTAGTCTTGCATAATCCAAAGTGCCCCTTCCTTGCGATGCGTAATTTAACCTGGAAGCGGTTTCATCAAATGGAGTGTAAGGAGCGCCACCCTGGTACCGGAATTTTAAACCCAGCTCCCAGTTTCGTGGAAACTTATAACCCCATGTTACAGATAATAAATGTCGGTTGTCCCAGGTACTTGAAACAAATTTGCTATCTGCACCACTATACAAACTGCGGTAAAAGGTATAAGAAAG
>JBBQVY010000428.1:0-2709 GCA_038211085.1 Chitinophagales bacterium | reverse complement strand
TAAGTTGGGTAATTACATGTTTCAGAACAACCACAACCTTGGTTTCTTAAATAAGACCACACCCTGGGGCATGGACGAAAAAGGTGTAAGCAGTGGAGCAGGCTATGCCGATTTAGACAATGATGGCGATCTTGATATGATAGTTTGTAATAACAATGATCCGGTGTGGCTGTATGAGAATAATGCCAATAAAACCCAACACAATAACTATATAAAAGTTTCTTTAAAAGGAAGTAATAAGAACACTGCCGGGCTGGGTGCCAAAGTAATTGTGTATACCGATAGCGGTTCGCAAATGCAGGAAATGTATCCTGTGCGGGGCTACCAGTCATCGGTAGATTACCGCTTAAATTTTGGATTGGGTAAGCAAAAGACAATTAAACAAATTAAGGTGTACTGGAGCAAAGAGTCCTGCACCACCATTGCCAATCCGGCCATAAATACAACGGTAATAATATCACAGGCAGATAATAAAAACGAGGAGCAAACACCATCATCTGCTGAAAAATTATTTACGGATGTCAGCCTTTCCTCCGGCATCAACTTCATCCAGAAAGAAAATGATTACGTAGATTTTAAAAGAGAATTTTTAATACCCTTTGCCCTTTCAAAACAAGGCCCGCGCATGAGCAAAGCCGACGTTAACGGCGATGGACTGGAAGATGTTTTTATTGGTGCCCCTTCAGGACAGGCAAGCGCTTTATACATTCAAAAACCAGATGGCACTTTTGCTTTGTCTGCCAAACAACCCTGGCAACAAAATTTGGAATATGAAGATGTAAGCTCTGTATTTTTTGATGCAGACAAAGACGGTGATGCCGATCTGTATGTTGTGAGCGGTGGCAACGAGTGGTTATCTCCGGGGCCAGGTTTGCAAGACAGGCTTTACCTGAATGATGGAAAAGGAAATTTTGTTAATAGCACGCAATCGTTACCGCAGGAAGTATTTAGTGGCAGTTGCGTTGCAGCAGTTGATTTTGACAAAGATGGCGACATTGTTTTGTTTGTTGGCGATCGTTCAGTGCCGGGTAGTTACCCGTTGAATGGAGGAAATATTTTGCTTCGCAACGACTACAATCCTTCAACCCATAAAGTACTTTTTACCAATGTTACGGTAGCTGCAGGTGGCGTTCCCTTATTTAATGCAGGCATTATGACCGATGCCGTTTGGAATGATATTGATAAAGATGGCTGGCCCGATTTAATTGTGGCAGGTGACTGGATGCCCGTCAAAATATTTCATAATGAGAACGGCAGAAAACTAACAGATATTACAACACAATCTGGCCTGGCCAACACCAATGGCTGGTGGACTAAAATATTACCGGTAGATATTGACGGTGATGGTGATACGGATCTTGTTATTGGCAACATGGGTACTAACACGCAATATAAATGCAGTGTTACCGAACCGCTTCCAACCTATGCCGCCGACTTTAATAACGATGGCACCATCGATCCGGTAATGACACGTTTTATACAGGGCAAGGCGTATCCGGCTCATTCAAGAGATGAACTGGTAGAACAAATGCCTAACTTAAATAAGAAATTTTTAAAGTATGCTGACATTGGTAATGCTACTATAACTGATGTTTTTGGCAAGGATCAACTAGATGCTGCTCAAAAATATTATGTTTACCAAACCGCCTCTATGATTTTTATAAACAACAAGGGTGTTTTTACAGGTAAAGCATTACCAATTAAGGCCCAGTTTAGTTGTATTAATGGCCTGAGTTTTCAGGACTATGATGGCGATGGTAAGAAGGACTTGTTGTTATCTGGCAATTTTTATACGTTCAGGGTGCAGCAGGGAAACAATGATGCTAATTTTGGGCTCTTACTTCGTGGCAATAATAAAGGTGATTTCAAGGTTGGCGTACTTAATGAACCAGGCCTATACATATCGGGCGATGCAAGGGATATGGTGGTCTTGAAAGGCAGGACAGGAGAGCAGGTTATTGTTTCAAAGAACAATGGCGGCGTGCAGGTAATAAGGCCGCTTAAAGGAGAAAGAAATTAGAATTAATTTAAAGGCTTCTAATTTGCCGTTATAAATGCGGCGTAAAAATTTTGAAATTGATTAAAATAAAAAATACGACAATGAGAAAATTTTCATTCCTGTTTCTGATTGTAATGTCGGTATTACAGTCATGCAGTAAAAGTAGTGGAAACGATTCCGGAGCAGGAGCTCCAACCAACCTGCAGGTAACTGCAGTAGTTAATCCCGATAATAGTGGGAATGTGTTGATAACCGCCACGGCTACGAATGCTGTTAGCTACGAAATTAATTTTGGTAACGGTAGTTTTCTTATGGTGCCTTCCGGAGTTCATACGTATAAGTACACAGCATCTGATACCTACACGGTAACGGTTGTTGCAAAAAGTGCTTCGGGGCAAACAGTAAATAAAAATGTGCAGGTTACTATTAATCTGCCGGTAGCTTTGTTTTGGTCCGACGAGTTTAATACAGATGGTCTTCCCGACCCTGCAAAATGGGGTTACGACCTCGGTGGAGACGGCTGGGGAAATTCGGAATTGCAGTATTATACCAACCGGGCCGATAATGCAATTGTTCAGGGTGGAATTTTAAAGATTAAAGCCCTTAAGGAAACTTTCGGTGGAAGAATTTATAGTTCGGCCAGGCTATTGTCGCTTAACAAGTTTGCTTTTACTTACGGAAAGGTGGAGGTAAGAGCTAAAATACCATCG
>JBBQVY010000427.1:0-2740 GCA_038211085.1 Chitinophagales bacterium | reverse complement strand
GATATTTCAGTTTGCACCGTTAAAATACATTGCATCATATTTAGGTGTTACGGACACTTCATTAAGCAGGATAAGAAAAGAGTTTGCAAAAAAATAAACGCCTTAATAACTTCTTGTCATTTGGCAAGTAGAATAAGTTTTATTCAGTTTTCCTTTGCATAATTATTCACCAATAATATAAGCAATTGGAAAATTTACCTCTTTATGTCAGCATCATTTTAGTGTTCACAACTTGCCTTACAGTGTTTATCTTTTACAAAGCAGCCAATCATTCAAAACCTACACTTGGGATTATACTGATGTGGTTAATAGCTCAATCTATTCTGGGCTTAAAAGGATTTTATAAAGTAACAGATACCTTGCCGCCACGTTTTTTTATAATGATTGCTCCACCTCTTTTATTTATTACAGTTTTATTTTTTACAGCCTCAGGCATAAAATTTATTGACAATTTAAATACGAAATACTTAACGTTTTTGCATACAATAAGAGTTTTAGTAGAGCTTGTTCTTTTCTGGCTATTCCTACACAAGGCTGTTCCTCAAATTATGACCTTTGAAGGAAGAAATTTCGATATTATTTCGGGATTATCAGCACCGATTGTATTTTACTTTGGCTTCATTAAGAAAACTCTCAGTAACAAAATATTATTGCTTTGGAATTTTATATGTCTGGGGTTACTTATTAATATAGTTACTATTGCAGTATTGTCTGCTCCTTTTTCATTTCAAAAATTAGCATTCAACCAACCTAATATTGCTCTTTTATATTTCCCATTTATTTGGTTGCCTTGCTGTATAGTTCCGGTGGTTTTATTTTCACACTTAGCTGTAGTGAGGCAATTATTATTTACTGCCAGAAAAACAACAGCCAACAAAAGTAATGCTGCAAGCATGGCCTGACGTTGGATAATCAACTACATTTAGCTATCAGAAGCAATTCCAGCTTGATGAACAAAGCCAAGCAATAGTTCTTAATTTCAATTTTCACAACAACCAAGCTTTATTTCCGGGCTGGACGTTTCAAAACCCCTGCCATCGCCAAGCTCTATTCAAAATCTGTAAGCTTACTCATTCCAAAAATTAATTACCTTACTCATCAACAGATTGCAAATACTTAAACTAACCACATGCTCGAACCCTGGCGTACCGGTACCATTACCAAGATAATTGATGAAACTCCCTCCACCCGCCGTTTTTGGATTCAAATACCAGAGGTTGAGCAATTCAATTTTAAACCCGGACAATTTGTAACCCTTGACCTGCCTATACATGAAAAGAAAAATAAGCGGTGGAGAAGTTATTCCATAGCTTCTGAACCCGATGGCACCAACACTATTGAACTGGTAATTGTATTGCTGGAGGGCGGGTTAGGAACTACCTATTTATTTAACGAAATAAAAGAAGGTTCTGAGTTATTGCTGCGTGGCCCCCAGGGTGTTTTTGTTTTACCAGAGGTGCTTGACCGCGATATATATTTGATTTGTACTGGTACGGGCATTGCTCCTTTCCGCAGCATGGTGCATCATATTAATCGTTATAACATTCCGCATAAAAATCTCTACCTGATTTTTGGTTGCCGCAAAATGAATGACTGCCTGTATGGTCTGGAACTTAAAAATTTGGAAAGCAACCTGGAGCAATTTCACTACCTGCCCACATTTAGCAGGGAGCCGGACGAAAATGACCTGGTTACAAAAGGCTATGTGCATGATGTGTACGAAAAGCTTTTACACCCCGAAAAGAACCCCGCCTATTTTTATTTATGTGGCTGGAAGAATATGATTGATGAAGCCAGGCAACGCATACTTGCTTTGGGCTATGACAGGAAAGACATTCACCTGGAGTTGTATGGGTAGAAGATCGCTCACACCTGAGCATTAATGCTTCTATCCATATTGTAAGCCCATAATTTTGAGACTACCCGTTATCAACTCCTGCAAATGGAATGACCGTGCTAATTGGTATACAAACCAAATTCAATTTGCGAGTAGTACCCATGGTTTTAAAACCACAACCACAAGTGAAAAGCCTGGGGAAAGATGAGCAAACAAATAGATGATTTGGTAAGTGTATTCATAGCAACCAGGCTGTAATCCAGCTCAACTATTGGCAAGCCGCTAAGTTACCTGCTCCCCTGCCTGTCTGTTTTGGTTTTTGCTTCTTTTAACCAGTTTTACAATTTCAAACCATATTACTGAAATGAAGCCAGTTGCAATACAAGTAAGCAATTGAAATAAATTCAATGTTTCAAATTCAAAAAATGCAGTCAATGGTTTTACATAAAGGATAAGCCCCACAACAGCTATGGTTATAAAAATGATAAATAAAACCAGGTTGTTTTTATACCGCAATGTGGTAAGTATGGAGTAATAAAATGAACGGTTAATTAAGGTGAGAAAAATATTGGCAGTTATCAAAACAGTAAAAGTCATCGTTCTGGTTAGTGCTTCATCATAAGCATGACTAACTGAATACTGGTAGATAAACAATGTTCCGGCGGTTATTACCAATCCCTGTAAAATGCTTACGGATAGTTCTTTCCAGTTAAAGAAAGTTGTTGTCAATGCTTTAGGTTTCTGCAACATGGTATTTTTTTCCATCGGTTCATTTTCATAAATAATAGAACAGGTTGGTCCCATTATTATTTCTAAAAAAATAATATGGACCGGTGAAAAAATGTTAGGGTACATCCATCCTAAAGCCAAAGGAATAAATACAGTCAGGATGATAGGGATGTG
>JBBQVY010000426.1:0-2741 GCA_038211085.1 Chitinophagales bacterium | reverse complement strand
TTGCGGAGTTTGCCAGCAATCTTGGTAACAGCCTTATTGAGACGGTGAATATACTTGGTTCATTATTTTACGGAGTTATTCTTGGTATTTTCTTAGTTGCCTTTTGGTTCAAAAAAATAAAAGCCAACGCATTATTCTACGGTTCGTTGATTGCAGAAATGTTCGTGATAATCATTTACAATGCAGATATTATTTCTTTCTTGTGGCTTAACGTGATTGGAGCATTATTGGTTCTCATCCTGGGATTTGTATTGCAGGCATTTATAAAAACACGAGATAAAGAAATTGCCTGAGTAACCTGTTTCTAAACAAATACGAAAGCCTGCGCTGGCCTAATGTAGCATATAATAATTTTGAAAGGTATTATGGCGATTGAAAGCCAAAAAGATTTTAAGAGGGCTAAGAGACTATTAGCTTGGTACAACATGATACCAAATTTGGTATGGTCTGTAATAAACCTGGTACCAATCTCAATATTTTGCTATAGTTATATGGATATTAGATTGCTACTCATCTTTTCAATAGCGAGCTTTGTACCTGTGTTTTTTAAAAATTCTTTCCTTGATAAAATGCGTGTGGGAAATACAACCGGGATTTACAAAAAGCTTGGAGTTCATATTATCAATAAAGTTGCACAAAACGGAGATTTAATAAACAGTTTTGTTAGAAAAAAATTCCCGAATTATAAAGGTGTTGAACTTAACAAAATGTCAATACGACGCCTGGTTTCTCAAACCTATTTTTTTGAGAAGTTTCACCTGGTTCTTTTTTTATTTTTTATTTTAACAACAACGTATGCCTTATTAAAAAGATACTTCTGGTGGTCTTTTTTTATTTCACTTAGTAATATTGGCTACAACGTTTATCCAAATTTATTGCAGCAATACATAAGGCTTAAACTTGTATTATTTCAAAAAAGATTGGAAGCGATAAAGTAATTTCATGGGTAAACATGCAATTAGCAACATTTAAAATGCATTTCTATAAATGAAGGTGACCGTTTAATAATTAGCAACAAAGTTTACTTCCCCGGTAAAATCACTTTCAATAAATTGATGTTCAAAAAGGAGAAACAATGAACAATTATTTATAATTTCAGTTATAGCTCCAGCAGCCAGAATATGAAATACCCCTTCTATTATGGTTGTTATAGGTAAGCAGCACTTAACTACACCTCCGGAAATTTGAAAAACAGACTTATGGAGCGGCAGAAATATACGTTAGAACTCTTAACCAGGAGTAAGCTTCTCAGATCAATTCTATTTTTATTAATTACAATTTTCTATTTTACCCTCGCTAACAGCCAATCAAAAACCTATGCTAAACAAGGCGTTCTCGACCTGAGCCAATGGGATTGGGAAAAAAATGGAGCCGCAGATCTTAATGGCCAATGGGCATTCTATTGGAACAAACTTTATAATCCCACTGGTGCCGATTCAGCGTTTAATAAACAGGCAGCGTACATTGAGGTACCTGGTTTTTGGAATTCAAATGTACCCGGAGCAGGCATCTTTACGCCAGCCTTTGGCTTCGCCACTTACAGGTTGAAAATACTTTGCCCAAAGGATAGCCAACAACTCGATTTAAAATTTTTGACTATCGCTTCTGCGTATAAATTATTTGTAAATGGACAGCAACTTTTGCAAATAGGAAAGGTAGGTACATCAAAGGCAACTTCAATTCCTGATTATTTGCCGGCAATTGTTCCGGTACAGCCTCTGAACAACGAATTGGATATTGTGATCCAGGTTTCTAATTTCAACTACAACACCGGCGGATTGTGGGATTACATCAAACTGGGCACCCACGAACAGGTACAATTATTATTGATAAGAAATGTCGGGCTTGACTTTTTTATTGCCGGAAGTTTTTTTCTTATGGGGGTTTATTTCCTGATAGTTTTCTTTTATTTTAATAAAAGGCCGGCTTCATTATATTTTAGCCTGTTTTGTATTTTGGTAGCTATACGCCCCTTAGTTAGCGACGAGCTTGGCATATTGTATATAAGCAACTGGCATTGGCAACTGATCAAGCATGTAGAGTTTATAAGTTTATACCTTAGTGTTCCCGTGCTTTCATTATTTTCTTATGAACTTTTCCCAAAAGAGTTCTCAAAAAAAATGCTGCGGATTATTTTATACATAAGTACACCCTTTGTATTATTATCAATTTTTGCCTCACCCTATATATTCAGATATGCTTTAAAGCCCTTTCAGTTGCTTATGGTAGTAACGGCTCTCTTTGGACTGTACGTGTACATAATGGCTGTGAAAAATAAAAGGGCGGGTAGTGTATATTTTTTGGCGGGCTTTATTATTTTATTTGCCGCCATTATTAATGATATTTTATACAACAGTCTAATTATCAAAAGTGCCAACCTCATTTATGCAGGCATTTTTATACTTATAATATCACAGGCGATTGCGCTATCAAGGCAATTCTTCAGGGCGTTTTCAAGACTTGAAGTATTAAACAATGAACTTGAGGAGATCAACGATCAATTAAATAAAAAAAATGTGGAGATCAATGAGGCAAATGAACAGCTCACCAGGCTTAACTCGGAACTTGATATATTGATTTCGAGAACTTCACACGATCTCCGTTCTCCAATAACTTCTGTTGTTGCGTTGGTTCACATCATTAAGCATGAAAAGGATGAAGCAAAGAGAACCGGCTACCTGGAAATGCAACGCCGTACTTTACACAGGCTAAACATACTGGTGACTGATATACTCGATTTT
>JBBQVY010000425.1:0-2746 GCA_038211085.1 Chitinophagales bacterium | reverse complement strand
AAAATCTTCGCCTGTTATCGGCAGCAAATGTGTTTTGCAGGTTGTGGAAAGGAGATAAAGCCGTTAGAACAGCGGCTTTTGTGAGCAATTGGCGGCGTGTAAGCATAGCAATCATTTTGGTGGCAATGAAAGATATATTGTTTATGTTGCTTTACAATGAGTGTCTTTTGCTCCGGTGGTTTCGGCTACGCTCAACCACCGGAGCTCACGTTGCCTGAGCGTAGCCGAAGGCAACCAACAACTCTGGTCTCTTGGTCATATATTTCAATCATTTAAAACCGAATTGCATGTCAGTAACCCGTCGAAAATTTATTAACGATACTTCAAAGATCATTGCCGCAACCGGGCTTTCAAGTCTTGCACCGGTAAGTATGTTTGGCTCTGTTCGGAGAAACCCTTTCAGCCCGAATGAAAAAATAAGGATCGGGTTGATAGGTGCAAAAAATATGGGTTTTGGAGACCTGCAAAATGCACTAAAGCAACCCAATGTAGAATGTGCCGCAATATGTGATATAGACGATAGCATTCTTAGCCAACGCAGTTCAGAAGTTAGCAAGTTGCAAGGCAAAGCTCCCATTCAATACAAAGATTTTAGAAAGCTTATAGATAACAAGGACATAGATGCGGTGATTATTGGTACACCTGACCACTGGCATTGTCTTCCTTTTATATATGCCTGCCAGGCAGGTAAAGACATATATGTTGAGAAGCCATTGGCTAATAGTATTGCGGAGTGCGACGTTATGGTAAAGGCTGCAAGAAAATATAACCGGGTGGTACAAGTTGGCCAACAGCAACGAAGTGGCAATCATTTTAAAAGTGCAATGGATTTTATAAAAGCAGGCAAGATTGGGCAATTGAGAAAAGTTAATATCTGGGCCAATTTTAATTATGGAATTGGTCAGATTAAAGTGCCTGATGAACCAGTGCCGGCAGGCGTGGATTTTGAAACATGGCTGGGGCCTGCTCCGCAGCGAAGTTTCAACAAAGCGAGGTTTCATGGTAGCTGGCGGATGTTTTGGGATTATGGTGGAGGATTGATGACCGATTGGGGCGTACACCTGATTGACATGGCGCTATGGGCAAAAGATATTACTGAATTGCCTTTATCGGTTACAGCAGCAGGGGGCAATTTTGCCTATCCCGATCATGCACACGAAACATTTGATACGATGAATGTAAACTTCCAGATGAAGGATTATACAATTAACTGGGAGAATACGGCAGGCATTCAGAACGGTCCATACGGACGTGGTTATGGTTTGGCCTTTATGGGCAACGATGCAACGCTAGTCATTGACAGGGATACCTGGGAGTTATTTCCTGAATGGGATAATGAGAAGAAAAAATCAAAGGTGCCTGCAATGCCTAAACAAACAGGGGCCGGATCTCATGAAGACCACATGAAGAATTTTTTGGAATGTATAAAAACACGCAAGGACCCAAACTGTACCATAGAAAACGGAAGACTGGTGGCTGTGTATGCTCACATGGGGAACATTGCATTGAGAACAAATAGCAGATTGGTGTGGAATGAAAGTGATAACGACTTTGGTAAGAACGATGCTGCAAATGGATTGATCATGCCGAAGTATAGAAAGCCGTGGGAATTTCCGAAAGTATAAAACCCGGTACGTGAAAAAGGATTTAGCTGAAGATTGCAGTTAAGCCTCGATGTGTATGAAAGTACAAGTGTGCGAACCGCCGAAGGTTGGTGAGGGCTGCAACGATGATGATAAAATTTCAGGAGCTGGTAACCAAAAAATATTGGAAAAAGCTTTATCATAGTATTCGCTGTCTTCTTTCAAATGAAGGAAAAGACTACTTTTATTGCTGTTTAATAAACTCCATCTTCTTCATCCATTCTTCCACCAGGTCCATCCATAGCACAGTGCTGGTTTTGTTATACATGCCGTAGCCATGGCCGCCTTTTTCATATAAATAAATTTCTACGGGTACATGGTGTTGTTTTAAAGCGGCTGCAAAGCTTATTGAGTTTTCAACTTTCACTCCATCATTTTTTGCATGTACTAAAAATGCCGGCGGTGTCTGCGCTGTTACCTGTTGCTCGTTTGAATATTCTTTTATTTTTTCAGGCGATGCATTTTTGCCGAGCAATTGATCCCCCGAACCTTTGTGACCAATGCTATCGGTAAAGCTGATAACCGGATAAGCCAAAACCATAAAATCAGGACGCAGGCTGGTTTTTTTAGGATTGGTTATGTAACTGTGTTGAAAATGTGTTCCGGCCGTTGACGCCAGGTGGCCACCGGCGGAAAACCCCATAATACCAATGGCCTTTTTATTGAGCCCCCATTTTTTGGCATTTTCTCTAACAACCTGTATGGCTCTTTGTGCATCCTGAAGCGGACCAATTTCTTTATTTACCATCGTTTGCTCGTTAGGTATCCTGTATTTCAACACGAAGGCTGCAACACCCATTTCATTGAAGCGCCTGGCCACATCTGCACCTTCGTGGCCTGCAGCCAGCACCCAATAACCGCCGCCCGGACAAATGATGACTGCTGCACCTGTTCTTTTTTCTTTAGGGGGAAGATAAATGCCAAGTGTTGGACGGCTGACCTTACTGATGATTAAAACACTGTCTTTGTTTATCTCTGATTTTTCCTCGTCAGGCGCAGGCCTGGAGTTGGGAATGCTGTCTTTGTAAAGTGGAATTACTGTTTGAGAGGTAGCAGTCAGGGTGAGTGTAGCAGCCATTGTAAAAGCAATAAAACGAGTTAAA
>JBBQVY010000424.1:0-2782 GCA_038211085.1 Chitinophagales bacterium | reverse complement strand
GGTAATAATAGGTATTTCCGGCAGTCAATCCAGTTACGCTGTATGAAGTTACATTCCCGACATCTAAATTATTAAACCCAGATACAAAACTAGAAAAAGCGTTATCGGTAGCTACATCCAAGTAATATTTTGTGGCTCCTGTAGATGCTGACCAATTAGAAGAAAAGCTTGTAGTAGTAATGCTGGAAGCAGCGTTTGCGCTTGGTGCAGATGGTGTAGAAATAAGCGCAATTGGCGCTGGACTGGTAACTTGATCGACCGCATTCCCGCCACCAGTTGCCGACTGAATCCAATACCAATAGCAAGTTCCAGCCGAAGCTCCATTTTTTACTCCCGTCAATGTTACCACGATATTAGCCCCTGCGGTAGCCAATGCCGAGTTTGACAACTGGATACGACAACCACTGGCTGAAATATTGGGATTTGCTATTGCAGCGGAGGTTCCATTTATAGTTACCGTGGCTGTAGCTGACGAACAATCCCATCCTCCATTAAAATTTAACGCATAAATAATTGCATTCGGATTGGCTGTTACAATCTGGTAGGTAAAGGTATAAGTAACATTTGTTGCCCCAGCAATATTACTGGATGCTGACCACGAAAAACTTGTAAATTCAGCTCCTTTAGAATTAAACACATTTAATAATAATAACATCGCAATTACCCAAACTCTGCCCCATGATGCAATGGTAAGGGTTGATGTACTCAGTTCTTGTATTTTTTTTTTCATAATACTATTTTTTATTAATTAACACTAATGTTTTATTGGACGTTTGACCAAGATATGTTGCTTTTTTTCAATGCTTATGGAGATTGCCCTAACGCAAACTTAAACTTGCTATTGCCATTTTTCTTCATATTAAAAATTGCTTTGGTGTGTCATTTAGAATTCTTTATATAAAGTTAGGTATTGAAAAATGGGGAGGATAATTTTAAGGGAAGCAATAAGGAAGCGATGCAGATGAGATATATCAGCGGCAAAAGTTTGGTTTTACGAGAAATCGTGTTATTTTATATAGAGTGGGAACAAAGAGGCAAGTGCCAGGACAATAGTTAATGCAAATAAATGGTTAGTTGGTTGTATAATAGATTCTTGATAAAATATAGAGAACAGAATTCTTCGGGATTTTTTATCTTTGGTTAAATTTTTAAAATATGAAGATACTAAAGGCTATATTAAAGGATTTGAATAACTTACTGATATTGAAATTTTAAGGAGATTTAAAACTGCATTAAATAAGCCACCAGGTTATCTTCGGTTTTCAGCCCTAACTTTTTACGCAGACGGGTGCGGGCTGTTCTGGCGCTGTCGTATGTTTGCGAGGTAATGGCGGCAATTTCATTGGTATCGAGGTTCAGGTGCAACAAGGTACAAAGCTTTATTTCGGCCGGTGTAAGGTTGGGGTGCATGTCTAACAAAACAGGCATAAATTCGGGGTGGCTTTCTAAAAATCTGTCTTTTAGGTTTATCCACGAAAAGGATCGTTGTTGCTGCTCAACCCCGGCTAACAGGTTTTCGATACCAATCAAAACAGAAAGCCTTTCTTTTTGCGCCTGTTTTCTTAGCTTTTGCAGTTCTACGACAAAAGAAGCTATAGCACTATTGAAGTTGCTGAATTGTATTGCCTGAAAGGCCAATTCTTTATTTAATTTAATAATCTGAAGCCTTAACTCTTCCCGTTGCTTTTCAACAAGTATTTCCGTCTCTTTTTTTTCGGTAACATCTACAAACGAGCAAATAATTAGGTTGTGTTCTTTTAAAAGCTTTACAAACGTGTGTCCGTATTTTCTCTCGCCCTGTTTGTTGTAAAACGAAAAATCGTATTCGTCAGGCACTTCGCCTGAACCCATTACCCGTGTTTTGTTATACTCTTTAAGCACCAGTAGCGGGCAATTGTTCGGGCTTTATACCGCTTTTTCCTAACAGCGTTGACCCTTCGGCTCCGCTAAGGGCAAGCTTTTGAAGTTGAACGAATTCGGCTAAATCGGTTTCGTTAAGGGAATTGGTTTTGCCAAGATTGCGATCCAAGTTAAGCTGGTAACCGGCGACAAAAAATGTGTTGAACCACTAACTCATTTGTTGTGGTTTTTCAAAGGGTTATACTGAAACAGGTTTTGCCGGAACACCAACAAACACAGCCATTTTAGGGAGTGTTTCTCCTTTCATCAATGCCGACAGATTACCTAACTTTGAACCATCTTCCATTGTTGAGTCGTAAAGAACCACAGATAAACCTCCAACCGAACATTCTTTACCAATATCCACATACGACATTTTCATCACCCGGTCTTCGAAAAGATGGGTTTGCAATGTGCAGTTATCATTCAAGGCACTATAATCGCCTATTCTAATAAGGTCAAACTCTGTTATCTGGGTGGTATATATACATGTTTTTTTACCAATTTTACACCCCAGCAGCCAGAGTGGTAATTTTATAAAGGGTGTCCCCGTAAGTACATTCAGGAAAAAGAGTACACCAAAGTTCTCGTATAAGCCGGTAACAAGTTCACTTCTCCATACAAAACCGCTCCAGAGAGGTTTATTGCATGGTTTATACCGGCCTATGATTGTCCATTTGAGAAAGGCTAAAATGATATAGCCTACAAAACTGGCACCTATATAAAGCAGCGGAAATACAAACATCAACGGGAAAAGATCCAGGTCTATCTGAAGATAGCTGGTGACATTCGTAATCATCGAAGCCATTAAGATAAACAAGGTCGCAGGGAGCGTTACCCTGAAAAATTCGATGAAATAACGCAAGGCAAAAAGTATAATGCC
>JBBQVY010000423.1:0-2836 GCA_038211085.1 Chitinophagales bacterium | reverse complement strand
GGTAGAAACTTCAGGCACTGCAGGTATTGCCGCTGCATTAAAATATGGGTACGAATTAGGATTGCTCAACGATAGGGCAGCCGAATCATCAACCAAAGCAACTGCTGCTTTAATGAAATATTTAACCCCCGACGGCTTACTTACAGGAACGGCACAGGTGAACAAAGGTGGTGAAGCATTGCAGCGAAGTGGCTACCGCGTAATATCACCCTACACATTGGGTTTTATGGCCTATTTAATTACCACCGGTAATTCGGCAAATACAAAGAATTGATGTACAAAAAATATACACAGGCTTTGTACTGTTTGCAGTTTTATTGATTGCTGGCGTATGTATACCAGGCCAAGGAAAGAAGTATATCATGGAGTTAAAACGTATTAATTAATTAGATAAAAGATTAAATGAAACAATTATTTTCTATATTATTTATTTGGTTGATGGTTGCACCAATAGTAACAGCACAACCTTATGCAACATGGACATCTGCGGAGTTGAAACTCAGCAATGGCATAGTAGAGAGAACCATTCAATTACCGCAAAGTACCGGGTCTTTTATAACCACCTCGTACAAACCTGTTACTGGTGACTACCGGTTTTTTAAAAATGCAAATACCGATTTTCAGTTCCAAATAAATAATTGTGTGTATTCCGGCAAAAGCAAATGGGTGTTTAAAAATATCGTCTCGAACAAAGATGCAAAAGCCGGCAATGGGGCCGCTGTAACGCTTATTAGTGACGATAAAAAATTTGAACTCACCATTCAGTTTTTATTATACCCCAACTTTCCTGTAATTAGAAAAAACCTGGTAATAAAAAACCTTACGACTGCGCCACTAATGCTGGAATCCGTAGATGTTGAAAAATTTGAAACCAGCGATTATTGGGTTAGCACCTTTAGTTGGGTGTGCCACGATTATGGCCGTCGGCGGTCGATTGGGCCGTACGATGGCAACATGCAGGATGCTTTAGTAACCATTCATAACAGCGATTGGAAACAAGGGATTGTAGTTGGCAACGAAGCATCCGGTGTGCTAAAACATACGGCTGCCTTTTGAGACGAGCCAACTATCATCAGCGGCTTCACACATAAAGATGCCCGTTTTCCTTTCAGAAAATATATTGAAAAAGGGCAAAGCTTTACTACGCCGCAGGTGTTTACTATGGTGTACAACAACCACAAAGACCCTGACGAAATTTTGAATACTGCGGTACCGGATTTTGTTCGTAGACATATTGGCATCCGCTTATCCGAATTGGCCCAAAAGCCAACATTTGTTTACAATACCTGGGTGCCATTTCAAAAAAATATTAATGAAAAGCTGGTGATGGAGCTGGCAAAATCTGCCGCTGCCGCAGGCATGAAAGAATTTATTATTGATGATGGATGGGAAGATAATTTAGGCGACTGGGGCATTGATAAAACAAAGTTTCCAAATGGTCTAAAGCCAGTTTTTGATTATATAAAATCGTTGGGAATGAAACCCGGCTTGTGGGTAAGTGTAGGTAGTGCCTCACCGGAAAGCAAGGTGTATAAAAAACATCCCGGGTGGTTTGTAAAAGACAAGGATGGAAACTTTGCCAACCTGCATATTGATGAAGATGTATCGCCCATCCGGTCCGCTTCCTTTGCTACCGGGTGGAAAGACTACATCAAAAAAATATTACTGCAACTAACGGTTGACTATGGATTGGAATATTTGAAACTGGATTTTGCAGTGGTTACAAGCCCATATCGTTTTAATAAAGAAGCCTCGGGCGATTATGCTACCGATCATGGATTTAAAGACCACCGGGAATAGTTTTATGTAGGTTACGAAAGAGTGTGGGAACTTTTTGATGAACTGCATGCCGCCAAACCCGAACTGTTTATCGATTGCACTTTTGAAACCATGGGCGGGCTTCAATTAATTGATTACGCTTTGTTAAAACATGCAGAGGGTAATTGGTTGTCGAATTTCAACGGACCGGAAGCTAAAGTTGACTTGCGCATCAGGAACATGGCCTGGTGGCGCTCGCCTGCAATGCCTGCAACTGCATTGGTTATTGGCAATCCCGAAATGCAGGACAGTGCATGGGATATACACATTAAATCTTTGGCCGGCGCCTTGCCTATTATGCTGGGCGACCCAAGAAAATTAACAACCACAGACCTTGCTAAATATAGGGGCTATGCTGACTGGTTGCAACTTATGGAGAACCGTTACCAAATAATGAGCTACAGGCAGGACCTGCCCGGTTTTGGTGAGCCAATGGAAGGTATGTGGGATGGTTTTCAAAGAATGAATACGGACTTAAAATAAGGTGGTATTATCGGCATATTCAGGCATGGTGCTGCTGAGGCAAAACGCCTTGTAACCATCAACTACCTCGATACCGGTAAAACGTATCAGGTAAAAAAGATGGATGGAACAATAATAACTTCAAAAACAGGAAAGGATCTAAAAATGATTGGATTTGAAGTTGCTTTGGATAAGCTATATGACGGGGAACTTTTTGAAGTGAGTGTTGAATAGAATATGGGCTGCTACATAAGTCGATCAACCAAACAATGAACAATTTAAAGCAAAGTTTGGTACAACAAAGCCGTACGAAGAAATTATGAAAAACGGCTTAATAATCTTGCTGACGCACAATCACTTTTCATCAATACACAAACCGGAAAAGATTATTTTTCATTTGAGCAAATTAAAATTTATAGGAATATAATTACCCTATATGTGCATCATCTGCCCCAAAGTATTCCTTCAAGCGTAAAGTTTGTTAAAGAAATTCTCACTCACCAGCATATTGGTTACAAAAAAAGTGCTGGCACTATTATAAGGCATTCACGTAATA
>JBBQVY010000422.1:0-2850 GCA_038211085.1 Chitinophagales bacterium | reverse complement strand
ACGCTATATTGATAAAATTGAAAGTGATGATGCGGAAGCCTATTGGAAAGGCTACCTGCAAAATATAAGTGAGCCAACCTTATTGCCGTACATTTCGGCTACAGCAAATCGTACAAAAGCCGAAGGTGAAACCCATGCAGTTGACCTGCATCTTGACGAAAATTCCCGTGAAGATTTACAGGCTTATGCAAAGCAACACAAGCTTACAGTCAACACAATTATGCAGGGCGTGTGGGCATACCTGCTGCATCAATATACAGGCAATGCAAATGTCGCTTATGGTATTATCGTTTCAGGTCGTCCCGATGATTTGCCAAATGTTGAACAACGTGTTGGCTTGTACATTAACACGCTTCCATTGCACAGCGAGTTACACCAAAACACAGCAATCGACACATGGTTACAGGCTCTGCAAAAAGGCCAATCCGAAAGTGTGCAGTACCAATACACTTCACTCGCAACCTTACAGGCATGGGCAGGTGTTGAAGGAGAATTTTTTGACAGCTTGCTGATCTTTGAAAATTATCCCGTTAGCCAATTGCTTGCAGCCGGTAACTGGCAGCTAAAGGCTACCGATGTACACATATACGAGCAAACAAATTACCCGCTCAACATAGTTATTCAAAGTGCCGGTGAGGTCATCATTTCGTTTCAGTACAACAGTGCATTACTAACTAAAGCGTATGCAGAGATCATCAGCCGACACTTTAAACAGGTATTGCACCAGGTAGTAAGTGGTATTGAAAATACAGGTCAGCTAACCTTACTCGGTCAGCAGGAAAGAGAGGAGGTACTACTTGCTTCCCAAACAGAAGAAATATCTTATGGAGACGAAGGTGGCTTATGCAGTTTCTTCTCCCGACAGGTAACAAAAACACCCAACAATATTGCACTTGTTTTTAATGATGAACAATATACCTACCAGGAGTTAAATGCCTATGCAAATAAAGTGGCGCATTACCTGGTAGCAAAAGGGGTAAAGGCAGAAACCCTGGTGCCGGTTTGTTTGGAGAGAAGTATAGAAATGATGGTTGCCATTCTGGCGATAAACAAAGCCGGTGGTGCCTATGTACCAATCGATCCATCTTACCCGGCAGAAAGAATAGAATACATACTAAAAGATACTGCGGCCACCTTGCTCATAAGCACACATGACATAGCTGGAAAGCTGCTTAAAAGCGAAGGTTTGCAGGCAGGCAATACCGGGTTTGGCAATGTTGAATTAATCACCATTGACCAGTCACAGTCACACATAATAGATCAACCCATTACAGATGTGCCACCTGTAGCCAACGGTGGCAACCTTGCTTACGTCATTTATACTTCCGGCTCAACGGGCTTACCAAAAGGTGTAATGATAGAACACCGCAACGTAACAAACATGGTGTTGCACCAGGTGAAAGAGTTTGGTATAACGGCTGATGAAAAAATACTCCAGTTCTCCAACTATGCTTTTGATGCCTCGGTTGAGCAATACATGCTTGCTTTTGCAACCGGCGCAACACTGGTTTTATTGCCACGGCAATTACTGGCAGATCAACAAGGTTTGTTAGACTTAATAAAAAGAGAAGGCATCACCCATTTTCATGCAACGCCCAGCTTTGTTGATACCATAACTCCGGGCAAATATGGCAGCTTAAAAAGAGTAATTGCCGGTGGCGAGCAATGCAGTTTATCTCTTGCTGAAAGCTGGGGAGCTTATGTAGATTTTTATAACGAGTATGGTCCTACTGAAACAACGGTAACCATCATAGAATACAAATACAACGCAGCAAATATTTCAAAGGTGTTACCTATTGGAAAAGCCTTTGCTAATACCGCCGTGTACATAGTAGATAAAGAGGGCAAGCTGCTGCCTAACGGAATTACAGGAGAAATTTGGATTGGAGGTGCCAGTGTAGGCAGGGGTTATTTAAACCGGGAGGAGTTAACAGCAGATAAATTCATAGAAGATCCTTTCAGTAATAATACTGCGCAGCGTTTGTATAAAACCGGTGACTATGGCAGAAGGTTGCCCGGTAACAATTTGGAATACCTGGGCAGAACAGATGACCAGGTTAAAATAAGAGGCTACCGTATTGAGCTGGGCGAAATTGAAAATGCATTATTACAAAGCGGCCTGGTAAAACAGGTGGTTGTAGTGGCTGCAAGCCAGGCAAAAGGCGGTGCTTTGCAATTGGCAGCTTTCGTGGTGCCACAAGGTGATTTTAATAGTGAAACCCTCAGCAACTATTTATTCAGCCGCTTGCCGGCATACATGGTTCCGGTAAGATGGGTATCCGTTGAAAATATACCGCTTACAGTAAACGGTAAGGTTGATAAGAAGGCATTGCCCTCACCTTTTGATACACCTTTTACAGATAGCAGCTATGTTGCGCCACGGTCGCAAACCGAGAAAGAATTAGCAATCATCTGGCAGCAACTTTTAAGCATAGAATCTCCGGGCATTCATCAAAATTTCTTTCAGTCGGGTGGGCATTCTTTATTGGCCATCAGGTTAATGTCGTCTATCCGCAGGCAGTTTAATACAGGTATAAGTATCAAAGATATTTTTGACTATCCTACCATAGCCGGGCTTGCAAGCCTGGTAGAAAACAGAGGTAGAATAAGCAGCCTGCCACCTGTAGAATTTACGGCAGACAAGCCTTCACATGTTCCGTTATCTTTTAGCCAGGAGCGGTTATATTTCATTGATCGCTTTGAAGGCACCACGCAATATCATTTGCCGTTTGCCATGCGCATGATGGGGCAAATAAACAAAAAGGCTCTTACGTATGCATTAAAATCTCTTGTAGAACGCCATACCATTTTACGTTCTGTTGTGCTGGAAGAAAAAGGCACGCCTTACCA
>JBBQVY010000421.1:0-2886 GCA_038211085.1 Chitinophagales bacterium | reverse complement strand
GGTGCCTTTTCAGTAAGTCTGAATGTGAAGGATTTAGCAGCCTCCCACACTTTTTACGAAAACCTGGGTTTTACAAAACTGGGAGGAGACGGTAAGCATTATCTCATTATGAAAAATGGAAATGCATTGATTGGCCTTTTCCAGGGAATGTTTGAGAAGAACATTTTAACCTTCAACCCCGGTTGGGATGAAAGTGGTAAAAATGAAGAATCATTTACGGATGTAAGAGAATTGCAACGGGAGCTAAAAACCAAAGGAGTGCAATTTGTACAGGAGGCAGATGAGAAAACCACCGGTCCTGCAAGTTTTATCATCAACGATCCTGATGGAAACCCCGTGTTGGTTGACCAGCACAGGTAGAGCCATTCCAACTTATATGGTTAATTTTTCTATTGAACCCTGCCTAACACTTGTACAAACCCCGCATATAACTTCTGCAATGCTGACACATCGGTAATACCTTTCTCTACTTCAAGAGCCAATACTTTTTCCTGATGATCATGAGATAAGCTAAAATTAAAATCTTCGTTTAAAGACAATACAAACAAGCGTAATTGTTCGTCAGCAAAAAGCTCTTTTATCCTTGCCTCATCATTTGTTTTTACCACCACATGCTTGTCAAAATCCTCGTACCCCAACTTCACATCCTGCATTCCAAAAAACTTGCCTATCTCGTCTAAAAAGTCTTCTTTATGCAGTGCAAATTTAAAATCACTGGTAGCCGGTATTGTAGAAACCATTCTTGTTATTTCGAAACCACCTTCAAACCCACCACCTAAATCAATATCTACATCAAGTTCTACCAACGAAGTGGGTGTTTCTAACAGCACGTTGTATCCTAATAATTCTTCTCCTTCAAAATCGGGGCGAACCTGTTGCCAGATTTCATCTTCAGTTTGACCCTTAATGATTCTAAGTTCACTACTCATTTTATATAATTTATAGGTTGAAGGAATGATGTACTATTAAAACTTATTGGAAATGAACTGTAAAAGTAGTGCCACCCCATTGGTGGCAATATTTTTTATCCTTGCAGGTTCTCCTCTTAAAGCCCGGCGAGTGGGAGGGAACCTGCAATGTTGCAATGAAATATGCCTTTGCCAGCACATTATTAAGATGTGCATGACAGGTTCCCTTTGCTTTCGCACAAGGACATGTAAGGAGAACCTGTCGGGAGAAAGTAGTAAGTAATAAGTAAAATGGTCAATGGTCAATAGTCAATGGTCAATAGTGAATAATGAGAGATTATTTTCTGTCATCTGTCAATTTAAAGCTTTAACCAACCCATCAACAACATCAAGGTACAGCTGTGTTTCACCACAGTAATTCAAATGCTACATTGAAAATACGGTCCGAGGAAATGCTTTGCATTCATAAACACCCGTAAACACAATGACGTGAATAAAGGGCTGTTTCTTTCCTTGCTGCCTTTTTTTGGTTACTTTGCCTGCCCCGCCTATAGGTTTTAATATGGCCGGCGGGGGCAAACAAAAAAGTGACAACATCATCCAGGAGATTCTGAAATAAATTCAGGATGACGAAAGAATCCTCCGCAACAGCGTATCCATTCACAAAAAAAACCATTCTCTCAAATGGTTTTCAAATCAAAAATTGGATTTTAAAACAACACCTCAAATAACCATCACACATACTACATCACTCATTATCTCTCCATCGTTGCGGCCAACCGATACTACCCTAAACCATACTTTTGTACCCGATGGTAAGCCGGTAAACGTAAAGTTTTTGCGGGTACTGCCCCTGCTGGTCCAAACACTGCTGCTGGTAATAGGGTCAAACGTGTACTGGTAAATGAGCGATCTTGCACCAACTGCTTCCATAACTTTTACAACGGCTTCGCCACTGTTAAGCCCGTTGGTTACCGATACACCAGCAGGTTTTTGCTGCGGCAACGGAGCCCCATTAGGTTTGTTTAGCGGCATGTTTGTTTGCAACAATAACTCAAGGTCGCCTTTGGCTACGCTGTTTACTTCTACTGCAAGGTTGTTCATGGTGGTAGCCAGGTCGCCTTTCAAAGCGTTTTTTGCCGCAATAAGACTTCTTGATCCTGTTCTGGCACCATCCAGCGAAGTGTTGAAAGCCTTGTGCAGGTCGTACGCTGCCGTAGCCGACAGGTTGAGCGACGCAAAGGCAGTGGCCGCTTTAATTTTACCAATACAATCCGAAGCATCCGAATCCATGCGGGCAACATTGTAAGTTTTCCAGGGTTGTAAAGCCTGATTTTCTTTTGCCATTGTTTTTTATGGTTTTATAGAATGACACTATAGAAGCTATAGCCGAAAAATAACGGAGCCTTATTACAAATTATTATTGAATAAACAACTTTTTAATCAAATTTTAAATTGTGTATTTCTCACACATATTTTGTAGAAAGTAGTTATATAATTGATTTTCAATTGCTTGAAAATGAAAAAATCATTCATTTAAAGTTTATGGGTTGTAGGGGTTTTTTAAAAGTGAGACCATCTTTTGTAAATGGGAGACTACCAATTGACGTTTGGTGACCATCTTTTGTTATTTGGTGACCATCTTTTGTTATTTGGTGACCATCTTTTGTCGTTTGGTGACCATCTTTTGTCGTTTGGTGACCATCTTTTGTTGTTGGGAGAACATCTTTTGTCGTTTGGTGACCATCTTTTGTTGTTGGGAGAACATCTTTTGTTGTTTGGTGACCATCTTTTCCTAATTGGTGACCATCTTTTGTTAATTGGAGGCTTCCAATTTTTAATTGGTGACCATCTTTTGTCAATTGGATGCTTCCAATTTGTAATTGGTGACCTTTTTTAGAATGGAAATGGCTGATCACATATACAATAGCTTAAAGTTGCTTCATAGAGAACAAACCTAATTTTTAATTACTTGCTG
>JBBQVY010000420.1:0-2903 GCA_038211085.1 Chitinophagales bacterium | reverse complement strand
CAAAGTGATCGTCACCTGCAACAAGCGTCTTTCTCCTTACCTGCAAATGGAAATTGCAGAGATGGGTTTTGAAATAAAAAAAACCTTTGCCACTTATGTTGAAATATTTGCCAGTCTGAATGAGTGCATTCGTTTGAACCTGCAATTACGATGCGCCAGCCAGGTGTTGTACCTGTTGAAACAATTTCCGGCCAATCATCCAAATGTTTTATATGATGAATTGAAGAAGATGGAATGGGAGCATATTATTCCTGCCGGGGGCTATTTTAGCATTACCAGTAACGTGGATCATCCCACTATTACCAATAACCTTTTTGCCAATGTAAAAGTTAAAGATGCCATAGTAGATCGTATGCGGGATGTATCGGGTGACAGGCCCAATACCGGTCCATCGCTTGAGCAAACCGTTATCAATTTATTTTGGCGTGAAGAAATGGCTGACATCTTTATTGATACTTCAGGAGAAACCCTGGCCAAACATGGCTATCGTAAAATACCCGGCAAAGCACCTATGCTGGAAGCATTGGCTGCGGCAACTATACTTGCAACAAAGTGGGATAGGCAATCTCCTTTTGTAAACCCCATGTGTGGTTCATCTACCATAGCCATTGAGGCGGCTTTGCTGGCTACCAATCGAAGGCCGGGTTTATATAGAACCAACTATTCTTTCATGCATATCATTGGCTATGATCCACTGGTTTATCAACAGGAACGGGGTAACCTTGACGAGCAAATAAAAACAGTAGAAGGTCTTAACATTATAGCCAGCGATATCAGCGAAGACTCTATCAACATTTCAAAAATAAATGCAGGTGCAGCAGGTGTTGAACAACTCATAAAATTTGAATTGGGAGACTTTGCTGAAACTACTATTCCTGAAAGCAATAGCGGCGTTGTTTTCTTCAACCCCGAATATGGCGACCGGCTGGGAGTGGAAAAAGAACTGGAATTTACCTATGCCCGCATGGGTGATTTTATGAAGAAACAATGCAAGGGCTACACCGGTTTTATTTTTACCGGAAACCTTGAACTGGCAAAAAAAATAGGATTGAAAGCAAAGAGACGAATAGAATTTTTTACCAGTAAAATTGACTGTCGTTTATTGCAGTATGAGTTGTACGCAGGCACCAGGAGAACTGAGGTATAAATGTCGTCAATCTTGTTTTAGCAGATAAAACGAAGATGGAAGTCTTGATACAGAATTAGATTCAAACAATGGCGATATCCTAAAAGTTCTGAATACAGTTGCAGCTGTACTAGAATATTATTCAACCATCTTTTCTAATAGGGCAATTTATATAAAGGGAAGCGAGATAATACTTAAGTAAGCTGAGCTGCAAAATCATCACACTTTAACAAAGCTCCTCATCATTAATTCTTCAATTATTAGGGTTGAACGATTGATTATATGCTGTTGATGAATAAGCTGCTATCTGCCCATTTAAGCCATGTTGTAATATAGTTGAACCCTTTGTTGCATTTTAAAACCTATATCTTTAAAACGTATCGTTTTCATTCTTTTTACCAGGCAGCAATAATGGCGCAGTACGGTCAGCAAAGCAGCCATATATATCGCAGCAGCAGCACACTGTCATCTATTCATAAACAGTTACCGGTTTACTATCCAAAACTCTATGCAGGCTTTGTGCATGAAGCCACCCAGGCAGGCAGAATAACCCTTTTTGGAAACATGATGAGCGCAAAGGAACTGAATAGAAAAATGGATACATTATTGCGCATGAGCAGGCAGGCGTTCGGTCAGTCGGCTAAAGTTTCACCATCAGGATATCAACCAATGTATGCGGATATAGTTGAGTATGTAACCACATCGCAGGTTAACAGCTTAATACTATCGGGCATTATGGTTTTTGTGTTGGTGCTGCTTTTCATCCGTAATCTCAGGCTTACTTTATTGGCTGCTGCCGCCAATTTAATTCCCGTAATTATTATGTTAGGTATAATGGGTTGGGCCGGTATTTATTTAGATACTGCATCGGCTTGCATTGCGGCTATTGTACTAAGCATTTGTATTGACGATACCATTCATTTTATATATCATTATAAAAAACTTCGCAGGCAGGGCAGCACACAACCCGAAGCGCAACGCCAAACAATGAACCATATTGGATCATCCATATTATTAGCCAGTCTGGTATTGATTGCCGGTTATTCTCTTATGATTTTTGGGTCGTTAAAAACAGTGCAACTGTTTGGATTATTAACAGTGATAGCGCTTGTAGCAGCATTGTATGCCGAGCTTATTATTTTTCCATTGGTGTTAGACCGGTTTGATAAGAAGAAGTATTGATGAGGGATTTATTATTGATTTTAGTCTTTTACCCTTAGTACAAAAATGAATCATCGAAGATTTGTAACCCCGTCCGACCGTGTCTTTCTAACCATATTTTCGTCTTCTTCCGGGAGACTTTCAAGTACGGTTCTGTGAGCAGCTTGAGCTGAAATGCTCTTGCCTACTCGACTCTTATGACCAACAACAATGCGGGTGAGTAATGTTGCAGGTGATAACTGCAACCCGCGAAAAGTTTATTTCCAAATGAAGTTTATTATGGATTATACTTGCTAAACTAAATCTATGAAAATTACCAAACTCCTAAAAATTTCAGTTTTTCTTTTTGCTGTTTTTCTTTTTATTACCTGCAAACAGGAAAATCTGACCCCTGATCCTTGCTTTAATGCTGAACCATTTAAAGCTAGTTTAAAGATTGCTGAAATACAAGGTGACAGCTTAATAGAAACTGACACTGTATTGATTAATAGTACTGTTTCTTTTAGTGCATCAACTCCTGTTACCAGTTTTTCAACTTACAAATTTCATATTGGTACGATGGATACCATTACTGAAAAAAATGAAATAAGACTATTTTTTGGGGAAAGGTATGTTT
>JBBQVY010000419.1:0-2914 GCA_038211085.1 Chitinophagales bacterium | reverse complement strand
TACCTGCAAAAAATATATGTAGATGAAGGCGGCCATGTAAGTGCAGGCCAGCTACTGTTTCGCATAATGCCTACTATGTACGAAGCAGAGGTTTTAAAGGCAACTGCAGAAACCAAACAAGCTTCTATTGAACTACAAAACACCAAACTGCTTGCAGATAAAAATGTGGTGAGTAAAAATGAGCTGGCTATGGCACAGGCAAAATTGGATGCGGCCAATGCTGAATTAAAACTGGCAAGAATACATTTAAGCTTTACAGAAATTCGTGCCCCCTTTGCTGGTACCATAGACCGTCTTCCCCTTAAACTGGGTAGCCTTATAGACGAAGGCGAACTGCTGACCAGCCTGTCTGATAACAGCCAAATGTTTGTCTACTTCAACGTTTCAGAACCTGAATACCTCGATTACCAAACCAACCAAAAAAACCGCGGCAGCACCAAAGTAAAATTGCTGTTGGCTAACAACCAGCTACTGCAATACCAGGGTCAGGTAGAAACCATTGAGAGTGAGTTTAACAGCGAAACGGGTAATATAGCTTTCAGGTCCCGCTTTCCTAACCCTGACAGGTTATTAAAAAACGGGGAGACCGGTAAAGTATTAATGACCGTGCCCCTCCATAATGCCCTGGTTATTCCGCAAAAAGCCACCTACGAAATTCAGGACAAAAAATATGTTTACGTAGTTGATAAAAATGGTTTGGTTAGCAGCCGCAACATTACTGTTGCCGGCCAAATGCCCGACCTATATATTGTAAGTACCGGCCTAAATGAGAAGGATAGAATTCTATTGGAAGGGGTGCAAAATGTAAAAGAGGATAATAAAATTACTGCAGCCTACCTGGCACCCCGCAATGCAGTTGACCAATTGCGCTTAAAAGCCGAATAGGTTTTCACTAAAAGATAAACATCATGTTTAATAAATTTATACACAGGCCTGTCCTGTCAATAGTTATATCGCTTGTAATTGTATTTATGGGTGTACTGGCTATGACCAAGTTGCCCGTTACCCAGTTCCCTTCCATCTCCCCACCCAAAGTAAACGTTACAGCAGAGTACCCCGGCGCTAACGGGGAGCTGATGACAAAGGCTGTACTCATTCCCCTTGAAAGGGCTATAAACGGTATACCGGGCATGAAGTATATGGCATCTGATGCAGGTAACGATGGCGAGGCTACCATACAGGTAGTATTTAACCTGGGAACCGATCCCAACCTGGCCGCTGTTAACGTGCAAAACCGTGTGGCCTCTGTGGTTAATAAATTACCGCCACTGGTAGTGAGAGAAGGTGTTAAGATTACCCGCGAAGAGTCGAACATGCTTTTGTACATAAACCTGTACAGTAACGATCCTAAGATGGACCAAAAGTTCCTCTTCAACTTTGCCGACATTAATTTACTCTCCGAGCTAAAGCGGGTTAACGGTGTGGGCTTTGCCGACATTTTAGGAAACCGCGAGTATGCCATGCGTATTTGGCTGAAGCCCGACCGTATGCTTGCTTACAAAATTTCTGCTGACGAAGTAATGAAAGCACTGGACGAGCAAAGCCTGGAGGCCTCTCCCGGTAAAACCGGTGAAAGCTCTGGTAAAAGGTCGCAGGCATTTGAATATGTGTTGAAATATCCCGGCAGGTTTAGCGATAAGGAAGGTTATGAAAACATCATTCTTCGATCAGATAAAGAAGGGCAATTACTGAGGCTAAAAGATGTTGCTGAAATTGAATTTGGCAGTTCCATGTACGACATCTACTCAAACTTAAATGGCAAATCATCTGCTGCTATTGTTTTAAAACAATCGTACGGCAGTAATGCCACGCAGGTTATTGAAGATGTAAAAGCCAAGCTGAAGGAGATAAAAGGAACATCCTTTCCCAAGGGGATGGATTACGAAATTAGTTATGATGTATCCACGTTTTTAGATGCCTCCATTGAAAAGGTTGTGCATACGCTGGTGGAAGCTTTTATACTGGTAGGGCTTGTAGTGTTCCTGTTCTTAGGCGACTGGCGATCCACCATTATACCCGCCATTGCTGTACCGGTTTCGCTTATAGGTACATTCATCTTCATGCAATTTTTTGGTATTACGCTTAACCTGATTACCCTGTTTGCGCTTGTATTGGCAATAGGTATTGTGGTGGATAATGCCATTGTTGTTATTGAAGCGGTGCATGCAAAAATGGAAACGAAAAACCTGTCGCCACTGCTGGCAACAGAGGAGGCCATGCACGAGATTAGCGGAGCGATTATCGCCATCACCTTTGTAATGGCCGCAGTGTTTATACCCGTTGCATTCATGTCGGGTCCGGTGGGTATTTTCTACCGCCAGTTTTCTATTACTATGGCAACTGCCATTATATTGTCTGGTGTGGTGGCTCTTACACTTACGCCTGCACTTTGTGCCATCATGCTAAAAAACAATCATGGTAAACATCGTAAGAAAAATTGGCTTAATAATATCCTGGACGGTTTTAACAGGTGGTTCAACGGCCTTACGAACAGGTACCAAAAATTGTTGCGTATCATCGTAAATCGCAGGGTAGTTACTTATGGAATGTTGATTGCATTTTGTGCAGGCACCTACCTGCTTAGCAACAACCTGCCAACTGGTTTTATACCCAACGAAGACCAGGGTATGTTTTACGCCGTTATTCAAACGCCTCCCGGCTCATCCTTAGAGCGATCGAACCAGGTAGCAGAAAAACTGCAAAAAATAGCAGAGGGAATGGAGGAAGTACAATCAGTTTCTTCGCTGGCGGGTTACGAAATTTTAACGGAGGGTACAGGTGCCAATACCGGAACCTGCCTTATCAATTTAAAAAGCTGGACTGATCGTAAACACTCCGTACAGGAAGTAATAAAAGAGCTGGAAGAAAAATCGAAAAACATTACCGGTGCCACCATTGAATTCTTTCAGCCACC
>JBBQVY010000418.1:0-2938 GCA_038211085.1 Chitinophagales bacterium | reverse complement strand
AGTCCCATAATTTTAGTCTGCTGTACTGTACCAAAATCTCTTTACTTCTTTTTACAATCGATGCTTTTGCTTATCTCGCCTGAATTTGTTTCTTTTTAAAAGCCGAAGGGTTTTCTCCATTGAGTTTTTTAAACACTTTATTGAAGTAGGAGAGGCTTTCGAAACCCACTTTATAACAAGCCTCGGATATGCTGATGTCTTGCAGCAGCAGCGTTTTTGCCTGTGTGATCCTGTATTGATTTACAAAATCGGTAAAGGTCATTTTAGTTTGCTTTTTAAAGTAGCGGCAAAAGGCTGCAGTGGTTAAATGAACACCCGAGGCAACGGCATTTACATCTGGTGTTTGGTTGTAATTAGCATGAATGTACTGGTAGATGGCGCCCATGCGGATCTTGTCGTTCAAAAATAATTTTACACTGGTATCCTGGTCGTTTAACTGCTCTGCCTCGTTTGACTGTGCCAATATTTGAAAGATTTGTAGCAGGTATAAAAACTGGTCGAACTTGGAAAGCTGCGGCATTTGGTGGAGTTTTTCTGCTACGACTTGCTTGGTTTTGCCACTAAAAGAAAGTCCAAACGATGCTCTTTTAAACAGCGCTTCAATTTGCGAAAGCTCAGGTATCTCGTTAAAGGCATCGCCCATAAAATGATCTTTTAACTGTACTACCACCTGGTGATAATCGGTTTTAATTCCATAGTCAAAATTTAAGTGAGGAATGTTTGGACCGATGAGCACCAGGTCGCTTTCCATGTAGCTGGAAATGTGCTGGCCCACATGGCGAATACCGGTTACAGCCTCAACATATACCAGCTCGTACTCGGGATGGTAATGCCAGAAAAAATAGTTTCTAAGGCTGGGGGTAAACAATTTAAACGACTGGCCGGGATCGGGGAGAACGGTCTCTTTTTGAATTTTCACACCGCATGATTTGCTGTAAAGTTAACATTTGGTCTAAAAAATTATCCCTGAAGGTCAATACAGAGCAAATACTTGTCATTAGAGATATTTTACCGGCCCTAAGCCTGCACCATCTTTGCACTATTACATCACCATTTTAAAACTTGTTATATGCAACCAACAATGGCGCCCACTATGGCCCCCACTATGGCCAATGCCCATGCAGACATTCCCGGAAACCCATCGACAGCCAAGAGCAGCAAAGTAAAATTGAATGACAGGAGCAATGGAAAACCTTTGAGTATTTTATCGGAAGAAGATTGGAAATTTTGGATAGAAAATGGATACATCGTAATTAAAAATGCCGTGCCTAAAGAGCAGGTTGAGCGGTTGGCCAAATTTCTTTGGGAGTTTGAAGATAAGGATCCCAACGATGCGGAAACATGGTATGCCCCGCCACGTGCTGAAATGAAAATGAAGGAGCTGACCAACACCGGTATGGTGGAGGTATACAACCATCAATCTCTGTGGGATAACAGGCAGGTGCCAAAAGTACACCAGGCCTTTGCTGATATATGGGGCACCGAAAAATTATGGGTAACGATTGACCGCGCCAATTTAAACCTGCCCATTCGCCCAGGCTACGAAGCAAAAGGATTTATACATTGGGATTACGACCCCGAAACCAAGCCGCAAAATGTACAGGGTGTGTTGGCACTTGCCGACCAGGATGATGAGAATATGGGTGGCTTTCAATGTGTGCCTGAATTGTACCGGACTTACGATACCTGGAAGCTTACGCAACCCGATGACCGCGATCGGTTTAAACCTGATGTAAGCAGTTTTGAAATTATAAAAGTAAAAATGAATGCAGGCGATCTGTTGATTTTTAACAGCACCGAACCACATGGCATCAGGCCTAATAAAAGTGATAATAAAGTGCGTTTGGCGCAATATATTTCTATGATGCCTGCTGAAGAAGATAACCAGGAATTGAGAGAGTGGCGCATTACTTCGTGGAAAGAAAGAAAAGCACCTGAAGGCTATGCCTTCCCCGGCGACCCGAGGGGATGGGAGCAAACAAAATACGAAACAGCCGTTTTATCGCCTTTAGGCAGAAAGCTGTTGGGGCTGGATAATTGGTAACAATTTCAAACTAAAAAACCCGGTACTGCAACCATGCATTACCGGGTTTTATATGCCTGAATTATACCTAAGTTAACCGCTGCTTATCGCCTGTATTCATCCTTCATTTCCTTAATGCCGGCTTCAATCATACGGCTCACTTTATCGTTGCCGTTTTCGTATAAAATTATCTTTACTCCCTTTTCCCTGGCCATTGGTGTGGTGGTACTATCCAACACACGGTAACGTTCAAACTGCTGAAAAACTTCATCATCGTTTTCGGGTATGTGTTTGCCTACAAACAATAAGTGCTTAACGTTGTAGTGGTCGGGCATCCAAAATAAAAAACTGGCATTGTCGCTGGTTACCTGTGGCAGGTTTTTACCAAAGTAAGTTACAGCCCCGGCCAGGGCGTAATTGCGGCAATAAAGCAGTGTATATTTTTTGGTACTGTCGGGCAGGCTGGCGTAAGCTGCCGAAACTTTATCGCCCAATTCTTTCCAGCTGATCATGTCGGCAAAGTCCTGTGGTAGTTCGTGCTCCTTCAAATCTTCCCACTTTGTTGCACCGGCTTTTGTAAGTCCTATTTTTTGATAGTAGGCAGCCGATTCGGCGGGTTTCCACATAGGTATCCAAAAGGGGGCAAATGGAATAAAGATTAATACGGACAACGCCACGAAAGCATAGCGCAACCATATTTTATTCATGCTTATTTGTTCCAGCCAAACTCCGCCGGCAGCAAACATCATAGGGTATGCACCGAGCGAATAATAGTCTTTTCCATTGGTAGCAACGAGTAAAACTATTACGGTTATGTACATCCAACACAGTATTCTGTATGGCTTGGCTGCATACGAAAACAGCAACCAAAACAATCCGCCTATCCATACATAGCAGTAGGCAAGATGCATGAGT
>JBBQVY010000417.1:0-2987 GCA_038211085.1 Chitinophagales bacterium | reverse complement strand
ACACGGTGACCTGTTTGTTTGGCTTTGTTAACCAGCTTAACAGCATCTTCATCAATCTTAAAATATTCTGCGTCCATTTTATGTTTCTGCAGATCTTCCACATCAATAATTCTAAAAGTTGCCAGGCCGGTATGCTCGGTAATTTCGGCAAAGCGTATGCCTTTTATTTCGCAGCGTTTAATTAGTTCTTTACTAAAGTGCAAGCCTGCGGTGGGTGCAGCTACAGCTCCTTCATGCTTTGCATAAACTGTCTGGTAGCGTTCGCGGTCATTTTCATCAGGCTTGCGCTTAATGTATTCAGGCAAGGGTGTTTCGCCCAATGCTTCTAGTTGCTTTTTAAAATCTTCTTCTTCACCTTCCCACAAAAAACGGATGGTACGGCCACGGCTGGTTGTATTGTCAATTACTTCCGCAACAAGCTCATCTGCATCGCCAAAGTAAATTTTATTACCCACCCTTATTTTGCGTGCAGGTTCAACAATAACATCCCATAAACGGTTGGTTTTGTTCAACTCACGCAATAAAAAAACTTCAACAAGGGCACCTGTCTTTTCTTTGCGCCCATACATTCTTGCGGGAAAAACTTTTGTGTTATTTACTACAAAAGCATCTTTATCCTCAAAATAATCCACGATGTCGCGAAAATGCTTGTTTTCTATTTGCCCTGTTTTTTTGTGGACAACCATCATGCGGCTGTCTTCTCTTTTCTTAGCCGGGTTTTGGGCAATAAGGTTTAGCGGAAGATCAAAAACAAATTTTGATAGTTTCATGCTTAATAAAAATTTTAATAGTCACCTTTTCAAATACAAGTAATCAAATTTCAGAAGTGTGGAAATGTAACTATTTTATATTTAGAATTGGCTAACAACTTATTTTAAAGTTACGCGAAGGTAAGAATCTGGGGAACAGATAGGTTAAACGTTACAAAATTTATCGAAATATATGATTTGTGGACTTCGAACTGGCAGGAGAGCCTATCATAAACTACGTTACACCTCGAACATTTTTAGGGATGCAAATCAAATAGTTTTCTGGTGGGGGGCATTTATTGTTAATTGTGGCCCCGGTTGTGTTATTTTAATTCCGGTTTATCGGAACTCACTTGTACCGAATCTTTTCATAGCAGCTTTGCCATGCACTCTCTTGTACTGTATCTTTTCATGGCGGCTTTCCTATGCACTATTCCATTCATCAATCAAATAAAAATTGCCGCAATTTGAATTGCAACCAATTTTCTTCTTTCATCCTCAGTAATCCGGCGTCACCCCAACATAGTTCGAAGGGGTAATTTGCTTCAATTCCTTTTTTAACTGGCTGCTTATCTTCAGCGAAGCTATAAAATCTTGTATGTCATTTTTGGATATGGAAGTTTTCCCCCTCGTCAAATCTTTTAATGCCTCGTATGGGTTTGGATATTTTTCGCGGCGTAATATGGTTTGAATAGCCTCAGCAACAACCGCCCAATTATTTTCAAGGTCTTCTTGAATCTTACCCTCGTTCAAAACCAATTTTTGCAAACCCTTTTCAATAGATTTTATAGCTATGAGCGTATGAGCCATCGGTACGCCAATGTTTCTCAAAACCGTGCTGTCCGTCAGGTCGCGTTGCAGTCGGCTAATGGGCAATTTTGAAGAAAGATGCTCTAAAAGTGAATTGGCAATGCCCAGGTTGCCCTCTGCATTTTCAAAATCAATTGGGTTCACCTTATGTGGCATAGCACTACTGCCTACCTCGCCCTTTTTGGTTTTTTGTTTAAAATAATCGTTGCTGATGTAAGTCCACAGGTCGCGGCACAAGTCAATAAGAATGTTGTTAATCCTCTTAACTCCATCAAAGTATGCGGCTAAATTGTCGTAATGCTCAATCTGAGTAGTAAACTGCAGGCGTTGCAAACCCAAAACATTTTCAACAAATTGATTGCCCATTTTTAACCAGTCCTTTTGAGGAAAAGCTATATGATGGGCATTAAAGTTTCCGGTTGCACCGCCAAACTTTGCAGAGAAGGGTATGTAGCTAAGCAGGTTCACCTGGTTTTCAATTCGCTCTACAAAAACCATAATTTCTTTGCCCAAAGTTGTGGGAGAGGCCGGTTGCCCGTGAGTACGTGCCAGCATAGAAACACCTCTCCAGTCCCCGGCAAATTGCTGCAATGTTTTTTTTAAGTTAAGAAGTGCGGGCAGGTATTCCTGTTCTACGCAATCCTTCCAGCTCAGCGGTATAGAAGTGTTATTAATATCCTGGCTGGTAAGCCCAAAGTGCACCCATTCTTTAATATCACCTGCATCAAGCTTATCGAGTTCCTCCTTTAAAAAATATTCAACGGCTTTTACATCGTGGTTGGTAATGCTTTCAATGTCTTTTATGCGTTGGGCATCTTCAATGCTAAAGTTCTCTGCAATTTTTTTCAGCGCGTTCCTGCTTTTTGCAGGCAGTGTAAAAAATTTTTTATCAGCCAAAAAGAAAAAGTACTTCACTTCTACAATCACCCGGTACTTCATTAATGCATACTCGGAAAAGTACGCTGCTAAAAAAGTTATTTGCTTGCGGTAGCGGCCATCAATGGGGGAGATTGCAGTAAGACTAGTTAGTTCCATGTGGTATTTAATAAGTTAAAAATGCAGCGATGTGTACTTTACAAAAACACCTTTCAATATGGTGTGTTTAAGAAGTGCTGCCTGTGATGTATTGAAAAACAATTTTCTTTGCACCTCAAAATTAGATGAATTGAGTAATACTATAAGAGTGGGAGCGGTAAGTTACCTGAATACAAAACCTTTATTATACGCTTTAAACAATGGTTTCGAAATAAAAAATATGGAGTTGGTTGAAGACTATCCAGCCAGGATTGCTCAAATGCTGCTTGATAATGAGATCGATGTTGGCCTGGTGCCGGTGGCTATTATTCCGGGGATGCCAGAGCATTATATCATAACTGATTATTGTATCGGAGCTGAAGGTGAGGTAGGTTCAGTTTGTTTGTTTAGCGA
>JBBQVY010000416.1:0-2994 GCA_038211085.1 Chitinophagales bacterium | reverse complement strand
TTAAACGACAGCAATTACCAGGACCGGCTGTACATTAACGAGGCCGGCAAATTTATTAAAAGCACTCCTGCCCTACCACGCGAAACCACTTCGGGAAGCATTGTAAGGGCCGTTGATTTTGACCACGATGGTGACCTTGATCTTTTTGTTGGCGGAAGGGTTATTCCACAAAATTACCCGGAGGCTCCTACGTCGTTCTTATTACAAAATGATGGCAGGGGTAACTTTATTAACGTGACCGCACAACTGTGCCCGGCCTTACAAAATGCTGGAATGATAACCGACGCCCAATGGATTGACCTGGATAAAGATGGCAACAGCGAATTGATTTTATGCGGCGAATGGATGGGCATAGAAGTGTTTGCGTGGACTGCCGGTAAACTGGTAAATACTACTGATAATTTCTTTGGTAAGGGAAACAACGGATGGTGGAACCGGATGGTTTTTGCTGATGTTGATAAAGACGGTGATATGGACCTGGTAGCCGCAAACTGGGGCACAAACAGCCAGATGCAGGCCGGCCCAAACCAACCTGTTAGTATAACTTTTGACGACTTTGATGGCAATGGCTACATCGACCCATTGCTTTGTTATTTCATTAATGGAAAGTCATATCCTATGGCCTCAAGAGATGAACTTACGGACCAGATGGTAAGTATGCGCCAGAAATTTCCTACCTATGATTCTTATTCAGAAGCAACCATTACCGACATACTTTCACCTGCACAGCTTAGTAAGGCGCAAACACTTTATGCCGAACAATTAAATACAGTTTGGTTCGAAAATAAAACTGGCAAATTTATTCAACGGCCGTTGCCTATACAAGCCAATTTTACCCCTGTACATGCAATACTGGTTGATGATTTTAATAACGATGGCTACCCCGATATTTTGCTGGGCGGAAACATTGATGAAGTACGGATCAAAATCGGTAAGATTGATGCCAGCTATGGGGTTTTGTTAGCGGGCGATGGCAAGGGAAATTTTCAATACATTAACCAGTTACAGTCGGGTTTGCAAATTAAGGGCTGTATAAAAGATTTTATAAAGATCAAATCTTTGGGCAATACCCACAAAGTGATGGCAGCTATTAACGATGGTTATCCTGTATTGTTAGACTATTAAGCACACATGAACAAAATGAAGGGTACACGTTTACGATTATTGGCAATGCTGTTGCTTCTTACAGCATCGGCCTTTTCACGCGGTCCGGCATTTTACACCACCACAAACTATATACAGGTACTTAAAAAAGTAACCGATGTAATGGTCAACGATGTTACCTCGCCGGTGGCGGCCAGTAGGTATTATGCATACATTACCTTATCGGCCAACGAAGTTCAGGCAGCCTTTTTCCCCAAACAATATTCCTTCTCAAATCAACTACACCATTTTGATGGAATACATTTTTCATCATCGTTGCTATCGCAAAGCAATGCTGACCTTTCGGTAATATTGACCATCCTGAAAACAGGTGAAAAACTATTACCCTCAGGTTACCTGCTACAACCTGTTTTGGATTCTTTAATAAAAGATGCTGCTAAAAAAGGCATCAGTCAAAATACCATTCTTGCATCGCTAAAACTTGTGGACAGTGCGATAACACAGATGCTTCCCTATATTAAAAGCGATGGTTTTTTTAAGCTTTCAAATATGCGAAGGTATACTCCCACTACCGGTAACGCCTATTGGCAACCTACAGAGCCGGCATTTATGGCTCCTGTTGAACCCCATTGGAATATGCTGCGTACTTTTCTTCTTGACTCAGCCCAACAGTTTAAACCCATTCGTCCTGCCATTTACGATACCGCGCATACTTCAAATTATTATCGTCAATTAAAAGAAGTATACGACATCACCAAGGCAGCGGATCCTGAAAAGCGTGCGGTTGCTATGTTTTGGGATTGCAATCCGTTTGCGGTGCAACAGGTAGGGCATGTGCAATACGGCTTAAAAAAAATATCGCCGGGTGGCCATTGGGTGGGCATTACGGGCATAGCCTGTAAACAAAAAAATCTAAGTCTGCAACAAACCATACTCATTCATTCTTTAGTGAGCATTGCCTTGGCCGATGGCTTCATTGCCTGCTGGGACGAAAAATACCGGAGCAACCGCATTCGCCCCGAGACAGCCATCAACCGGTTAATCGATCACCGATGGAAGCCCTTATTGCAAACCCCACCCTTCCCAGAATATATATCCGGCCACAGCGTTGCTTCCACCACGGCAGCGGCTATACTTACAAACATTTTTGGCAATAATTTTTCGTTTGCTGATGACAGTGAAGTTGAGTTTGAATTACCCATCCGGAAATTTGAGTCCTTTAACGCGGCTGCCGGCGAGGCAGCTATTTCAAGGCTATATGGTGGCATTCATTACCGCGATGCAATTGACCAGGGCATTTGGCAAGGAAAAAAAGTTGCGGGCTTTGTGATGGCAAAAATTGCCGGTGCCTTTAAAGCTGTGCAGATAAACAGGTAAGCATTTATTTATCTCAACGAAAAGCTGTTTAACTTCTTTGTTGAATACAAAACGGCAGCAATAAACTTGCTGCCGTTTTACATGATCTGGTCGAGCAATATAAAAATTAGATATACCTGTTTACGATGTTCTCCAGCCACTCCTGGCGGCCGCTTATCACTGCTGGTTCTCCATTTTCAACTGCATAAGAGCGTAAGTCTTCAAGCGACAATTTGCCTTCTTCATATTCTTTTCCTTTTCCTGTATCAAAGGAGGCATAACGGTCAGTC
Source organism: Chitinophagales bacterium (assembly GCA_038211085.1). Classification (GTDB taxonomy): domain Bacteria; phylum Bacteroidota; class Bacteroidia; order Chitinophagales; family Chitinophagaceae; genus Segetibacter. Next base: position 244 of record JBBQVY010000416.1, on the reverse strand, counting down.
CTGAATTTTTTGTAATCGGATTTGCTTAATACTGCGTCAGCTATTATTAAGGCACGGGCAAAAGTATCCATGCCGCCCACATGTGCATAAAACAGGTCAACACGATCGGTTGAGTTTCTGCGGATCTTAGCATCAAAGTTGATACCCCCGCCCTGCAATCCACCCGCTTCCAGCATTACCACCATGGCTTCGGCAAGTTCTCCGAGGTTATTGGGAAACTGGTCAGTATCCCACCCATTTTGGT
>JBBQVY010000415.1:0-3004 GCA_038211085.1 Chitinophagales bacterium | reverse complement strand
AACGCGTTAATTGATGCTATTACACGCAACCGCAAAATAAGTAATTTATTAATATTCAACAATTTAGTCTTATACATTTTTAGATTGTCGTAGCGTCAATCCATTTTACCAATCTATCTGTTCGCTGCTCATAAGGTCGTCTAATGGGCTTACTACATTTACCAGTTTTTGACGGCTTACATGTAAGTTGCCCGGTGGTTTTTATGTTAACATTTTGGAAACAAGTACTAAATGAAAGTGCTTGCTAAATTAGGATTGTCAACAGTATCCTTTAACTTTTAAACTGGCGCAGGTGATGGTCTGCATGTTTATAAACGAAATATCCTACCTGGTCCTTTTTCATTCTTCCAAAAAACCAATGTTCAAAATTATGGTTTGAATAATGTATGTATTCTTCAATGAGTGAAATCCATTTCAACTTTTCTTCTTCTACATTTCCGCTTGTTTCCTGTATTTTAAATGCCAACCCTGTAGGTGCATTGGGCTGCAAAGGTCTTTCATCCTTAAGTAAATTTTTAAGAGCCAGTTTGCCAAACAAACGCCCAAATAATGTTCGTTTATATTTTCTTTTGCCCAAATACATTTCCTCGCACAGAGTGCAATGTTGTAGCATTTGAGAAATATTCATTTTACCCCATTCTGCAGCACTGTTTTCATTTAGAGAACTGATCCTGTAAATCAATTCATCTCTTGTTGTTTTATCAAATACTGATTTCATGCTTCGCTGGCTTTAATATTTTCAGAATGTTCAATGATATAAGTGTTAGCAATTACATTCAGGATATTTCCTGAAGTAGAAGAGGTGTAATTCGATTGATCTTCTACCAGCACAATAGCCGGAAAAAGGGAAAGGATATTTGTAACTGCCCAATCCTTTCCAGCTTTTATGCATCCGATCCATTTTTCATCGTTTCAATAAACACCTCTAGCAGCAACCTGATCTCCCTAAGTGTTTTACCATCTGTAATTTGATCCATACTAATCTTTGTCTTAACAAAAGGAATGACCATTTGAAGGTTATCAATATTTTTTGCATCTACAGCCTTTAAAGTTTCCAGGAGTGCTTTGTGCCCAAAGCTGCCATCTGTAGAAGCCGTTATCAACAAGGTTGGCTTTTGTGGAAACTGGGAGGAAGATACCGTCCAGTCAATCGCATTTTTTAGTGAACCGGGAACTCCATGGGCATATTCAGGGGTACAAATAAGTATTCCATCTGCCCTATCTAAAAGCTGCCTGAACGCAGCAACCTCTGTTGCAACCCTTTCTCCATCATTGTCCGGATTAAACTGTGGAAGCAAGGCGATACCAGTAAACACAGTGATGTCAAGATGGGCTGCGGATATATCTGCAATAGCTTTTATTAAACTATGATTGGATGAATGTTGACGGGTGCTTCCACAAATTGCTACTACTTTTTTCTTTTGCATGGGTGAAAATTTTGAGGAAGTGTTGGTTGTGTGCATGGTATGGTAATTGAAAAATAGATTCAAATTTCGAATGGATTCTTTTCAGGATACCACATTCGTACAAGAGGAATTACAACACTATGCATGGTGTATTCTTAGGGCAATGGAAAATTTTTACTACGATTGCTTGCCTATATTTCCAAACAAGTTGGTGTTTATAAAGTCGTTCCGAAGCTTGCCTTTGGGGTCGTATGTTGCGATCAACTTTTTAAAGTCATCCATCTTTTCGTACCGCGATGCCAACACCTGTGGCGACATAGTAAAAAGCTTTCCCCAGTGTGGTCGTGCCTTGAATGGTTCCAGTTCTTTCTCAACTAAAGGCAACAATTTCATCACAGTTTCTATCTCCTGTTTCCATGTAAAGTGAATGGTTACTGAGGGCTGGTTTCGGCAGGGGCTCATCCATAAGTTATCTGATGCAATGGTGCGAATCTCAGAGATTAAAAGATGGGGGCCGATCTGTTTACCCATACGCTGTATTGCAAGGATTGCTTCGACTGCATTGTGTTGAGGTATAAAATATTCAGTTTGCAACTCTACCCCACTACTTGGTGTAAAGCCCATTTTAAAGTGGGGCATCCGCTCGTACCATGCACCTGCAACACCCATTTGTTCCGTACAGTTTTCTGCCGAAACTTCTGCTATGGGATGAAGGTTTTTTTTTGCCGCCGTAGCTCCAAAAAACTCAGGCATGTTCCCATAATTATTGTTATCATCCACCCGGCTTTTTATCCAAACTTCATTAATGCCTTCACTTTGCCAGTCGGTAAAAAGGCTTACACTATAACCAGCAGAAACGATCTTATCGAAGTTGTCTGTTAGCTGGGCTAATGGCAATTTTTCAAACACGTATTGCCGCATCATAAAAGTGGGCTGCACCTTCAATGTAACTTTTGTTACGAAGCCCAAAGCTCCCATTCCAACCACGGCACCCAAAAATTGTTCTCCATCTTTCTCCTTTGAAAGCTGCACCACGCTACCATCTGCAATAACCATTTCCAAAGCAGTAACAGCCGTTGCCAAATTTCCATTACTTACACCTGAGCCATGTGTAGCCGTAGCACACGAACCTGCAACAGATATGTGTGGAAGTGAGGCCAGGTTGTGTAGTGCAAATCCCTGCTCGTGCAGGTAAGGGCTGAGAACGCCATATTTAATACCACCTTCAACAGTAACGGTCTGTGCATTAACATCAAGCTTAACTATCTTATCCAGTTTGGTAAGGTTAATGAGGTTGTGCTTACTGTCGGCTATCCTGTTGAAACAGTGCCGGGTACCCAGTGGGCGAAGTTGGCTGGTTTCTTTTACCAGCTTCTGCACTTCCATAACCGATGTAGGGTAAAACACGTTGCCGGTACTGAATGTAAAGTTGCCCGCCCAGTTTTTCAACCTTTCGGTTTGGGCCCAGCTTTTAATGGGTGATAACAATGGTGCGCTCATTAATGCTGAAGATAATTTGAGAAATGTTTTTCTTTTCATATACAAGGCTTGAAGTGAAAAGCAATGCATCTAATGTAATAATAATTTGCGGTGGGAAC
>JBBQVY010000414.1:0-3005 GCA_038211085.1 Chitinophagales bacterium | reverse complement strand
ACGCAAAATCCAAACTATTAATTAATTTTTTTAATGTTAACGTTATGAATAAAAGTATTAACCGGTTAATAGCCTTTATGCTGGTAGCAAGTTTTGCTACGTTTCTCGGTTGTAAAAAAGAGGATACGATTACAATTCCACCGGAGCAGGTTCACTTTTTGGGCGAAACTTCGGGGAGTTATTCTATTGTGGCAGCCAATTCAAGTTTCACTATCAAAGTAGGTACGACTACTGTATCCACTGTTGATCGCACTTTTAATGTGAGTGTTTCTTCACCAACAGGAGCAGCCTCGCCTGCACAGTATACGCTTGCCAAGACCAATATAACTATACCTGCTGGTAAAGTAATTGACAGTATTGTGGTTCGGGGGAATTTTGCAGCTTACCAAAATGGCAGAAAGGACTCATTAATTTTTTTACTAACACAGTCTGGCAAAGAAAGGGGATATAATGACTCATTTAAACTGGCCTTAAGAGGGCCATGTTTTGAAGGCGATGTTGACCTGAATCTTTTTAAGGGAGATTATAAAAAGACAAATGAAGATTTTGGTGGTGCTTATGGTCCTTACACAACTACCGTAACTGCAGTTGAGCAAACGAGTGCAACAACCGGTACTATAACTGTTGCCAATATTTTTGATAATGGCTGGAACCCCATTAAATTTAAATTGAATTGGACAGATCCTGCTAACCGCACCGTTACGCTGGACCCGCAGATTAACATTGGCCCTGGCGCAACCGTAGGGTATGCAGGAAGGGATGTAACTGTCAGATCGTTCTCAGGTCAGGTAGGTACATTTTCAATATGTAACCAAACCATTCTGCTTAAAATGCAAGTGGGTGTAGTAGGTCTGGGTTTCTTCCCCGATTTGTACACAGTTGACATGCGCAGATAATGAATGAATTAGTGCTATAATATGGGCCGCTTCAAATTTTGTTGAAGCGGCCCTTTTATTTTCAAAACGACAGATGTGTAATATCCTCATGTTAATAAGCGAAGTTGATGGAAGCTATCTGTTACGTTAGTCTCTACACCTGATGCAGGTGAAGAATCAATATTATAATTCTAAAAGAGACATATCACATATCCATCCCATCGTTTGCGCTCCATCAATCTCTTTAGATCAGCACATCTATAATCCAATACGGTAAATGGGTCATTGTTAGAGTGAAGCTCAAATAGGAAGACCCAATTATTGTACTTATTTCCTTATATCTGCTAAATTAGAAAATTCTATTGCAGCACTTCTGAAAGCCTGGCTTCTAAATCCTGGCCACGCAGACTACTGGCAATAATTTTTCCCTGCGGATCAATAAGTACATTAAAGGGAATGCCATCAAAACCATAGGCCTGCACGGCGGCGCTTTCCCACATTTTAAGATCACTCATGTGTGACCATTGCAATTTATCTTTCTCTATAGCTTTTAACCATGCACCTTTATCCTGGTCAAGGGAAACCCCGAGTATGGTAAAATTTTTATTTTTAAACTTGTTATAAGCAGCTACCACATTTGGGTTTTCTCCCCGGCATGGGCCACACCAACTAGCCCAAAAATCTACCAGTACATATTTGCCTTTAAAATCGCTAATGTGTACGGTCTTACCATTGATATCGGGCATTGATAATTCAGGTGCTGGCTTGTTGAGCAATGCATAACCTGCGGCTTCGGGTGTGGTGGCAGTTTGTTGCGCCATCAAACTTTTAATGCGTGCTATGCCCGAGTGCTCTTTATATTTGATGGATGCTCCTTCGGCAAGAGGCTTTAAGCTTTCGGGGGTCATAGAGCGGCTTGCCAAACCTATAGCATAATAAGTAGCCGCCGGACTTTCTGACTCTTTTATAAATGTAGTTATGTGACTGTTCATTTGTTCCAGCTCCCGGTCTCTTTTAATCTTTACCATTGAAAGCAGGCTGTCGTTAGTACCCTGCTTTTGCAAGGTGTCCAGTTCTTTAAATGTGGAAAGTAAAGTGGAGTCATCTTTTTTATATAGGGTAAACAGATCGTGCAAACTTTTACTTGCTGCCGATTCTTTTACCTCATAATTAGCATAGTCATTCACATCCATGTTAACACGGATGGTTTTAGAGTCGTTGATTAGTATTATATCAGGACCATTATCCAAAACAAGGCGGTAGATGCCTTCTTCATTCGCATTAGCCCTTAATGTAAAAGAACCATCCTTGCTCAACATAGTTGAATCGATTATTAAAGGTTCGGGGCCATTGTAAGGCACCTCCATCAACAATATCTTTTTGCCGGGGGCATTCAAAATATTACCGGTCACAACAAAGGCACCATTCTTTTTTTCTTTACAGCTTATGGCCAGTAGGGCAAATACTACCAGGACCGACATTAATTTCTTCGTCATATACTTGAATACACTAGTTTAATTGTTCTTCAATCAGGTGGGTTACTGTTTTTGGATCTGCTTTACCCTTGCTTAATTTTTTTACCTCTCCAACAAACAAACCAATCAATCCCTTCTTACCCTTTTTATATTCACTTACCTTATCGGGCATTTTGGCTAATACCTGCTGAACCCAGTTTTTTATTTCGTTGTCGTCGTTTGTTTGTAATAGGTTTAAGCGGGTTGCAATCTCAAACGGGGTAACGCTTTCATCGCCAAAGAGTACGGGTAATATTTTGTGTGAAGCCGTTGAGAAATTTACTTTCCCTTCATCGACCAGTGCTATTAGGTCAGCCAGTATTTGTGGGGATAAGGTTAGTGTAGCAAAGGCTAAATGATGCTCGTTTACGTATTGTTTTACCGGACCCAATATCCAATTGGCAATAGCCTTGTAATGGTCGGTGTGTTTAGCAGTTTCTAAAAAGAAATCTGCTTCCGGTTTTTCTTCGCACAATTGTTTTGAGTCGTATGGGGAGAGGGCAAACTCTTGCTGCAAACGGCTGTACAATTCTTCGGGTAACTCACCTAGTTTTGACTGGATGCCTGAAATATAAAGCTCAGTTAAATAAAAAGGAGTAAGATCGGGTTCGGGAAA
>JBBQVY010000413.1:0-3006 GCA_038211085.1 Chitinophagales bacterium | reverse complement strand
CACCGTTGGTGGTCTGGGTTATGTAAGTGGAAGACAATGCGTAATTATAGCCAACGATCAAACGGTAAAAGCAGGTGCATGGTTCCCGATAACAGGCAAGAAAAATTTACGCCTGCAGGAGATGGCCATGGAAAATAATTTGCCCGTGATTTACCTGGTGGACAGTGCCGGGGTATTCTTGCCAATGCAGGATGAAATCTTTCCAGATAAGGAACATTTTGGACGAGTTTTCAGAAACAATGCCCGAATGAGTGCTATAGGCATTACGCAAATAGCAGCGGTTATGGGTGCTTGTGTAGCAGGTGGCGCATACCTGCCTATTATGAGCGATGAAACGTTGATGGTCGAAGGAAATGGTAGCATTTATTTAGCAGGCCCTTACCTGGTAAAGGCAGCCATTGGCGAGGTAATAGATAATGAAACACTAGGTGGCGCAGATACCCATAATAGCATTAGCGGGATAGCCGATTATAAATTTGACAACGAGCAGGATTGCCTTGACCAGGTGAAAAAGATCATTAGCAAATTGGGTGCAAATAAAGTAGCCGGATACAATAGAACAACGCCGGTGGCACCAGCTAAAGATGCAAAAGAGTTATATGGAATTCTTCCCGCAGGAAATATAAAACCATACGACATGGTGGAGATAATTGAACGGATTGTAGACGGTAGCCTGTTTGAACAATTTAAAGCAGATTATGGCAAAACAATATTGTGCGGCTATGCAAGAATTGATGGATGGGCCGTGGGCATTGTGGCAAACCAGCGAACAGTAATTAAGACCAAAAAAGGTGAAATGCAATTGGGTGGCGTAATCTACAACGATAGTGCTGATAAGGCGGCACGGTTTATCATGAACTGTAATCAAAAGAAAATACCACTGGTGTTTTTGCAGGATGTTACCGGCTTTATGGTGGGTAGTCGCAGCGAGCATTCGGGCATTATAAAAGACGGTGCAAAAATGGTAAACGCGGTAGCCAATTCGGTAGTTCCCAAAATAACCATCGTTATTGGCAACAGCTATGGAGCAGGTAATTATGCCATGTGCGGCAAGGCATACGATCCACGTTTTATTTATGCATGGCCTAGTGCTAAGATTGCGGTTATGGGCGGCGAGCAGGCAGCTAAAACCATGTTACAAATACAGCTTAGCAATATGAAGGCTAAAGGTGAGCAGGTTACCCCTGAAGAGGAACAGAAATTATTAACGGAGTTAAAGGATAAATACGAAAAACAAACGTCGCCCTATTATGCCGCCGCAAGGTTATGGGTCGATGCCATTATCGATCCGGCAGAAACACGCAAACATATTTCGGAAGGAATAGCAGCCGCCAATAATAACCCGCATATAGCTGATTTTAAGGTGGGCGTTTTCCAGGTGTAGCCCCCCTGCCCCCCGAAGGGGGGTTCTGCGTGATGCGATACATCTGATGCTTTTTTTGATTTTATTCATTTGACTTTTACTTTGGCTTTTAATAGATTTCTTCACTTTTGGCTTAAAAATTTTTTACTTTTTACTTTTGAATTTTTAATTTAATTCCATGACCATTTACCAGGTTGACGCTTTTACCAATAAATTATTTGGTGGAAATCCTGCCGCTATTTGCCCGTTGGAAGAATGGTTGGATGATAACACCATGCAGCAACTTGCTTTTGAAAACAACCTGAGTGAGACTGCTTTTTTTGTGCCTACCGGCGAAGGCGAATACTATATCCGCTGGTTTACGCCTGAATTTGAAATTGACCTTTGCGGACATGCTACTTTAGCTTCAGCCTTTATCATTTTTAACGAAATCAATACCAGCCTCGACCAGATTAATTTTTACTGTAAAAGTGGATTGTTGCAGGTAAAACGCAAAGGACATCTTATTGAACTGAACTTCCCCAGCAGGCCACCGCAACCAATAACAGAAGTGCCGGAAGCCTTATTAAAAGGATTGGTAACGGATGCTGCTCCGTTGGAAATTTTAAAATCACGAGACTACTTTTTGGTTTTTGAAAACGAAGCAGATATACGATATATGGTACCCAATTATCAATACCTGAACCAGGTAGATTCCATTGGGGTAATTGTGACCGCCCCTGGCAAAGACGTTGATTTTGTATCCCGTTTTTTTGTGCCCAATTCGGTAATTGGCGAAGACCCGGTTACAGGTTCGGCCCATTGCAACCTCATACCTTACTGGAGCAATAAACTCAATAAAAAAGTACTGACAGCAAAACAAATTTCGGCCCGTGAGGGCACGCTTTTTTGTGAGGATTTAAACGACCGCGTTACCATGGCTGGCGAAGGTGTTTTGTATATGAAAGGTGAATATGCAGCCCCCCTGCCCCCCGAAGGGGGATTCTAAATATGGAATAGTAATTCGAGAACTTTTCTTAAAATAAGACAATAACGAATGGCAGAACAAGGGCACCAGTTGATTATATACACAGATGGATCGAGCAGGGGTAATCCGGGGCCGGGTGGTTATGGTGCTATATTATTGTGGGGGAATAAACGCAAGGAGTTGTCAGCAGGGTATCGTTTAACTACCAACAACCGTATGGAATTATTAGGTGTAATTACCGCACTCGAAAGCCTTACTAAAAAAAATATTCCGCTTACTATTTATACCGACAGCCAGTACATTGTTAAGGCAGTTCAATTAAAATGGCTCGACAAATGGGTGAAAACAAACTTCGCCGGAGGCAAAAAAAACAAAGACTTGTGGATGCGGTTTTACCAGTTAGCAAAAGAATTTAAAATTTCTTTTGTCTGGGTGAAGGGCCATGCTGAAAATGAACTAAATAACCGGTGCGATGAATTGGCAACAACAGCCGCAGACGGGCGAAACCATTTAATTGATGAGGGCTATGAGAACGAACAAGCTGACATTAAAAAGCAGCGTTTGCTGTAAGGTTGTAAAGTTATCAGCGTCTATACTGCTTAATAAATTCCCTTCCAGCAATTTTTACGAATTATTAATACACACCTCAAAACCAAACCTTTTCATATTAGGGTAT
>JBBQVY010000412.1:0-3045 GCA_038211085.1 Chitinophagales bacterium | reverse complement strand
ATTGGATTGGACGTTGCCCTTGGAATAGGAGGTTTACCAAAAGGCAGAATTATAGAAATATATGGACCGGAAAGTAGTGGTAAAACAACCATTGCCATACATGTTATTGCGGAAGCACAAAAGAAAGGTGGCATGTGCGCCTTTATAGATGCCGAGCATGCCTTTGACAGCACGTATGCTCAAAAGCTAGGTGTTGACGTTGACAATCTTTTAATATCGCAGCCAGACTATGGCGAGCAGGCCCTGGAGATAGCAGATCGCTTAATATTGTCGGGTGCTTTGGATGTAGTTGTAATAGACTCGGTTGCAGCCCTGGTACCCAAAGGAGAACTGGAAGGTGAAATGGGTGACAGCAAAATGGGCTTGCAGGCAAGATTAATGAGCCAGGCATTACGTAAGCTAACAGCCACTATCAATAAGACGCATACGGTATGTATTTTCATTAACCAGTTGAGAGAAAAAATTGGGGTAATGTTTGGTAACCCCGAAACAACAACCGGTGGTAATGCCCTTAAGTTTTATGCCTCCGTTCGACTTGATATAAGAAGGATGGCCCAGATTAAAGACGGGGACTCAGCTATAGGTAACAGGGTTAAGGTTAAAGTTGTAAAGAATAAAGTGGCTCCACCTTTTCGTGCTGCAGAGTTCGACATTATTTTTGGAGGAGGCATCAGCAAGATTGGTGAGATAATAGATATGGGTGTTGAACTGGGCATTATTCAAAAAAGTGGTAGCTGGTTTAGCTATGATACTAACAAGCTTGGCCAGGGCCGCGATACCGTTAAACAATTACTACAGGATAATCCTGAATTGGCTAATGAACTTGAGGCCAAAATAAGGGCTAAGGTTGAAGAAGCTGCATCAGCATAATCTTCTTTTTATATTTTGAAAGCCACCCTAACCAGGGTGGTTTTTGTTTTTAATACAGGTACCTTAACCTTGCTCAGGGTGATAGTATTAACAGTACTGCTTTACACCTTCTGTCTTTAGGCGGTCTTATTCCCCTATCTTCGCGGCATTCATATACTCTCTCCTAGCAGACCAGATAATCTTCCTTCTATTAAAAGCTTCATCAGGTCATATGATGAGCATATATAAATCGATTGGTAATATATCATTTGTACAGTCGTTATTTTATTTATTTAAACAATATTTACATTGTCGTTCGAAAACTTGAATTTAATTGAGCCCTTATTAAAAGCGCTCAAATCAGAAGGGTATACAACCCCAACACCTATACAGGAACAATCAATTCCAATAGTATTAAATGGACAGGACCTGTTGGCATGTGCCCAAACAGGAACCGGAAAAACTGCAGCATTTGCACTTCCTATTCTTCAGTTATTACAGGGTACAAATACCAATCTACGCGGACCCCGTCCAATACGAGCTTTAATTCTTACTCCCACCAGGGAACTGGCTATACAAATTGATGAAAGCTTTGCAGCTTATGGTAAGCATACCGGCCTATCGCATTTGGTAATATTTGGTGGTGTATCGCAACATGCACAAACCAATGCTTTGCGTTATGGTGTTGATATTTTAATTGCCACACCAGGCCGGTTACTCGACCTGATTGACCAGCGTTTTATAAATCTCAGCAGCATTCAAATGTTTGTGTTGGATGAAGCAGACCGTATGCTTGATATGGGCTTTATACATGATGTTAAGAAAGTAATTACCAAAATACCATCCCAGCGTCAAACGCTATTCTTTTCTGCAACTATGCCTGCAGAAATTGCCAGCCTTGCAGGTAGTATTTTAACCAACCCTGCACGTGTTGAAGTAACTCCCGTTTCTTCAACCGCAGAGAAAATTGAACAAGGGGTATTTTTTGTTGAGAAGAATGATAAGCGCATGTTATTACTCCATCTTTTAAAAGATGAAAGCATTAGAACTGCCTTGGTTTTTACCCGTACCAAACATGGCGCTGATAAAGTAGTAAAGGATTTAAACCGTGCTAACATTGAAGCAGAAGCTATTCATGGAAATAAATCACAAACTGCCAGGCAACGTGCTTTAAACTTGTTTAAAAGCGGCCAGATTAGAGTTTTAGTGGCTACGGATATTGCAGCCCGTGGTATTGATGTGGACGATTTGGGTCATGTAATTAATTACGAGCTACCCAACGTACCCGAAACATATGTACACCGCATTGGCCGTACCGGCAGAGCTGGTGCAAGTGGTATTGCCTATTCGTTTTGCGACGGAGAGGAAAGGGAATTTTTGCGGGATATCAATAAACTGATCACTAAAGCAATCCCGGTAATCGAAGAGCATCCTTACCCAATGAGCATGGGTAATTACAATCAACAAAAAACTATCACCCAACAAGTGCCTGGCCGCAGACCAGTCATTAATAATTTTAGAAGAGAAAGAAAGTGGACCGGCAATAATCAAAGAGTGAATAATAATTAATAGGGTTATATTTTTTGAATGCTGCCTGGTTAATGCCCGGCAGCATTTTTATTTTGAGGAATGAAACGAATGCACAATTGTTTTTTTTGAATCACATCGGGACGGAGACTCGAAGGTGCACGACGTTTTTTCTGTCAACTTTCATCTGTCAACTAACATCTCTTTTTGAGCCACCAAGGTTTAAGAATGCCACGAATGCACAAATGTTTTTTGATTATAATCTGTATGCACATCGGGAGCTCCTGAAAGGGGTCAGGATGAAGGCTTGTAAATACGAATTTCCTTATTATTCATTATTCACTATTCATTCACCCCTATCAACTGTTATCTTTCAACCAACACTTCAATCAAAACAAAGACCAAACGTCAACGACCAAAGATTTTTCAAAGCGCTTCGGGGTCGCCAAATTTCCCCTGGTTGTAATCTTCGTAGGCCTGCATAATTTCCTGTTGTGTATTCATAACAAAGGGACCCATTGCTACAAATGGTTCATGAAATGGCGAGGCGTAACCAAATAAGATAATAGCCTCTGTCAGGGCTTTCATCTCTATCATTTTCCCCTCCGGGTTAAACTCAACCAGGTGATGCATTGCAGTCTTTTCGCCGTTGATCATCAGTTCGCCTTT
>JBBQVY010000411.1:0-3147 GCA_038211085.1 Chitinophagales bacterium | reverse complement strand
ACATTGTTGCCTTCAAACAGGTTGGTAACATATGCCGCTGCATAATATGCTGTGCAATATTGAGTAGTAAGGGCCGTAGCTGCTACACTTGAAATGCTATCAGGAATTTTTGCCATTGCCAATGCTTCCGTAACAGCATACTCAGCATAGCCGCCAAAACGGGTCATTGCCATAACACGATCTCCCACGTTAAAGCCGGCAACTCCTTCTCCCAATTCCTCAATTGTACCCGCTACATCGTAGCCCAGCAATGCTGGTAGGGGAGGTGCTTCTTTATACATTCCCCGGCGGGCCATTACATCGGCAAAGTTTAAACCAAAGGCTTCTACTTTTATTAAGACCTGCCCTTTGCCCGGCTGTGGTTTAGGTACTTCACGTTGTTCAAAAGAGCTAAATGCATCGCCTTGTTTGATAAGATATATTGCTTTCAATGGTAAGTGGGTTTTGTAAGTTGTAAGATAGTAGTTAGTAGAAAGAAAGGGAAAAGCAAATGAATAATGAACAACGAATAATGTATAATAAAAAAACTTTGTGCCTCTTTGTGCCTTGGGGTCTTGGTGGCTCAAAAATCTTTGGTCGTTGGTCGATAATGTTTTACGGTAGTCTAAGTAGTAATAATGCATAGAAGCCTTTTTAAGACTACCGTAAATTGGCGCATAAAGAAGATTTTAGTTGAGAGATGACGGATAACAGAACCCAATCTCCGTGATCCTCCTTGCAGTCGTGCCGCTATGGTTCAAAGAGAAGTTGTTGGTTGTTACTTGTTAGAAAAAAATTGCTTCGTGTCTCTTGGAGCCCTTGAGTCTTGGTGGTTCAAAGAAAAGTTCCGCCCTATGCCTTTCCCCTTTGGCCTTTTTACTTCTGCCTCCCTGCCGCTATGAAAAACCAATTTTAAATGGAGCGTCGCCTCTGTCGTTTCTTCTTTTCCCAACTGCCTGTTAACACAAAAACTAACTCCCGATCTCGTAAAATATACCTGATTGATCGGTTTACATTTGCCACCCTCTACTTTACATGGCACAACCCTTATTAAACATAGCATTAGTGGGCAACCCTAACAGCGGCAAAACGTCGCTGTTTAATGCGTTAACGGGGTTAAACCAAAAAGTGGGTAATTTTCCTGGGGTTACGGTTGATAAAAAAACAGGAAGTTGTGAACTGGAAGCGGGGATGACGGCTACTTTTATTGACTTGCCGGGGACTTACAGCCTGTACCCACGCAGGGCCGACGAATGGGTGTCGTACAAAGTGTTGATGAATGTTGATACGACAGTTCAACCGCAAATGGTAGTGCTGGTGGCCGATGCAAGCAACCTGAAACGTAACCTGCTTTTCTGCTCTCAAATTATTGATTTGCGCATACCCGTTGTGGTTGCGCTTACCATGCTTGATCTTGCTAAAAGAAAGGGTATTGAAGTGGACCTTGAAGAATTGGAACGTGAGTTAGGCGTACCTGTTGTATCCATTAACCCACGAAAAAATAAAGGACTTCCCCAACTAAAAAAGGTACTGGCACAAACTGCACTCCGGCAATACAAAGCTCCTGTCAGAGATTTTATAGGCGTTCATGCCCTGGCCGAAACCTCCATAAAAGATGTGCAAAATATATACCCTGACCTAAGTGATTACGGGGCGGTGCATTACCTGATTAATCACGAGCATTTTAACCTGGGAAAACAAAAGGAGCAGCAGATAGAAGAGATTAAACTCTCTACAAAATTCAATGCTACCAAGGTACAGGCCGAAGAAATTATGCAACGCTACAGCCGCATAAAACAGATTATGCAGTTGAGCGTGGTAGAGGAAGATCTGCTTCAAAAAAAAATGTTTACTGAAAAGCTGGACAATCTTTTACTGCACCGAACCTGGGGTTATGTTATTTTATTTTCAGTATTATTCCTGTTGTTTCAGAGTATTTTTTGGCTGGCACAATATCCTATGGATTTTATTGAGTGGAGCTTTGCAAAAACGAGTGGCTTGCTGGGCACTATGCTGCCTGCTGCCTGGTGGAGTGATCTCCTGATAAGTGGGGTAGTAGCGGGGCTGAGTGGTATTCTTGTTTTTGTACCACAAATAATGATATTGTTTGGTTTGATCACTATTTTGGAAGACACCGGTTACATGGCCCGTATAAGTTTTTTAAGTGATAAACTTATGCGTAAGGTTGGGCTTAACGGCAAGAGCGTAATGCCTATGATAAGTGGCTTTGCCTGTGCTGTACCTGCTATAATGAGTGCAAGAAATATTGAGAATCGTAAAGAGCGATTGCTTACTATTTTGGTGACGCCCCTTATGAGCTGCAGTGCCCGCCTGCCTGTTTATACAATTTTGATCAGCCTTGTTATTCCGCAAAAATTGTTTCTTGGTTTTTTAAGTTTGCAAGGCATTGTAATGATGTGTCTTTACTTATTGGGTACAGTTCTGGCGCTGGTAGCCAGTTATGTTTTTAAGTGGATCATTAAAATTACGGAGCGAAGTTTTTTTATATTGGAGTTACCAACTTATAGGGCCCCCCGTTGGAAAAACGTGGGCATAACCATGGTTGAAAAAGCCAAAATCTTTGTAGTAGATGCCGGTAAGGTGATTATGGTAATTAGCCTGCTGCTATGGTTTTTAAGCAGCTATGGCCCGGGTAGGCGTATGGAGAAAATTACGTCCCGTTACGAGCAACTTAAGAAACAACCGGGTGCAAATGAAGCGGTGTTAGAGAGGGAATATCGCTCGGAAAAATTACAAAACTCTTATGCGGGTATTTTGGGCAATGCTATTGAACCTGTAATTTCTCCATTAGGTTACGATTGGAAGATTGGCATTGCACTGATTACTTCGTTTGCGGCGCGGGAAGTTTTTGTAGGCACTATGGCCACTTTATATAGTGTTGAGGAAAACAATGATGAAACTTCGTTACGGCAAAAGATGTCGGCAGCTACCCGCGCTGATGGAACTAAAGTTTATACATTGGCAAGCGGTCTTAGCCTGATGGTTTTTTATGTATTGGCCATGCAATGCATGAGCACATTAGCCGTTGTAAAACGCGAAACCCGTACCTGGAAATGGCCCATTGTTCAATTGGTGTACATGACCGTGTTGGCTTATGTATTTAGTTTGCTGGTGTACCAGTTGTTTAAGTAGTGAGTAGTCAGTAGT
>JBBQVY010000410.1:0-3150 GCA_038211085.1 Chitinophagales bacterium | reverse complement strand
GCCACCGAGCCTTATATTATTTAGCAATAATTTTTGCTGATTAGGGTTGAAAATTTTAAAACGATTGGCAACAGAACCTGTGGTGGTAAAAACAGTATCAAAATGTAGCGTATCGGCAGAGGTATTTAATTGAGCATCTTTGCTTGTAATAAAGTTTGTTTTGGTACAACTGATGTATGCTGTTGACAGCAACAGTACAAAGAGGAATAGCACTAAATTTTTCATCTTCTCAAATGTAGCCCAAAACCTGAAAAACAAGGGTTGTAAATAAAACGAAAGGGAGTATAATGAAACGTTAATTACACAGTGTAAGCAATTGTGGCAATACTTATGGTGGTCTGTGGAATTTTGAGAAGTTCCATAGAACAGGCTTCAAGAGTAGCGCCGGTTGTAACTACATCGTCCACTAACAAAATGTGTTTGCCTTGTAACATTTCCGGTGTGTTAACTGCAAAAACACCATCCATATTTTGCCATCGGTTAATGCGCCCCATGTGAGTTTGAGTTTCGGTATACACTTTCCTGATAACTGCTTTTTCCAGCATTGGTTTATCCAAAACAGTTTGAATGCCCATGCATATTTGTGTTGCCTGGTTATATCCTCTTTTAAGTTCTCGTTTTGGGTTGAGGGGTAACGGAATCAGCACATCAACATCGTTAAAGCGTTTTGCGGCAAGCATTTCCTGACCCATCAACATCCCCAGGTAAGTACCAATTTGTTTGTTACCCCGGTATTTAAGTTGAAAAATGAGGTGTTGGATAAGGGAATCTTTTGTAAAGTAATATGCAGCTGCTGCATGCCGTACGGGGATACGTCCATAAAAGCTGGCTTCGACCGGATTGCAGGGTTGTTCAAAAAAGTTTGTTGAAGGTAGCGCCGCCGAGCAACGTAAACATAGTTGCTGTTCTTCAGAAACAATATCGCTTCCGCATCCCGTACAATTGTGCGGAAAAATCAAATGAAGAAAATCGTTGGTCCATTCTTTTAAGAGGTTCATCTGGTATGTTTGAACAATTTGCCAATACATCACTACCAACTATACTGTCTGAAATAATCTTTCATACACTTCCTGAACCTGGCTAACCGAGATAATTTCAATATTAAACGACTGTGTGTTGTACCCTTTCTTATTGTATTTGCTCACTACAATTTTTTCAAAGCCCAATTTTTCAGCTTCACTTATACGTTGTTCTATTCGGTTTACGGCCCTGATCTCCCCGTTTAACCCAACTTCGCCTGCAAAACAAATGTGTTGGGATAAAGGCACATCTTCCAGGCTACTGAGCAATGCACAAATTACAGCCAGGTCTATAGATGGATCTTCAATTTTCAACCCACCTGCAAGATTTACAAAAACATCTTTTATTCCGAAATGGAATCCCCCTCTTTTTTCAAGGACTGCTAAAAGTAGTTGGAGCCTTCTTAAATCGAAACCACTGACGGTCCGTTGAGGTGTTCCATAAACACTCTGGGTTACCAAAGCCTGAACTTCTATTAACATGGGCCTAAGTCCTTCAAGTGTAGCGGCAATGGCACTTCCACTTAATTGGTCTTCCCTTTGGGTTATTAAAATTTCGGAGGGGTTAGTTACTATTCGCATGCCTTCTCCGGTCATTTCATAAATTCCCAGTTCTGCGGTGCTGCCAAACCGGTTCTTAAGCGTACGTAAAATGCGATATGCATAATGGCGGTCTCCTTCAAACTGTAGCACAGTGTCTACCATGTGCTCCAAAATTTTTGGACCTGCAATGCTGCCATCTTTTGTAATATGACCGATTAAAAATACCGGGGTATTTGTCTCTTTTGCAAACCTTTGAAACTCTGCGGCACATTCTCTTATTTGCGAAACACTACCAGGAGAGGATTCTATAAAATTTGATTGCAAGGTTTGAATAGAATCTACAATTACCAGGTCAGGTTTTAATTTCTTTATCTCCTGGAAGATAGTATGGGTATAGGTTTCCGTAAGCAAATAGAAATTTTCATTCTCAGCTTTTAACCTGTTAGCCCTCATTTTTATTTGCTGTTCGCTTTCTTCGCCACTTATATAAAGGGTTACCAGTTCAGGCAATTGTAAACCAACCTGCAAAAAAAGTGTACTTTTTCCAATCCCCGGCTCGCCGGCAACCAAAACAATGCTCCCCGCAACAATTCCGCCACCTAATGCCCTGTTTAGCTCAGTGTCATTAGTCACTATACGATCTTGCTGGCTGCTGCTAACTTCTTTCAGGTTAACAATCTTGGTATCTCTTTTTTCACTTTTGTAGTCGTTCCAGCCAATGTCTTTTTTATCGGTATCTTTTGAAATCACTTCTTCTATAAAGGTGTTCCAGGTATTACACGACGGGCATTTACCCAGCCATTTGGCACTTTCGTAACCACAATTACTACAAAAAAAAGCTGTTTTTATTTTAGCCATGTAGTAAAGATAAGGCGACCAAAATTTGACAATGAGGATTGATGAATTGAGATACTGATTTGGTAAGAATGCTTCTATTCAAACAAATATAAAACGTTGGATAAGGTGGAGTGCAAGAAAAAGATGTAGTCTAAAAAAAATAAGGGTCGACAAGAATGTCAACCCTATTTACTTACTAACCCATTAAATTCTGGCACTAAATTACAAATTAGGTCCACAAAACAAAATTAATTTTTGACCCTGTGAATAACTTTTAGGATGAAAAATTCATGCTATAGCAAAAGTAAAAAATGAGCTAAAAAGCAATATTATTAACGATATGGCTCATATGATATAGGATTTAAGGCAAAAAGTCTTGAAAATGAATAAATTCGTCTTCTACGGGTAAATTTTAAAATATGAGTTAGTATACAAGAAAGAATAAGTATAACCTGCTTCTTAGGAACTTACTTTTTTCATTACAGTTTTATTTGATAGAGCCGTAAACGTTGGGCTTTCAGTCCTGGTCCATTTATCCCAAAAAGTAAAATATAGACCAAAATTGTATTTAAATTGTTTATGGTGGAGTGAATGATGAGAGGCTCCAATTATCCATTTCCCCAAAAAGGTTCGTTGTAACCAGTTTGGGTACACTTCAATCTCCAGGTGATTTATAACGCTACTGAACGTCATAATTGTTAATTGCACCAATAAAACATACATATGCATTGGTAAAACCAGAATTATAAGT
>JBBQVY010000409.1:0-3159 GCA_038211085.1 Chitinophagales bacterium | reverse complement strand
CAAAAAGCCATCAACGAATTGGTGCGTCATGAAAAAGTAATGGCCAACATGATTACGTATGATGACCAACATAACGAGCATATTTTTCCTGTTGAAAACACGAACTTAAAAGTGGGTGACCTGATTTTAATCAAGACAGGTGAACAGGTGCCGATGGATAGTAAAATTTTATCGGGAGAAGTGGAGGTGAACGAGGCGATCATCAGCGGCGAAAGTCTTCCTATTTATAAAAAGCAAAACGACTTGCTTTTAGGTGGCAGTGTTGTGGCCAATGGATCGGTGAAATGTTATGTTACTGCGGTTGGCAAAGACACCGTTATGAATGGCATTATAACCATGATGAAACAGGCACAGAATCATAAGCCGCCTGTTCAACAATTGGCCGATAAAATCAGTGCCATATTTGTACCGGTAGTTATTGCCATCTCGCTTCTTACTTTGGTCATAAACATGTGGGGTTTCGATCATTCATTCCAGGTTAGCTTAATGCGCTCTATTGCGGTACTGGTAATAAGCTGTCCCTGTGCTATGGGTTTGGCTACACCTGCTGCAATTGCTGTGGGTATTGGCAGGGCAGCAAAAAATGGAATACTCTATACTGATACAAAAAGCATGGAATTGTTTAGTACCATCAAGCAAATGGTATTCGACAAAACAGGAACACTAACAAATGGCAAGTTTATTATTTCAGGTTTTAAATCGTTGGAAGGTGATGAGGAAACATTTAAAAAACTGGTTTATTCTATTGAGAAATTTTCTAATCATCCAATAGCTAAAAGCATTACGCAACAATGGAATTTTAAAAGCGTACAGCCTTTTAAAAAGGTAGAAGAAGTAAAGGGTCTTGGTATGAAAGCTGAAGATAAAGAAGGCAATGTTTATTGGATCGGCTCTGGAAAGTTAACAGGACTTGCACCTGCTGAAGAACATCATTTATACGTTACAAAAAACAACCAGATCACAGGCTGGATGGATATAGCTGACGAAATAAGGCCGGAGGCTAAAGACGTAATTAACTTTTGTAAAAGCCAAGGAATTAAAACCATTTTGCTTAGTGGAGACACCAGGCAAAACTGCGAACACATTGCTGCGGAATTAGGTATTGAAGAAGTATATGCAGAACGTACACCGCAACAAAAACTGGATCTTATAACAGAACTTGTAAATAAGCAACCTACTGTTATGGTGGGTGATGGTGTTAATGATGCACCTGCCCTGGCAAAAGCAACAATCAGCATTTCAATCAGCCAGGCTTCACAACTGGCCATCAAAAGTGCTACGGTAGTTTTAATGAACACGGGCCTTAAAAACCTGCCTATGGCCATGCAATTGGGAAGGCAGACTTATGGCACTGTTAAGAGCAATTTGTTCTGGGCATTCCTGTACAATATCATTGCTATACCGGTGGCTGCTGTGGGCTTGTTAACACCAATGGCAGGGGCGCTTGCCATGGGGCTTAGCGATGTTGTATTGGCAGCAAATTCCCTGTGGCTTAACTTTAAGAAACTGGATTAGGCTATACTACTATTTGTGTAATTTTAAATAAAAAGATGATAATTAAAGAAGTAAAAACAGTAAGTAAGGTTCAGCGAAAGGCGAAAGATATAGCCAGGCTACCTTCAACAACAAACGAAAAAGGTAACATTCTTAAACACTTTGGATGCAATCCAAAAGAAGAAGATGGACTTAACTATCAAAAAAAGGTTAGAAAAGAATGGGATTAATTCTTGCTGACACCAATGCGCTCATATACTTCTTAAAAGGATACGATACTATGATCCCGTATCTTAATGAAACCTATGCTATCTCAGAAATAACAGAAATAGAATTATTAGGCATTAAAAACATTTCTAAAAGTGATTTACTTATAAGAAGCAACCTTATAGCAGATTGCATAATTTATCCGTTGACCTCAGAAATTAAAAACATAGCCATACGCATCAAACAAACGCATACACTAAAAATTCCTGATGCCCTTATTGCTGCTACTTCTATATATTTTAATATTCCTCTTTTAACCGCTGATAAGGATTTTAAGAAAATACACAATCTTCGATTACAGTTATTAAATATTCCATAATTGGTTATGCCGAATATTTACTGCTAATTCTTTACATACACTTTCAATAACAAGCCTTGTCCACGCCGCAACAAATTCTGGAGCACTATTGGGGGCACAAGGCTTTCAGACCTTTACAGGAAGATATCATTCAATCAGTTTTAGAGGGAAAAGATACCCTTGCAGTTTTACCAACAGGGGGTGGCAAATCTATTTGCTTCCAGGTACCGGCTCTTTTAAAAGATGGATTGTGCCTGGTTATTAGCCCCCTGATTGCACTAATGAAAGACCAGGTTGAAAACTTATTAAAGCGCAATATTCCGGCTTTGTGTATTCAAAGTGGTATGTCGTATTTTGAAGTAAAAGACACTTTACAGAATGCTTCATTTGGTTCGTTCAAATTTTTATATGTCTCGCCTGAGCGTTTGGAAACAGTTTTGTTTAAAGAGTTCATGAGTACACTCCCGCTTAATCTTATAGCAATTGATGAGGCCCATTGTATCTCGCAATGGGGGTACGACTTTCGGCCACCTTACCTGCGTATCGCAGCAATAAGAGAGTACTATCCGGGCGTACCAGTGCTGGGTTTAACTGCCTCTGCCACACCAATGGTACAGAATGACATTTGCGAAAAATTACATTTTAAAAAGAAGCACATCTATCGCCAGTCGTTTGCTAAACCCAATCTTTCTTTTAGTGTATTTAAAGTAGACAGTAAGATCAATAAATTAATTGAGATACTTGAAAAAGTACCCGGACCTGCACTTGTTTATTGCAGCAACCGAAAACATACCAAAGAGGTAGCACACCTTCTACAATTAAATAAGCTACAAGCAAATTTCTATCATGCAGGGCTTTCACAAACAGAGCGAAGCCAACGACAGGAAGCATTTATTAAAAACCAGGTTCGCATTATGGTTTGTACCAATGCATTTGGTATGGGTATAGATAAGCCGGACGTACGTACGGTTATACATATGGATGTACCGGATAATCTTGAAAATTATTACCAGGAAGCAGGGCGGGCAGGCAGGGACGGAAAACAGTCATTTGCGATATTGCTTCATACAACCGCTGACCTGCCGGCAATTGAGAAATTA
>JBBQVY010000408.1:0-3164 GCA_038211085.1 Chitinophagales bacterium | reverse complement strand
TGGATTCAATTGCAGTTAACCATTTTCGGGAAGGTAATGAAAAAGGAATTTATAAAATCGTCTGTCACCTTTTGTCCTGCTGGGTTGACTGCTGGCCCCAAATCACGTACTTACTCTCCACTAAATATCTTTCCGCTGTCCTTCTCCTGTTGGAGAAGGTGCCTGAAAGGCGGATGAGGATAGCGACCGCGGTTAAGGTCTATTTAATTTGCCTTCATAATTACACCACAAGCTATTCGAGTGCCTGCATTGCCTGTAGGCTGTGATGTATAATCGTCTGTACCACCATGTACAATAATGCCCTTGTTTAAAATATTGTTGGTACCAGTACCGTTAATAGTCCATAAACTTGTTTCCATTTCCATAGAGCCATTACCTCTTGCGTCTAACTTAATATTTCCTATATCGCCTAAGTGAAAGGCGCCAGTACCCCACTTACCGTGGTTAACCATAGTTGGGTTCCAGTGGCCACCGGCAGCTTTACCCATATCGCCGCAGGCACCATTCTCGTGTATATGTACAGCAACACTTTGGTTTGCTTTTAAAGGTATAGATACCTGTAGCATCATTTTTACCTTACCATCTCTCTCTGAAAACCTAACTGTACCGGTAACAGTTGTATCTGGTTTAGTACCTGCTAAAACTGCCTGGGCTGTAGCTATGCTACCACCTGAACTCATGGTTTTATTATGGCAGGCAAACCAGGCTGTGCTGCTGGTAACCAACAGGCAAATAGCCAGGAGGGTTCTATTTGATTTTGACATATGCTTATAGATTTAATTTTTTTGAAAAATGAAGCACAAAGCGTTCATGTTATAAATGAATGATAAAAATATCAAGCCTGAACTGAATTAGCCAATAGAGAACTTTCAACCTCATGGGTATACGTTTTTCCTTTGTTGGTTTTGGTTTGATGAGAAAAATTATACCCACGAACCTATTACTTTTAGCAATGCCGTTATCGGTCATTCAGTTTTTTGATAAGATTTACTTCGTCCTGGCGATACGGTTTTCCATCCCTGAAAAATATATCGTGAAACCACTCTGTTGGCTGGCTACCATTAGGGAGCGGGGTATCCCACGCATAAATGGTGTTGGTTTTTCCTTCTACAAAACCCCAGTTGATAGCGCCTACTTTTTCTTTTTTCAACAAAGGCAATGTATTTGAAAAGCGGCTGTTGCGGGTACGGGCCATGTATTCGGTACAAATCAATGGCTTGCCTCCCACCTTTAAAAGGTCTATTACCCGCTGGTGCCAATTGGGTTCTTCATAGTCGTGATAGGTGATGATGTCAGAATTTAGAAACTGAAAAGAATTCAGGTTTGTAAGGTTCCAGGTCCACAAACCAACACTCAAAGGCTGATCGGGATTTACCTGCCGTGCCCATGAAAATATTTTTTTCAATAATGGTAATGAAGAATCGCCTTTGCCGCTGTTACCCGGTTCGTTGTACAAATCCCAAAGCAAAATTCTGTCGTCGTGAGCAAAGGTGGTAAGCACATCCTTTACATATTTTTCCAATGCCGGAAATTGAGTACTGTCAGACGACATAGGTTGGCCGGGGTCCTGCATCCAACCCGAATTATGTATGCCGGGTTTAGGTGCAGGTTGCAAGCCTGCTTTTGGTACCTTGTTCCAAACATCGTCGAAGAAAACAAACATGGGTTGTATTTTATGACGAGAGGCTATTCTTAAAAACGTTTGCATTCTTTGTTTAAAACCCGCAGGATCCTCCTTCCAGGCAACGCTGTGCAAAAACACCCTCATAGTATTAAAACCAATATCCTCACCCCATTGCAATTCGCGGTTCAGGGTAACCGAATCAAAAGTTTCGGCCTGCCACATCTCCAACTGGTTTATGGCATTGCTGGGAATAAAATTTGCACCCGTTATCCAGGGATGTTTGTTATACCAGGCATTTGCCTTTTCAACAGACCATACAACGGCAGGCGGTGGAGTGGTAGCAACGGGGTTGTTTTTTTGTGCCTGTGCAATTAAAAAACACCAGGAAATGGCTACTAATACTAAGGGTTTTTTTAAATTCATATAAAGCAATTGTAATTGTTTAAATATTGTAACCTTTTAAATTTATGTTCATGAGTAAAACAATCAAAATGGTAAGAACGATAATACTGCTACTGACCATTAGTACCTTTTCCTGCAATGGTTCTGCAACAACTTCTCCTACCGACAGCGCTACAAAAGCTCCTATGGATAGTATGCCAGTTTTGAAACCGAACATCTCAGATACAGCCGGCATCATGACTACTCCTCCTGTAAACGACCACAATAACATTATTCCTGACTCTGCACATTAAGCTATGCTGTTGCTTTTAACAACATAGTTAGTTGTTGATAAACATAAAAAATACTCTCTCTCCAACAACAACTACAGCCTTATTTCTTGCCCGCTGTAACTCCTGCCCACATATCGGTGCGGAAGGGGCTGGCGGGAAGTCCTGTTGTATTGTACAGATTTCCTTCGGGATTGTTAGCCCAGTCGTAACGCACAGCTGTTGGCTTTGCAACATCGCTGCTGGTTACCACAACATCCCTTCCAACAATAATGGCTGTTGCTTTGTAAAACTTTTTGTCGGCCCCGGCAATTTCAAAGCCTGATAACGTACTGCCATCTTTTGCCTGCAAGCCTGCCTCTACATACTTAAAGTTTAGCTTTATTTTATTGCCTTCAATTATTTGGGATTGATACATGGGGCCAGAATAAGGAATGGTTTTGCCATAGTTTTTTGAAAGTGCTATTAGCGCAAGCCGCTTACCAACATCCTGTTTATTCTTTGGATGAATATCAGCATCGTTACCAATATCAATAGTAACTGCCATACCTGTATTGGGTAGAGAAAGCGCCATTAATTGTGCCTCACGTAATTCGGCCCAGGCCGATTCTTCAGGGTCAGTATATGGTTTCATAAAGTTGGCCAGTTGCACAAAATAAAAAGGAAAATCGCCAAGACCCCATTGCTTTCTCCAATCTTTTACAAGTGTTGGAAACAACCAACGGTACTGGTAAGCCCTGCTTGCATTGCTTTCGCCCTGGTACCAGATTGCTCCTTTGATTGTGTAATTTAAAATGGGATTTATCATGGCATTGAAAAGAACAGAGGGCCTGTTGGGACCATTGTTTTGAACCGGGCCGGCACCCACA
>JBBQVY010000407.1:0-3170 GCA_038211085.1 Chitinophagales bacterium | reverse complement strand
GTTTACTGATAAAGAATGGGGTGATGGAACAGAAAGTCCTTCCATTTTTAACCCGATTAAACTTGATGCCCGCCAATGGGTGAAAGCCTTAAAAGATGGTGGATTTAAAATGGCCATCATTACGGCAAAGCACCATGATGGCTTTTGTTTGTGGCCTTCAAAGTTTACTGAGCATTCAGTCAAAAACAGCCCCTGGAAAAATGGCAAAGGCGATGTAGTAAAAGAAGTGGCTGATGCCTGCAAAGAATATGGATTGAAGTTTGGTTTTTACTTGTCACCGTGGGACCGGCACGAGCCTTCGTATGGAACAGCAGCTTATAATCAGCATTATAAAAACCAGTTAAAAGAACTACTGACAAATTACGGAGAGGTTTCGGAAGTTTGGTTTGATGGTGCCAAAGGAGAAAATGCCAAGGCAATGGAGTATGACTTTAAAGGTTATTGGCAGATGGTAAGAGAACTTCAACCCAAAGCTATTATGTTTAGTGATGCCGGGCCTGATGTGCGTTGGGTTGGCAACGAAGCCGGTAACGCTGGCGAAACATGCTGGTCAATGATAGATACAACCGGTCTTGCTCCCGGCAAAGCCGATCCTAAATACTTAAACACCGGCGCTGAAAATGGTACCAACTGGATACCGGCCGAAACAGATGTAAGCATACGTCCGGGATGGTTTTGGCATTCAAAGGAGAATGATAAAGTTCGCACACCTCAAAACCTGGTAAATCTATATTATCAATCAACTGGTAGAAATAGTTTGTTGTTACTAAATATTCCTCCGAATAACGAAGGCCTTTTTGAAACAAGTGACATAAAAGCAATCAAAGAATTCAGGTCTATTTTAAATGAAACATTTGCAACTAACCTGGCTATAAACCACACCAACAAAAAGTTAACCGATAAAAAGCTAAGCAGCTTTTTGCCAGTTAAAGTAAATGTGCCATTGTATATATCCTTCAATAGTGCAGTAAGTTTTAATAGGGTAATGCTGCAGGAAAATATTGCCAATGGTCAAAAGATTAAGAGCGGTATTGTTGAGTATTGGAATGGCAATACATGGGAAAAGCTGAGCACTTTTACAACAGTAGGATATAAGCGCCTCATTAGAAGTAAACCAGTTGAAACCTCAAAAGTGCGTATCACAATAACCGAGTCGAAAGGGGTGGTTCAATTGGCTGAAATAGGTTTTTATAAGGCATCGGACAGGGAGTAATTTTTCTTAATTAAGGAGTTTGAAAAGTCAGTTTGTAAACATTAGAAAATTTCAATCCTGCTTTGCAATCCTTGACGCAGTGCATGAACAATGGAGTAAGCACCCATTGGTAAAACATTCTCGAATAAGACCAAATACCCAATATATTATGCACCCCTTCGCCACCCCAATAAAAATAGACAACAAAGAAGCCGTAACCAACCTACATGGTGCCTTGTTTTTTTTGTTAAGTAAGCAAAGCTTACAGCTAACCGCGGATGATTTAAAAGTGTTGCAAAAGCAACTTCAACAAGATCTACAAGAGGCAAGCTATGGATACGCAACAACTAAGCTGGTGGCTGTTTTCAGCAACAGTATGCGGTAGGTAATACACTGGGCATAGTAGATGAACCAACTGCTGCTGAACTGAATGAGGTACTGAAAGCGTTGGGAGCGTTTGATGAAGCAGTGAAATCTCCAGTAGAAAAAAAGTTGGAATTTTTTAAATTTCAACTCCGGCCCAAATAACAACCAGAAAATGAAACTTGTTAATCTATCTTCTAACGGTATCAAGTTTCTTTAAGAGCAGCAGTTTACAGACGGTTTTTTCAATATGATTGGGCGATCCTTTACCGATAAGTTGGGTCTTCAATTTCTCATACTACCAAACCTTCTAAATTTTATAACGTTGTAAGCCAATCAAACTCATTACAAAATGAAATATGGAGCTGTAAATATTGACCCGGAAACAATGGGCGGGACACCCGTTTTTATTGGAACACGGGTTCCTATTCAGACCCTTTTTGACTATATGGAAGGCGGTGATGACCTTAATGAATTTCTTAATGACTACCCCACTGTTTCAAAAGCAACTGCTATAGAAGTATTGGAAATGGCCAAAAAATCATTGACAACTGAAAAGATGCTTCATGAAAATTTTGCATAATGAAATTTTACCCAAACAGTTAAGACATATTTTGGAACAGGTTATGAAATGAAAACTCTCCGTGACATCCGTGTTCCCCTCTTATACCTTCTTATGCTTCCATTTGCCCTTTCTAAACAAAATATAAGCAGCTATAGAAATTGCAGTTTCAGAAACGGGTATTGCTATAAATACTCCCTTTGGCCCTATTGAAAAGGTACGGGCCAGCAAATAGGCAAGCGGTATTTGTATCAGCCAAAAACCCACAAAATTTATTAAGGTGGGTGTACGAGTATCACCTGCGCCATTAAAGGCATTCGCCATCACCATACCTATACCGTAAAAAATAAAGCCGGTCCCAATAATCCTTACCGCTGTTACGGCATAGTTCAAAACTATTTCTTCCCTTGTAAAAAGCGAAATGATGGAGGGAGCAAAAACAATAAAAATAAATGAAACCACTGCCATAAATATGGTATTATACTTTGCTGTTTGCAACACCGAAAGTTCTGCCCGTTCAGGTTGACCGGCTCCCAGGTTTTGACCCACCAATGTTGCAGCCGCATTACTCATGCCCCATGCAGGCAGTAGAAAAAACATAATAACCCTTAATGCTATCTGGTAACCGGCACTAGCCTCGCTATGTCCTGTTTGCACAACAAGGCTGGCAAGCAGAATCCAGCTTCCACTGCCAATTAAAAATTGTAAAGTGCCGGGCCATGCAATGCTAATAAGCGACTTAATAATTTTAAAATCCGGCCTTAATGCTTTTAATGTAAAGCGTACCATACGGTTGCCATTAAACAAATGATACAGTTGATAAGCCACACCAACACCCCGACCAATAGTAGTAGCCATAGCAGCGCCCATAATGCCAAACTCAGGTATTGGGCCAAAACCCTTTATTAAAATGGGGCATAAAATAATATTGCAGATGTTGGCGAGCCATAAACTTTTCATGGCCATCATTGCATCGCCGGCACCCCTGAAAATACCATTGATCAGGAATAACAACATAATTACGAGGCTACCCGCCATAATGATCCTTGTATA
>JBBQVY010000406.1:0-3177 GCA_038211085.1 Chitinophagales bacterium | reverse complement strand
ATATCGCAATCCAGGTACAATAACTCCCAATCTTTGGGCAAGATTTGCAGGGTATCTTCGAAAACTTCAAATCCTTCTTTTTTGGGTATAACCTCGTCTTCTAGTATTAATATTCTTTTATACTTATTTTTCAACATGTCTTCGTACACCAGGCGGTGGCTCCAACTACGGCCTATTTGGCCCGTGTTCATTGGTTTGTCAAAGCGGTGATTTTTAATTGCACATGTTTCATCGTATGTGCCATTCTCAATCAATTCATCCATCACCAAATCTTTCTTATCTATTCCATAAAAGAAAGAAAAGTTTAGGCCTTCAAGGTCTTTTACAATATGCTCCTGCCTATCAATATCTCTTTCAAGAGTTATTACATAAATGTGGTCGAAGTAGTTGTTGATGATTTCGAATTTCATATTGCTCTAATAAGCAAAAATGAAGCCGACTAAACTGTGGGTTTAGGTTACCCACTTTAGCTGCCCACCAACTAAAGTATTATTAAACACCGTTTCTTCCTGTTGTGCTTTTTGCCATTGTTTTTTAAGTTCGTGATACCAGCGGGCCTGGGCATCGGGCTCGCCAACCAACATTAGGTTCGGATTATTTTCCAGGCCCTTTTTCAACTTATTAAAGATGCCAAGGTCTTGCCCTATAAAAGTTCGACCCAACAATCGCAGCGGCCACCAAAACCAGGTAGAGGCCGCCAGGGTTGAGTAAAAAAATTGGTTCAACTCTGTTTCCTGGTTGTTAAGAGGGGTTAGGGTTGTAATGGATATAATTTCATGTTTTTCCCCAATTTGAATATGCTCAATACGTACCCCAGGTATTTGAAAATCTATCTCTGTAGAAGTTCCGCCCTTTAAAAGTTTATAACCTTTTGAATTATTTGAAGGAGCATGCCTTGCCATTTTAAAACCCATGGGTGAGGGTTCAAAGTTTTTGATTTTGAGTTTGGATGATTTCTTTGATCTCCAAAACCAGGATTGATGAACAAAGGTTACATGAGCAGGATCAATAAGGCCAATTACTGAATGGTCTATGTTGCAGGGTAGCACTACTTTTTCAACATGCCTAAAATTTTTGTTTGCTGCCAGCAGCAGGTCTGTTACCGTAGGAAGAACTGTAGTTGAAGACATTTTGCTTGCAGGCATGAATACCCAAACTATTCCATTTACCTCGTGGCAGGGATAAGAAGGAGCTTTTATTTTGTTAACCTGTATGGGTGTATCAGGTGCCAGGGCAGGAATTTTTTGGCAAACTCCCTGTGTGTCAAACTCCCATCCGTGGTAGCAGCACTGTATACGTTCGCCATCAAAATGACCGCATGAGAGGGGAACTCCACGGTGAGGGCAATTGTCTTTCAATGCAAACGGCAATCCCTTGTTATCCCTTCCAAAAACAATTTTTTCACCCATTATTTCTTTGGGTACCAAAATGCCTTTTTTCAACTCTTGTCCGTAAAAAGCCACATACCACATGTTCTTTAGGTAGAGGTTAGATTCCGTGTCCATTAGCTTCATTTAATGTTGAAAAGATATAGACTATTTGATTAGTTGAATTTAAATAGTTTGAGATCCCTGAAGAGTAAGCAACACTTTTATAGAGTAAGAAAGCCTCCTGAAAATTCATTGGAGGCTTTTAAGTTCGTTGTAATATGTTACTGGTTGATTATCCCTTTTTAATGGCAAAGTCTTTCATTACATCGCATAAAACCTGTACACTGGATAAGGGCAATGCATTGTAAAAAGAAGCCCTGAAACCACCCACTGTTCTGTGACCTTTTACGCCGTATAAGTTTTCTTGTTTGCTGACAGCTAAAAATTCTTTTTCAACTTGCTCGTCATCAATAATAAATACAGCATTCATTTTACTGCGGTCTTCAACAGGTACTTTGCCCTTGAATACCGGCAGCGAATCAAGTATGCTGTAAAACAACGCAGCCTTTTCATTATTAATTTGTTCCATCGCACTTACGCCGCCATTATTTTTTAACCAGCGAAGCGTAAGCATAGCCACATAAATAGCAAACACAGGTGGGGTATTTAACATAGAACCATTGGCAATATGCTGACGGTAATCCATCATTGAAGGCAAAGGACGGTGCACTCTGCCCAATATGTTTTTATTGATAACTAACAAGTTTACACCAGCCGCACCAATGTTTTTTTGTGCGCCGGCATATATAAGGTCAAAGTGATTAAAGTCCATTTGACGGCTTAAAATATCACTGCTCATATCTGCAAAAAGATAACCGCCCTTTGCATCGGGCACTGTATGCCATTGTGTACCCTCTATAGTATTATTAGTGGTATAGTGCAGGTAAACCGTGCCGGGTTGTATGGTAAAGTCTTTTCCTATGTACGTGTAATTTTTATCTTTTGTTGATGATACCACATCCACATTGCCAAACAACTTTGCTTCCTTAATGGCCTTCAATCCCCAGGTACCATTGTCTATGTATGCGGCAGTTTCATCCGGGTTCAACAGGTTCATAGGTACCTGCATAAACTGCGTGCTTGCGCCACCATGCAGAAAAAGAACTTCATGGTCGGAGTCTAATTGCATTAATTCTTTTATCAGCGAAATAGCTTCGTGTAATACTGCTTCAAACATTTCGGTACGGTGCCCAATTTCGAGAATCGATAAACCTGAATTATTGAAATTGATTACGGCTTCGCTTGCCTGTTGCATTACCTTCTTTGGTAATATGCTGGGTCCTGAGTTAAAATTGTGTATCATAATATTGGGCCACAAATTAAGAATTAGCGCCCAGACATTTTTACCGCAAAGGGATTTGCAGTTTACGAAAAAAGATATTATTCGTGAGACCGCCCTTTTAACTGTCCGTTTTTCCAATCATCATTCAGGTTTTCAAACTCTTTTATATCCGCTTCGCTAAAGGCAGCTGTGGTCAGATTTTTAAGATCGGGCTGGCCTGCATTTACCCATGCAGTGTACCAGAAACTGGCAACGGAAGATATGCTCAATCGCATTCTTCGTTCTACCATATTTTTTAATTTTTGATTGTAAGCAATGGTAAAGGCTGACGAATACTGCCGTACAATTTTGCCGTTTCTTTCTTCAAAACCATATTTTTTATCGGAAGAAAATTGCCTTGTGAGTTCAGCTTCGGCGGCTAAAACGGTGTCGCTTGCTGCACCACTTTCCAGCACACGGTCCCAC
>JBBQVY010000405.1:0-3217 GCA_038211085.1 Chitinophagales bacterium | reverse complement strand
TACCTTCTGGTATGAGAGCAGCCAGTTAATGGCACGTCAAATAGGTGATAAGAACAAGAAGAACGAGGATAAAAGAAAAGACCTGTTAGACTTTATTGCACGATTTAGTGCAAATGCCAGCAAGAGCAAGCAGGCTACTTCCCGTAAAAAGGCCCTGGAGAAATTGACCATTGAAGAGATTGAACCAAGCAACCGGAAATATCCCGGTATTATTTTTCAACAGCAAAGAGAGGTGGGCAATCAAATCTTAAACGTTGAAAATTTAAGTAAATCGGTTGATGGCCGTAAGTTGTTCGACAAGGTTTCTTTTAGTATAAGTAAAAACGATAAGATAGCTTTTTACAGCAGAGACCCGCTTGCAGTTACCAGTTTCTTTGAAGTGATTAATAACGAGGCAACTGCTGAAACAGGAAAATTTGAATGGGGCACCACCGTTACCACTGCATATCTTCCTTTGGAAAATAATGATTTTTTTCAGAATGATTTAAGTTTAATGGATTGGTTGCGCCAATATGTGCCAAGCTATGTAACTGATGTTGATGAACCCTTTTTAAGAGGCTTTTTAGGTAAAATGTTATTTACTGGTGATGAGATAGCTAAAAAAACCAAAGTGTTAAGTGGTGGCGAAAAGGTTAGGTGTATGATCAGTCGCATGATGCTGCAAAACCCGAACATAATTATTTTAGATCAGCCCACCAATCATCTGGACCTGGAAAGTATACAATCGTTCAACGAAAGCTGCACGAATTTTAAAGGGATTGTACTGCTAACCAGTCACGACCATACTTTTATGCAAACCGTTGCCAATCGGATTATTGAATTGACGCCGAAAGGCATTATAGACAGATTGATGACATTTGATGAATATCTTGAAGATGAACGTGTAAAGGGAATGAGGGAGGATATGTATAGCTAAATTCAATAGTAAAAAGTAAAAAAATTTTTGCTATATCGTTTTGATTAGATGTCAATAATTTTTAAAGAAGCTGCCTTAATAATGAGGGCAGCTTTTTATTTTAGACAAAATACCTGAACTTTTATCTTCAATCACAAAATGAATTTGTTTACTTTAATTTTTACTTTTACTTTAATTCTTACGTATAAATTTTGTAAGTTTGTCGTATAAAAGATAATTATGGACTCAAAAATCACTTTAAGTTTTGATGAAGGCGTAATCCAGAAAGCCAAAAGGTATGCTGAGGCAAATAACATTAGCTTATCGAGGTTGATAGAATTCCTGTTGCAAAAAATAACTACTTCTAATTATCATTCCTTAGAAGACTATCCAATTTCAGATTGGGTTATGCAGGTTGCCGAAGGAGAGGCTGTTTATCAAACTAAAAAAAGAAGTCGCAAATCTTCAAAAGATGAATTCTTTGCTTCAAAAAAATAATGAAGATATTTTTAGACGCGAACATTTTAGTATCCGTTTTGAATAAGGAATACCCACAATTTACTTACTCAAGCCGGATTTTAAGCCTTCATAACAAAGGTGGTTTCCAGGTGTATACATCACCTATTTGCCTGGCTATTGCTTTTTATTTTAGTGAGAAGAAGTACAAAACGCAGGTGGCTAAACAAAAGATTAAACTTTTAGCTGAAAACATTTCTATAGCAGACGCCAGTGCTTCTTCGGTGGTTAAGGCAATTAACAATAATCAGGTTAACGACTTTGAAGACGGACTTGAATATTATGCCGCACTGGAAAGTAGTTGCGTATGCATAGTAACTGAAGATGTTCATGACTTTTACTATTCGTCGCTTGAAGTTTTAAACTGTAACGATTTTTTTATAAAGTACCTATCTAAAAAGCCCTGAATAACCATAGGTTGACCGACATATTCTTTCTATTCTAATTTTTTCCACGATTCATAGATAACTTCCCCCCAAATCAAAATACTGCATGAGAAATTTTTTAGGAATGATGCTTTTTGCATTCATTTGTTGTAACGCTGTTGGACAAAATCTTGACTATTACCTACCGAAAGATGTATCGTACGATCCGTCTATTCCAACTCCAAAATCGATTATATATCACGAAGTAGGCGAATGGCACGTTACCCACGACAGATTGGTCAACTATATGAAAGCCGTTGCAGCGGCGTCTGACAGAATAAGCCTGCAGGTTACGGGCCTTACATACGAAGGAAGGCCTCAACTACTTTTGGCGATCACCTCTCCCCAAAATCAAAAACGGTTAGAAGAAATAAGGAGACAACACCTTCTGTTAAGCGATCCAAGCCAATCCGCTTCCATAAACATCGATGACATGCCCGCAGTTGTTTGGATGGGTTTTAGTATACATGGTAATGAAAGTAGTGGTTCAAATGCATCCATGCTAACAGCCTACTATCTTGCTGCAGCCAAGGGTCCACAGGTGGACGATCTTCTTCAAAACACGGTAATACTTCTGGATCCTTCTTTTAATCCTGATGGATTAAACCGCTTTGCCACCTGGGCAAACAGCAACAAGAGTAACACGCAGGTGGCAGACCCCAACAGCCGCGAATTAAATGAAGCGTGGCCGGGGGGACGTTATAATCATTACCTCTTTGATCTAAACCGTGACTGGTTGCCTGCCCAGCATATTGAAAGCCAAAACAGGTTGGCTGCATTTCATAACTGGAAGCCTAATATTTTTACGGATCACCACGAGCAGGGGTCCAATGCTACTTTCTTTTTTCAACCCGGGGTTCCGGCAAGGGTAAACCCAAATACCCCCAAGCGCAACCAGGAGTTGACTGGCCTTATAGCAAATTATCATGCAAAATTTTTAGACAGTATTGGTTCTCTTTATTTTACTAAAGAAGGGTACGATGATTTTTATTATGGCAAGGGATCTACTTACCCCGATATTAATGGTGGAATAGGTATTCTGTTTGAACAGGCAAGCAGCCGTGGACATGCCCAGGAAACCGATAACGGTTTGCTCACTTTTCCATTTACCATTCGTAACCAGTTTACTACTACGCTATCAACATTAGAAGCTGCCCGAATGATGCGCAAGGATTTGTTAAGTTACCAGAGAAATTTTTATACCGATGTAATTAAAGAAGCTGCAGCTTTTACTGCTAAGGCTTATGTTTTTGGAGAAGAAACCGACAAGAGTAAAACATGGCAAATGCTGGATATGATGCAGCGGCATAAAATAAATGTTTATGAATTAAAGCAAAAAGTAGTTGCTGATGGCAAAACTTTTACACCGGGTAATGCCTAT
>JBBQVY010000404.1:0-3222 GCA_038211085.1 Chitinophagales bacterium | reverse complement strand
AAAACCGGCATGAAGTAAAACAATGATTGACCTTTTCATGACTTTGAAAGTAGTCATTTATAAGAACTAAAAATCATTTACTTTGGGTGATCGCAAAAGAGTAGTCTGCTAAACCCGGATTCTGTCTCCCGGCAAAAAAAGGCTTTCTCATGACAAAAAAATATTTCATTAACAGGTTGTCAGTTGTAATTTTTAAAAGATTTATTTCCATTAAAAATCCTCTTCAATAAGTTCTTTATTTACCATCATGCCTGCGGCTGTACCCATAGCCACGGCGTTTGCTACTGTACGTACTCGGGTTGTATTATCGCCGCAGGCAAATACGCCAGATACACTTGTTATTTGTGCCGGATTTACTTCAATATATCCGTCTTCATTTAGCTGACATCCCAATACCTGAGGAATTGAGCTATGCTGTACAAAAGGCGTTCGGGTGTAAATAGCTTTTACTGCTGCTGACTTGCCTCCCTTAAAAATTATTTGTTGCAGGTATCCATTATGATGTTGCAGCTTTTCAATTTCATCTTCAACAATAGCAATGTTATGTTTCTGTAGTTTCGATTTTTGTTCAGTTGTTAAAGTAGATATTCCATTTGTGTAAAGCGTGAGGTCTTTGGTCCAGTTGGAAATAAGTTCCGAAAATTCAAAACCATAATTCCCATTGCCAAGTATGCCTGTTTTTTCATGCTTTACTTCGTAACCGTGACAGTAAGGGCAATGCAGTACACTGATTCCCCAACTCTCAGCAAAGCCAGGAATGCAGGGCATTAAGTCTTTTATACCGGAAGCAAAAATCAGTTTCCGTGTTGTAAATTGTTTACCGCTGTCAGTATGTATTTCAAACCCGGTATCCATTTTTACTCCATTTGTTGCAAGTCCATTAAAGAATTGCACGGTGCTGTATTGTTCTACCTGATGTTTTGCTATGGTTGAAATTTCCTTTGGAGTTTTGCCATCCTGTGTAAGAAAATTATGCGAATACGGTGTTTGCATGTTGCAGGGTTTACCGCTGTCAATAATTAATACTTTCCTCAATGCTCTACCCAGTGCCATAGCGGCAGCCAGACCGGAATAACTGCCGCCGACTATGATTACATCGAATTGTTGATTGTCTTTCATTTTATTATTTCTTGAAAAAGCTTTCGTGTTAAAAGGGAACATTATCGCCGCCGCAGCAATACTCAGCTGCTGAATGAATTTTCTTCTCGATGCAGTGATTATTTCCATTACTAAAGTATGCTAATTAATTTGGGCAAATTTTAAAACCGGTTTTCACAAGTATTGGATTTTGATGTTTTCATTCCGGCTTATTTTTTATTCATTGAAGAAATCTTACGAAAAGCAGAATCCAGTAACGGAATACCTATAAACACCATCCAGGGCACAAGTGTAATCGTAAGAATAAATGTTCTTATATACAGAGGCAATGAAGCCATGGGCTGTCCAAACAAAAAAAGAAACAATGTAATGGATGGATAAATGACCAGCCAGATTTTTAAGGCCGCAATAAATTTGAACTTAAGTTTCATAATTCAGAAATTATATTTTGATAATTATTTTTATTATGCAAAACTAATTTCCTAAGCAGGATGAGTGATAGGACGATGATGAAGTTGAACAGGACTTATTGGAAATTCTTTCTGAAAGCCTCCGGAGAAAAACCGGTGTGCTTTTTAAAGAACCGGATAAAGTAGGAAATGTCTTCGTAGCCCAGGTGATCGGCTATGTCTTTAACCTGGTTGGGGGTTGCCAGCAGGTTTCGCTTGGCTTCTAATACGATTTGCTCATTAATTAATTCAGAAGCAGATTTCCCAACTGTTTCTTTGGTAATTGAATTGAGTTGGTAAGAGGAAAGGCTCATCATGTCGGCATATTGAGAAACCTGTTTATGAGTAGTTATGTGAGTTGAAGTAAGGTCTATAAATTCTTCAAAGCGTTCCTGTGAATAGGTTGAACCTTTTTTTGAAACATCATTTGGATTTGAACTTTGCCTGATAAATTCAATAAAGAAAATATCAAGGTTGGCTTTTATCACTTCAATGTAGCCATTCTGTTTTGCTGAGTATTCATTGAAAATATAAGCCAACACATCCTGTAATTTTTTAAACCGCTCTGTTTCAAATGCACAGTAATTTTTATTACCAGCCTTAATCAACCGCTGGTTAGCCAGTTTATCTTTTGGATGATAAAAAGCCGTATCAAATTCTGCTAGGAAACCTGTACAAGAGGCTTTTAATGAAAGCTGGTGTACCTGCCCCGGCCTTAGGATGAAAATGGAATTGTTCTGAACTTCATAGGCTGTAAAATCTATTTCGTGGTTTCCTTTACCATTTTGCAGGGCAAGAATAAAAAAGAAATCATGCCGATGTAAATCCTGGGCTAAATCTTTACCATTAAGAATGTCAGCGACAGACCTGATCTTGAACCGGCCGGAAACAACAGGTTCATTTTGGGTGGTGATTTGTCTTACAGGAATTTTTTTCATGTATTTTGCTGGTATTCGTTTTCCAAGATATAAAAATTAAATGGAATCTAATTCAGGACAAGGAAAGTTTCAAATTAAAAAAAGTCCGGCAGTAATGCCGAACTTATTCGATTGGTGGTCCCGGCAAGAATCGAACTTGCATCTAAAGTTTAGGAAACTTCTATTCTATCCATTGAACTACGGGACCAATTAAAACCCGCTTTCAGCCTGAGTATAAACAACTCAAATGCTTTTTACGGAGGGCAAAAATAATGGTTTATGTCAACCAAAAATCCCAAAACTAAATCTCATGCCTTCACTTATCTTTGCTGCCCGCAAAAAAGACGATTGTTGCGCAAAAAATTTTACCGTTATGAAGTGGATGAATCAACTAATAAAATATCGCCTTTGGCTGGGAATATTGTTGCTTGCGCTGGCAATTTTTGTAAGCATACAAGCCGGTTTTTGGGCTTCGCTTATATTATATATTCTCGCAGTTGTATTTATTGCAGGGCATTTTCTTTTTGGGCCTATGCGCCTCATTCAGGCTCACATGGAAGAAGGCGATATGGAAGCAGCAAAAAAAGTTGTAGATGGCATCATGTTTCCACAGTTGCTCATAAAACCCATGCGTTCTGTTTACTACACCATTAAAGGAAACCTTGCCATGGTAAGCCAGGATTATGATAGTGCTGAAAAACACATGCGCCAAAGTATAGCGCTCGGAGGCGGGCAATTAACTAAAGCCGCAGAGGGAC
>JBBQVY010000403.1:0-3232 GCA_038211085.1 Chitinophagales bacterium | reverse complement strand
GTTTACTGATAAAGAATGGGGTGATGGAACAGAAAGTCCTTCCATTTTTAACCCGATTAAACTTGATGCCCGCCAATGGGTGAAAGCCTTAAAAGATGGTGGATTTAAAATGGCCATCATTACGGCAAAGCACCATGATGGATTTTGTTTGTGGCCTTCAAAGTTCACTGAGCATTCGGTTAAAAGCAGCCTATGGAAAAACGGCAAAGGCGATGCAGTAAAAGAAGTGGCTGATGCCTGCAAAGAATATGGATTAAAGTTTGGTTTTTATTTGTCTCCATGGGACCGGCATGAGCCCACGTATGGTACGGACGCATACAACATTCATTATAAAAACCAGTTAAGAGAATTGCTGACAAATTACGGCGAGGTTTCAGAAGTTTGGTTTGATGGTGCCAAAGGAGAAAATGCCAAGGCAATGGAGTATGACTTTAAAGGTTATTGGCAGATGGTAAGAGAACTTCAACCCAAAGCCATTATGTTTAGCGATGCAGGTCCGGATGTGCGCTGGGTTGGTAACGAAGCCGGTAACGCTGGCGAAACATGCTGGTCAATGATAGATACAACCGGTCTTGCTCCCGGCAAAGCTGATCCTAAATACTTAAACACCGGCGCTGAAAATGGTACCAGCTGGATACCGGCCGAAACAGATGTAAGCATCCGTCCGGGATGGTTTTGGCATGCAAAGGAGAATAATAAAGTTCGCACACCTCAAAACCTGGTGAACCTATATTATCAATCAACAGGTAGAAATAGTTTGTTGTTACTAAATATTCCTCCGAATAACGAAGGCCTTTTTGAAACAAGTGACATAGAAGTAATCAAGGAATTCAGGTCTATTTTAAATGAAACGTTTGCAAATAACCTGGCTCTTATGCACACCAACAAGCTATTAACCGATAAAAAGCTTAGCACCTTTTTGCCAGTTAAAGTCAATGTGCCATTATATATATCCTTTAACAGGAAAGTAAGCTTCGACAGGGTAATGCTACAGGAAAATATAGCCACTGGCCAAAAAATTAAGAGTGGACTGGTAGAATACTGGAATGGAAGCGCATGGGAGCAAATGAGCACTTTTACAACGGTAGGGTACAAGCGTTTGATACGTAGTAAACCGGTGGAAACCTCAAAAGTGCGTATCACCATAACCGAAGCAAAAGGGTTGGTTCAATTGGCTGAGATAGGATTCTTTAAGGCATCGGATAGGGAGTAGTTTTCACAATTTTATTTTAAGTTCTAATAGTAGTATGTTTTAAAAAAATAATAAATGCCTGTTTCACCGGAACGATCCCTTTTATTTTCTTCTATTTTGCAGGTCATACAAGCTGCAAAAGAAAAAGCATATAGAAATAATAATGCCCTCTTGTTGAAAATGTATTGGGAAATTGGAAGGTTAATTGTAGAAGATGAGCAGAAAGGAAAAGCCAGAGCAAGTTATGGTAAAGAAGTACTTAAAAATCTCTCATTACAGCTTACGCTCCAATTCGGAAAAGGTTTTGACGAACGTAATCTGAATAATATAAGGGCATTCTGGTTGGCATTTCCAATTTGGAACGCAGTGCGTACGGAATTGAGTTGGACACATTACAGAATTTTAAGCCGTATTGATGAGGTCGCCGTCAGAAATCAATATATAAAGGCCTGTGCCGAAACAGGTTGGGATACAAGAACTTTGCAGCGAAATATAAAAACCAGGTACATGGGCCGTGTTTTAGCTCCTGAAGATCAGCATACCATTCAAGCATCACACCTGTTAAAAGATCCCTACATATTTGAATTTTTAGGATTTCCCGCTCTTGCCGCCATTTCTGAAAACAACCTGGAAAAAGCAATAATTAATCATTTGCAACAGTTTTTAATGGAACTAGGCAAAGGTTTTGCTTTTGTAGCAAGGCAGCAACACATCGCTACCGATACTTCTGATTTTTATATTGACCTGGTATTTTATAATTACTTTTTAAAGTGTTTTGTTTTAATAGATTTAAAAGTTGATGAATTAAGCCATGCTGACATTGGACAAATGGATATGTATGTAAGGATGTATAACAACCTGAAAAAGGGTTCTGATGACAACCCTACAATAGGTATAATACTTTGCACAGAAAAAGATGAAACCATAGTTAAATATTCTGTACTTGCAGAAAACGATCAACTTTTTGCCAGCAAGTACCGCTTGTACCTGCCCAGCGAAGAAGAATTGAAAAGATTAATTGAATCGGATAGAATTCAGCACCAGCTTAACACATTAAAAGCTTAAACGCAAACATTTACTCTTCCCTTGCTATACTTTCTTATTCTTCCATTTGCCCTTTCTAAACAAAATATAAGCAGCTATAGAAATTGCAGTTTCAGAAACAGGTATTGCTATAAAAACTCCTGTGGGTCCAAATGAAAAAGTCCGCGCTAACAAATAAGCTAGCGGTATTTGTATCAGCCAAAAACCCACAAAATTTATAAGCGTTGGCGTTCGGGTGTCGCCGGCGCCGTTAAAGGCATTCGCCATCACCATACCTATACCGTAAAAAATAAAGCCGGTCCCAATTATCCTTACTGCTGTTACGGCATAATTCAAAACAATTTCTTCCCTGGTAAAAAATGAAATAATGGAGGGAGCAAAAACAATAAAAATAAATGAAACCACTGCCATAAATATGGTATTGTACTTGGCTGTTTGCATTACCGAAAGTTCTGCCCGCTCAGGATGACCGGCTCCCAGGTTTTGACCCACCAATGTTGCAGCAGCATTACTCATACCCCAGGCAGGCAACAAAAAAAACATGATCACCCTTAATGCTATCTGGTAACCGGCACTTGCCTCGCTATGTCCTGTTTGCACAACAAGGCTGGCAAGCACAATCCAGCTACCACTGCCAATTAAAAATTGTAAAGTGCCGGGCCATGCAATACTAATGAGCGATTTAATAATATTAAAATCCGGCCTTAATGCTTTCAATGTAAATCGTACCATACGATTGCCATTAAACAAATGATATAATTGGTAAGCAACCCCTACACCCCGGCCAATAGTTGTGGCCATAGCAGCCCCCATAATACCAAACTCAGGTATTGGGCCGAAACCCTTTATTAATACGGGGCATAAAATAATATTGCAGATGTTGGCGAGCCATAAACTTTTCATGGCCATCATTGCATCGCCGGCACCCCTGAAAATACCATTGATCAGGAATAACAACATAATTACGAGGCTACCCGCCATAATGATCCTTGTATA
>JBBQVY010000402.1:0-3241 GCA_038211085.1 Chitinophagales bacterium | reverse complement strand
AAGAGCTTTTGATCCCAATAGTATCCCTGGAGTTAATCCGACCGAAAACATTCCTGCCTGTGGTTTATTTCTACTAAGCAAATATGTTAGATCAACCGGCATTTGTAAGAAATAATAGCTATTGGTAAAAGTTGAAGGGCCATGTGAAAAGTTAGCCTGCGTTCTGTCAATGGGAACATAGTATTCCCTCACCATAGAACTGTTGCCCGTTATGGTATCGTATACAATTCGCTGAGTATTTACTTTGCTACCCGTGGATGTTTTTGTTGAATAATACTGGAAGTTTAACCCGGTTGATATTCCAAATTTTTGGCTGATGGGCCTGGAAGCAAAAGCACCTATTACTCCGGCAAAACCTTTAATATAATTAAGCTGAACTACCGGTAGAGCAGCAGTATTGCCTGTTGAATTTGCTGGTGTAGAATAAGCTGCATCATTCAGTAATTTGTTGTTGCCTAGATGCACCTTGCTTACATTATCTGCAATACCTGCTGATGCGTAAAAACCAAACTTCCATTTGCTGTCAGCGATTTTCTTGTCATCTAACTTTTTAATAGAACTTTTAACTGCAATGCTATCTCTTTTTTTTCCTTGTATTTCGTAGGTTAATAAAGTTGGAGTTATTGAGTCTGCCGATATTACAGTCAATGTATCTGCCCGCTGTGATTGCATATTTTGCTTTGAAAGAACAACCCCTGTTAAAGCGTTGGCAGTTTTAGATTCCTGGTTTGGACTGTTGAAAATGGTTTGCTGTTTAGCACCTTCATTAATTGTTTCGATTGTCTGACTTTCACTTTGATTGGCAGCCCTAGGCTGAACATTAAGGCTGGGTGAACCTATTTCAGAAGGCTCAGTGGCTAGTGTGCTGGCAAAGGTTTCTCTCTCAATATTTTTATTACTCCCTCTTTTGATGTTTGATGACACCTTTCTTTTTGAACGTATACCTGAGCCTATAATTTGCGATGTAAGGTTGGATTGTTGACTCACTTTAAAATTTTGAGTACCTCTCCCCTTCTCAATCAATATTTGAGGCTGCTTAACAGGTAACTTGTTTGAATGCAATTCATTATTGGCTCGTGTGGTTGCGCCATCATTCTGTTGTGTTGTTGTAATTGTTTCTTTTGTTTTCTCACTGGTTAAATGCTTTTCGATTGCGAGGTCCCTGTTATTTTCAACCACAAACTTATTTAATGCCAAGGGTCTAACTTCATCTCCTGTCAATAAATACAACGTTAGTCCTCCGCCTGCGATCAATAGTATTGCAGCAGTCCACCAAAACACAATTAGTCTTTTTTTACGCTTTTGTTGCCAGATATTTTTTTCAACATGCAGCCATACCTCCTCTGATGGGTTGATTGAAAACCCATCCATTTGATCCTGCACCTTCTTTTCAAATTCATTTTGCATAAGCCTTGTTTTTATTGCCGGCATTATTGGTAATCCAACTTATGAGCAGATGCCTTGCCCTCATGTACTGCGACCGTGATGTGTTTTCGCTAATACCCATCAATTGACCAATTTCGGGATGGGTGAACCCCTCTATTGCATACAGGTTAAAGATGGTTTGATAACCTATTGGTAATTGCCTGATGAGTTCTGCAATGTCCTTTGCCTGCATCATCATAACAGGATCATCCTGCGACACCACATGCAATTCTTTGCTGTCGAACACCATTTCGTATTGGTATTTTTTATTCCTTTTTAAAAAATTCAAAGCTGTATTTACCATTATTCTCCTGATCCACGCACCTAATTCACCCTCGCCTGTGTATTGGCTTAAAAACCGGAACACCTTAACAAATCCTTCCTGCAGCACATCTTCAGCATCCTGTAAGCTTTTAGTATACCTGTAGCAAACACCCAACATGTAAGCTGCGTGTAAGGTGTACAACTGCTTTTGTGCTGCTGCATCGCCTTTTAAACATTTTTTTATGAGTTGTTTCTCTTCGTTCATACAAGTATTCAGTGAGGTTGACACCACACACTTTACTACCGTTGCATTTGTAAAAAGAAAAAATTACCTGTTGTAATAATGATGGAGAGGTTGGGAAGAATTGATTTGCCCGGAAAAGAATAACTAATGAGTTCGCTGACTAAGGAGGGCTATAAATATAAAACCCCCGGAAAAATCCGGGGGAGTAAGTTATATCCAAATTAAATCAGGACGCCATGTTTTTTAGTGGTTTCTCATAGAACGTTTTCGGTGATAAAATTTAAAATATTGGATTTTAAAATAATGCCGCACAAGGCTGCATTTGTTTTATTAACGAAAACGTATTTGTTTTATTTTATCTAGCTGGTCTATTAAGTATTTAA
Source organism: Chitinophagales bacterium (assembly GCA_038211085.1). Lineage (GTDB taxonomy): Bacteria > Bacteroidota > Bacteroidia > Chitinophagales > Chitinophagaceae > Segetibacter. The sequence goes on along the minus strand of JBBQVY010000402.1, from coordinate 925 downwards.
ATCAATGCCTTAAGTAAACTTTAATTTTGTTTACTTCGAAGATTTTTTGGAGAAGACTGAATTTAACATACTGGTACGTGTTGAATAAATGGTTGCCGGGTTATTTTTCGTCTCCTCACACGACAGGTATAAGATATCACTTGTTTTAAAGGTGATACCCTCCATTTGAAATTCTTTATTGTTATTCGTCAATTCAATCCGCTCAACTTCTCCTGAAAACAAATCGTTGCCCTTAAAATTTTTAATGAGTATTACAAATGGATGTTCATGCCCTTTTTCATAACCGGCAAGTGCCAGTTCATTTTTTGATGGATTCATGGCAGCATCAGTTATAAGTCCTTTGGTATCTAATTTTGAAATAAGGCGGGCCACATATGTGCCGGGAGTTTTTGGTATAACATACAGCTCAGATTGATCATCTGTTCTTCGCTTTGTAATCAGGTATAATGAATCTTTAAAAGGAACAATAGCCTCACAATCAAAATCATTTTCTTTTTTACCTTCAACCACACCTTCATTTGAAAAAGTAAATTTTATTACACTAGCGGTCACCTCTGTTTCAGCCTCTTTACCAATTTTATTAATGGCTACTTTATAAATAGTTCTCGATGCCCTTGACCCGTTATTGTCGCCCACATCTCCTATGTACAAATCAGGTCCATCGGCGGTAATCGCTTCAACATCGCTAACTGTAGCATTTTGTATATGCACTTCCTGAACCACATTGCCCTGTGGATCTAACCTGAAAAAATTTGGATGAGGTTTATCGCTTATGGCCCAGATATTATTATTCTGGTAACATATTCCCGAAATTTCTTTTAATGATTTGGGAAGTTCCTTTTTTAACATCAGGCCATTTGACTGTGATATGGAGTTGCAACTTAACAACATCAATAACAAAACCAATTCCAATATTCTTTTCATA
>JBBQVY010000401.1:0-3271 GCA_038211085.1 Chitinophagales bacterium | reverse complement strand
ATTACCATTGCCACCCAACGCCCCGAAACAATTATGGGAGATACAGCAATTGCTGTTAACCCCCTTGATGAAAGATATGCTCACCTGAAGGGTAAGTTTGCAATAGTGCCTTTAATCAACCGACGCATACCCATAATTTTTGATGACTATGTAGATGCCGGTTTTGGTACGGGTGCTCTTAAGGTTACGCCTGCACATGACATTAACGATTATAACCTGGGCCTTAAGCACAACCTTGAAGTAGTAGATACACTAAATGAAGATGGAACCCTGAGTGCCGCTGCTCAGATATATGTAGGCGAAGATCGCTTTGCGGCACGTAAAAAAATTGTAACCGAACTAACAGAAAAGGGATACTTACAAAAGCAGGAACAATACCAGACCCGTCTTGGTTATAGCCAGCGAAGCGGTGCAGTTGTAGAGCCCCGTATATCAACCCAATGGTTTGTAAAAACAAAAGATTTGGGTGTACCGGCATTAGTGGCAGTTGTTAGCGGCGAAATAACTATTCACCCCGGCGAAAAATTTTTAGCTACTTATAAATATTGGCTGGAGAACGTGAAAGACTGGTGCATCAGTCGCCAGTTATGGTGGGGCCAACAAATACCAGCATGGTACGATGAGCAGGGAAACATGGTAGTTGCGGAAAACGAATACGATGCCCTACAGCAAATGCAAAACACCTATGGCACCGTTAGCAGCCATGGCGGTAAACTGCGGCAGGACGAAGATGTATTAGACACCTGGTTCTCTTCGTGGTTGTGGCCGATGGAAGTATTTAAAGGCATTTCTGAGCCCGGCAATAAAGAACTGGATTACTACTACCCTACCAAGGTTTTGGTTACCGGCCAGGACATCATTTTCTTTTGGGTTAGCCGGATGATTATGGCTGGTATGCATTATAAAAATCTTAAGCCATTTAACGACGTCTACTTTACGGGAATGGTCCGCGATAAGCAGGGCCGTAAAATGAGCAAAACACTTGGTAACAGTCCAGACTTATTGGAATTGATAGACAAGTTTGGGGCGGATGCTGTAAGGTTTGGTATCATGATCTCATCGCCTGCTGGTAACGATATGTTGTTTGATGAGGCAAGCCTTGAACAGGGAAAGCTTTTCAATAACAAAATATGGAATGCACTCAAGCTGGTAAAAATGTGGGAAGCCCGGCAGGCTGCTGGCAAAGAGGCAGTTGTAACAAGCGAGGTATCTGCTGCAAGGGAACTACAAGCTGAAGCCGCTTTATTACACGCAGAAAGTGACACGAGAGATTTTGCTGTTGAATGGTTTGAGAACAGGTTAAACCAGGTTAAGGAGGAAATGGAAGCTCTGTACAGCCAGTTTAAATTGAGCGAAGCATTGAAAACCTTGTATTCATTAATTTGGGATGACTTCTGTAGCTGGTACCTGGAGTGGGTAAAGCCCGGGTTTGAGCAACCCATTGATACAGGCATCTACCAAAAAACAATTTTATTTTTTGAAGAGCTGATGCAAATGCTTCACCCGTTTATGCCATTTATTTCTGAAGAAATGTACCACCTGCTTGCAGAAAGAGAAGTTAGAGACGACCTGGCAATAAAACAATTTGTACCTATAATACCTGCCAACAAATACATACTGCAGGAAGGTGACCTGTTGAAGAAAGTAATATCCTCCATAAGAGATGCCCGCAATAAAAACCAGGTAAAACCAAAAGAGACCATCAAACTATCGATCATCACCAATGATCGGGATAATTATAAGGATATTGAATTGATACTAGCCAAACAGGTAAATGCTGATAGTTTATTCTACGTTAGTACGGTGCCGCAGAATTGCATTGTGGTTGCTGTTGAAAAAGATAAATTTTACTTTGAAACAGGGCACGAAATTGATTCAGCTTCGCTGAAGGAAGAGTTGGAGAAAGACCTGGAACACCAAAACCAGTTTTTGTTAACTGTTGAAAAAAAATTAGGTAACGAACGTTTTGTAGGTAATGCAAAACCGGAAGTTCTGGCATTAGAAAAAAAGAAAAAAGTGGATGCTTTAGCCCGTATCCAGGCAATTGAAGAAAGCCTTGCAGGTTTGTAATTGTATTGGGGATTATTTAAAAGAATATTAGCTAATGACCAGCAATTTTCCGGTAGGCGAAGCAGTGGAGATAAGACCGGCATCGTTTAATGACATTCCATTTATACAAGACATTGCCTATAAAACATGGCCCGTTGCTTATGGTTCCATACTCAGCCCCGCACAATTGGATTACATGCTGGAACTCATCTACAGCACCGCTGCACTTGAAAAACAAATGCAGGAGAAGCAACATTTTTTTCTGGCTATTCAAAACTTTTTACCCGTAGGGTTTGCCGCATTTTCGCCTATTGATCATACAACTCATAAGCTTCATAAATTGTATGTACTGCCGGGTACTCAAAAAATGGGAGCCGGCAAAAAATTATTGGAGATCGTTATGTCCACTGCCAAAAGCATGGGAGCAACTAAGCTTCAACTAAATGTAAACCGATTAAATACAGCCCTAAACTTTTATACTGCAAATGGTTTTGAAATAATTGAGGAGAAGGATATAGACATAGGTCATGGTTTTTATATGAACGATTTCATTATGGAGAAACATCTATAAATGGTAGCCATCGGTGCAATTAGTTTTACATATTGTTGACAGGAATGTAGTAGATTATCCTTTTAAAAATAATGTCCTTACTTTAAAATAGATCAAAAGGGTAAGCATTATAGACTATCGAACCCTTGTAAACTAAAGCGACAAATTCTTTTCAGTTTCTTGATATTACCAATCCAATATTTTTAGAAATACAAATTCTGCTAACTGGCATAACATGTAAATGGAAAACATGTAGGACTATTCATTGCTGAACCTTAAAGTTTCCATGACTAAAAAAATCTACATTCTCATTATACTGTTAAGTGTTTGTATTAGTAATACGGTGCTAAAGGCACAGGATTGTTTTAATTGTAATTACGATTCGTTATTAGTACAACTACCAAAAGAGCAAAGTGATTCTGACCGTGTTAAATTATTAACCCTCCTTATTGATAAAAGTGACAATACTTTATCCGACAGAACATTGGAGCACATAAGTCTTTTACTGGACGCCAACAGGAAAGAAAACCTGGCAGATACCCGTCCATATATTGAAATGCAAAAAGGAATTTTAGCCTGGAAGAAAGGAGACTACAGGTTGTCGTTAACCAATTTTAAAAATGCCATTTCGCTCTTCGATACAAAGCATAAAATCATCTGCGATTTTTTAAT
>JBBQVY010000400.1:0-3316 GCA_038211085.1 Chitinophagales bacterium | reverse complement strand
CTTGCTGATAACAATGCCAACCTGGTAAATATGTACCTGCAGCAGTTGGGTAAAACTCCTTTTCTGAATAAAGAAAAGCCTACACCACTTGATGAAGCTGTTAGTCTTTTGTGGTTTTTGGAAAATGTATTTTATGCCGCCGCCGGCAGAATGGTATCGTTTATTGAGCGGGAATTTCCAAATGCTTTAAGTGAGAACAACCCAATCTTTACCATGGGTTTTTGGCCAGGTGGAGACAGGGATGGCAATCCGTATGTAAATGCAGGCATTACTTTAAAAGTTGCTGAGCAACTTAGGGGAAGTATTATAAAATGTTATTACCTGGATGTTCGCCGGTTAAAAAGAAGGCTAACATTTAAAGGCGTTGATACCATATTAGCAGAGCTTGAAAAGCAGTTATACAATAACATTTTTATACCGGGTCAGCGTACTGAGCTAACCAAAGAAAAGATTTTAAGTACCCTGAAAGAAGTAAAGGAGATTGTTATTTACCAACACAATGGTTTGTTCTTATCTCTTGTAGAAAACCTGATTAATAAAGTGCTTGTATTTGGGATGCATTTTGCTGCTTTGGACATCAGGCAAGAGAGTTCGGTACATAATTCTCTATTTGAAGCCATAGCTGAGCAAGAAGATATACTTCCTAAAAATTACGCATCACTCACCAACGAAGAAAAAATTGAAATTGTAACGCACCTTGATGGTACAGCCAATGTTGATTTATATACAGACCCATTGCTAAAAGATACCTTACTTTCTGTGGATGCAGTTAAAACCATTCAGCACTTTAATGGAGTAGAGGGCTGCCATCGTTATGTAATTAGCCAATGCAATAGTGTGTTGAATGTGCTGGAAGTGTATGGCATCTTTATGTTGGGGGGTTGGAAAAAAGAAGAATTGAATGTTGATATAGTACCGCTGTTTGAAACCATCGGTGATCTGAAAAATGCTCCGGGCATCATGGCTGCATTGTATGAGAACGAGGTGTACAATACCCATTTAAACCGCAGGAACAGGCGCCAAACCATAATGCTGGGTTTTAGCGATGGCACTAAAGATGGCGGATACCTGATGGCTAACTGGAGTATTTATAAGGCTAAAAAAGAATTGACCAAAATTTCAGAAGAACATGGCTTTGATGTAGTGTTTTTTGATGGCAGGGGCGGACCTCCTGCACGTGGTGGTGGCAAGACCCATAAGTTTTATGCTTCAATGGGTAAAGATATTTCCAACAAAGAAATCCAGCTCACCATACAGGGTCAGACCATTAGCTCAAGCTTTGGCAATGTAGATTCTGCACAATACAACATAGAGCAACTGGTAAATGCGGGCATTGCTCATACGTTGTTTCCTTCCAGGCAAAAAACATTAACCGAACAGGAGGAGGCACTTATTGAAGAGCTTTCGGACATTAGCCTGCAATCTTACGTAGAGCTAAAAAACCATCCGGAGTTTATGAACTATCTCTCCAATGTTAGTCCATTAAAATTTTACAGTGATACAAATATTGGAAGCAGACCAACGAAGCGTGGTACCTCCTCAAAGCTTACTATAAAAGATCTGAGGGCTATTCCATTTGTTGGCTCATGGAGCCAGTTAAAGCAAAATGTAACCGGGTACTACGGTGTGGGTACCGCCTTAAGAGAACTGGACAAAAAGGGAAGGTTTAAAGAAATAAAAGACTTGTATGATAACTCGCTGTTTATAAAAACGCTTATGGATAATTGCGAGATGTCTATGAAGAAATGTTTCTTTCCACTTACTAAATTTTTAGCCAACGATCCAAAGTATGGCGGCATTTGGAACATGATCTACCACGAGTACGAGCTGACCCAGAAATATATGTTTATGCTTTCGGGCAAAAACGAATTGATGGCCAATTACCCGGTAGAACAATTGTCGGTACAAATGCGTGAAAAGATCGTATTGCCGTTAACAACTATACAGCAATTTGCCATGGCAAAAATCAGGGAGATGGATGAAAGGTTATTGCCCGATGCGAAAAAGGAGGCGTATCGTAAATTGGTAATCCGCTGTTCGTTTGGAATTATTAATGCCGGTAGAAATTCGGCTTAAACATCAATACCTTTTATATTTTAAGCATTAAAAGCTATAACGCCATATGAAACATTACATGAAACAATTATTACTGTTCGGGTTTATCCTTACCAGTGTAGGGACTAACCTTTCCGCCCAAAAAACACCTGAAGCAATGGGTTGGAAATTAGGGACGCAGGTCTACTCTTTCAGGCTGTTTACGCTGGAAGAAGCGCTGAATAAAGCGGATAGCATCGGCCTAAAGTACGTAGAAGGATTTCCGGGCCAAAAGATTGGAGCCGGCATTGAGGGCAACCTTGACTTTCACATGCCTGCAGGCAAAATTGATTCGGTTTTACAATTATTAAAATCGAAGAAAATCTCCATGCTTTCGTATGGGGTGGTCACCCCGGCAACCAATGAGGATTGGAAGCAGTTGTTTGTGTTTTTACAAGGTATGGGTTTAAAGCAATTTGCTACCGAACCAACTTTTGAACAAATGCCCATGGTATCTAAACTTGCTGATGAATACAACATCAACGTAGCTATACACAATCATCCGCGGCCATCCCGTTACTGGAACCCAGATACCCTGATTAAATATACTGCCGGATTAAGCAGGCATTTAGGTTCATGTGCCGATATAGGCCATTGGATAAGATCGGGTCTTGACCCTATTGCCATGTTGAAAAAATTGGAAGGCAGGGTGTTTGAACTGCATATGAAAGATTTGCATGAAAAGCCAAGTGCCGAATTTCTGGCCTTTGGTCAAAGGCCTCCAATGCCACGGGTAGAAGGTGCACCCCGCCAACAGTCACCTGCAGGCCCACATGATGTACCTTGGGGAACAGGAATTTCAAATATAAAAGCAGTGCTGAAAGAGTTGAAACGCCAAAATTTTAAAGGGCCGATTTGGGCTGAGTATGAATACAATTGGAATAACAATGCACCTGAAATAGCCCAAAGCATGCAGTATGTAAAAGAGGTTGTAAAGACAATGAAGTAAGTAATTGAAATAATATTTTCGATAATAAAAGAGGGGACTAAAAAGTGCAAACGCCTTTTAACTAATTGTATCTTTTTGCTGTGTCGTTAGGCACAACTCGTGGGTAGAAAATATTACATTAAATAATACAAGTCGTTCCGATAGGAACGCTTTATGCTTTTTGAAACATTTCTACCCACCACTAGTCCTATCGGGACTATACAGACATTAATTCAATCCCGGTTTAAATATCAAAGGCGAAAAAAATTAGATGCGTTTGCCTGGTGCCTAAAG
>JBBQVY010000399.1:0-3320 GCA_038211085.1 Chitinophagales bacterium | reverse complement strand
TGCAATTTATAGCCTTTTGCGTTAAGCAAAAGCAAATAGTGAAACATAAGATCAGCGGCCTCTTCAAGAAACAATTCTTCATTATCATCCTTTGCTTCAATCACCAATTCAACAGCTTCTTCACCTACTTTCTGGGCTATTTTATTAATGCCTTTTGCAAATAAACTGGCCACATAAGATTCTGACGGATCTACCTTTCGGCGCAAGTCAATTATATGCTCCAGGTAGTATAAAAATTCTTCGCTGGTGTTCTTTTCGCTGAAACAGGTATCGGCACCTGTATGGCAAACCGGGCCAACGGGGTCTGCCTTTATAAGTAAAGTATCGTTATCACAATCCAAAAGCATTTCCTTCAGCAACAAAAAATTACCGCTCTCCTCTCCTTTTGTCCATAATCTTTTTTTGCTCCTGCTATAGAAAGTTACCTTGCCAATTTCTTCGGTCCTGGTTAATGCTTCCTGGTTCATAAAACCCAGCATCAGCACTTTGTGTGTATCAAAATCCTGCACAATAACCGGCAACAGCCCATCAGTGTATTTTGCAAAGTCAGGTTTCATGGGTAGTTTATTTAAGGGTGGGGTCATTATCAAAAAATTATAAACGCATTCTTATATTTTGCAATTGTAATGCATGTTTTAGGTTCGGTATGGATATTTCTTTAAAGTGAAAAATGCTGGCAGCTAAAGCAGCATCAGCTTTTCCTTCGTTAAATACATCTGTAAAATGTTGTACAGTACCACCCCCGCCCGAAGCTATTACAGGTACCGGGAGACTGGTGGATAACAACCGGGTAATATCCAAAGCAAATCCTTTTTTGGTTCCATCGTTGTTCATGGAAGTCAGCAATATTTCACCAGCCCCTCTTTCAACTGCCTCTCTCGCCCAGTCGTAGCATTTGGTTTCCGTCTTGGTTCTTCCACCATTAAGGTACACATACCATTCACCATCTTCCTCCTGCTTAGTGTCTATTGCCAATACCACGCACTGGCTGCCAAACTCCCTTGACAAACCATTGAGTAAATCTGGGTTTTTAAAAGCTGAAGTATTAACCGAAATTTTATCTGCCCCGTTTTGTAATAGCAGATAAACATCTTTAATACTGCTGATGCCACCACCGACTGTAAATGGAATATTAATTTTATGTGAGATGCGATGTACCAGTTCGCTTAAAGTTTTACGTTTTTCTATGGTTGCCGTAATGTCCAGGAACACCAGTTCATCCGCACCCTGTTCTGCATACAAAGCGCCAAGCTCAACGGGGTCGCCTGCATCGCGAATGTTTTCGAAATTGACACCTTTAACAGTACGGCCATCTTTTATGTCGAGACATGGAATGATCCTTTTGCAAAGCCCATGCTGGGGGAACTTTTCTATAGCTGCATGATCACCAGTTATATCAATTGCATCAGTCATGGTGTTGTTATCTATAAAATTTAAAGTGAAGGTATACTGCTGTTCAAACTTTTCAACTGTGGTAAAGTTATTCGTCCTTCATAAATTGCTTTGCCAATGATGATGCCGGTACAACCAATTTCTATGAGGTCTTCCACATCTTTAATGTTACTGACTCCGCCACTGGCTATCAAATGAATTCCTTTACATTCTTTAATGATGGTTTTGTAGAGATCTATCGAAGGACCTTCTAACTTTCCATCTTTACTAACGTCGGTACAAAATATAGATTGAATTCCCTTGTCAAGATATTTTCTTATGAAGTCGTATACCCAAATTTTGGTGGTTTCCAACCAGCCGTGAATGGCAATTTTTTCCTCCTTCACATCAGCACCTAATAAAAATTTATGGGCACCAAAACTTTCCAGCCAACTCGTAAATAATGCTTCGTCTTTTACAGCTATGCTTCCTACCGTGGCGTAAGCTGCTCCTGAATTAAAAATGATGTTCACATCCTTTTCGGTAGTGATACCTCCGCCAAAATCAATGATCATTTTTGTTTGCGAAGCCAGCTTTTCCAACACCTTCCAGTTGGTTACTTTACCAACTTTAGCACCATCCAAATCCACCAGGTGCAGGCGATGCAACCCTGCATCTTCAAACATTTTAGCAACTTCGAGCGGATGCTCGTTATAAATCTTTTTTTGAGAATAATCTCCCTGTGTTAACCGCACACATTTGCCTTCAATAATGTCAATAGCAGGAATGATTACAGCCTTTGTATTTGAAATTTGTTGTTGCATACTTAATGAGTAACGATAACTTATATATCGCCGCTAATAAAATTTTGTAAGATTTGCTGTCCGGCTTTCGCACTCTTTTCAGGATGAAATTGAACCCCGTAAAAATTATTTTTATGCAAACCAGAGCTATAAGGTTTTATATAATTGGTGGTAGCTATGGTATGCTCACCCAAAGCGGCATAATAGCCATGAACAAAATAACAAAAGCTCCCATCTGCTACCGAAGCAAATAAAGGAGTCTTTAAATCGTAAATGTTGTTCCAACCTATTTGCGGAACCTTAAACTGGCTGATGGAAGGTGAATCAAATTTCTTTACTTCTTCATCAAAAATGCCCAGGCAGGTAGTATCATTTTCCGTGCTGTAGCGGCACATCAGTTGCATGCCAAGGCATACTCCAAGAACCGGTTGCTTTAGACCTTTAATCACCTGATCCAGCTTTCTCTCCCGCAGGTATTGCATGGCAGTGCTGGCCTCTCCCACGCCAGGAAAAATAACTTTATCTGCTGATGTAATTTCTTCAATATCATCTGTTACCTGAGCTTCTACTCCAATACGATCTAAAGCAAAAAGTACCGACCTTATGTTACCGGCATTGTATTTTATGATGGCTAGTTTCATTTATAAGATGGTCTCTAAAAAAATTTTGGTATCAACAGAAATATCTGAAGAATTTTCAATGGCTTTTATGTAGGCACTACCAATTATGGCACCGTTTGTATGTTTACAGGCAGCCTTAAAAGTCTCCCTGTCTTTTATTCCAAAACCAACGAGTATGGGGTTATTCAATTGCATGGATTGAAGCTTTTCAAAATATGCCTGCTGGTCGTTTATGTCTTTATTGCTACCTGTTGTGGATGAAGAAGACACAGCATAAAGAAATCCTGTGCTTAACGCATCAATCTGTTTCAGGCGATCTTCCTTTGTTTCGGGTGTTACGAGAAAGATGAGATCGAGGTTGTTGTTACGAATGGTTTGACCATATTCCGTTTCATATTCATGCATGGGCAGGTCGGGCAAAATCAACCCATCAATACCTACCGATGCAGCCTTCATACAAAATTTTTCAAAACCATATTGAAGCACGGGGTTCATATAGCCCATTAAAATTACCGGAACAGTTATG
>JBBQVY010000398.1:0-3331 GCA_038211085.1 Chitinophagales bacterium | reverse complement strand
AACAGGGCATGGTAGCGTTTTTCTCGTTTTATCAGCTCATCCCAATAAATGCTGCTTTCTTTTTTAAGGCGAAATTTTTCAAGTGCATTGTGAATGGCACTTGGCAGCCGGCTTAGCCTGTCCTTTAAAATATAATCGTCTGCGCCCTTTTTTAGTATCTCTACAGCAAATTCTTCACTTATTGTTGCTGTAACCAAAATAAAAGGAACCGTTCTTTTTGTTTGTTGAAAAATTTTAAGTGCTTCACATGAATCAAATGCACAAAGTGAGTGATCCGAAAGGATTACGTCGGGTAAAAAAGTGTATAAAGCATCAATAAACTCAGCTTTCGTCTCTACAACCAGGCCTTCAAAAGCAATATTTGCTTTTTTCAAGGTATTAGATACCAGCAAAGCATCGTCCGATGAATCCTCCAGGTGAAGAATTTTAATTTTTGTAACCTCGTTATTTAAAATTAATTGAGGAGCCGTAGTAAACATAGGATTAGGATTTTGGGGTATTCACACCTTTATTTTTCATTCCGGTTCTTTTAATTAATGGCCAATTCGTTTAACGTGTAAGGCAAGGAAATATAAAAGCAGGCTCCTTCTTTTACTTTACCTTCTCCCCAAATTTTTCCACCGTGTTTATCAATTATCTTTTTAGTTAAAGCAAGGCCAATACCGGAGCCATCAAATTCTTTGCTGCTGTGCAGGCGTTGAAAAACACCAAATATTTTATGGTAGTAGTTCATATCGAAGCCTGATCCATTATCTTTTACATAATAAATACAGGATTCATTTTCTATCCGGCATCCAATTCCTATTTCTGCCACTTCTTTATACCGTGTATATTTAAGTGCGTTTGAAATAAGATTAACAAAAACCTGTTTTAGCATATCTCTATCACCTTTGGTATCCTCCAGGTTTCCCATTGTAATGTTTATTATCCTGGCCGGTTCAATTTGTAAAAGCTCTTTTAACGTTGTTTCTACCAGCACTTTAACGGGTATATTCACTACTGAAACAGGCTGCATAATCAACCGCGAAAATTCGAGCAGGTTATCAATTAACTTTCCCATCTTTTTGGAGTTTGAAATGATCTTTTTTAAAACTTTGTTTGCGTTTTCATCCAATTGCTCCGTATAGTCTTCGACCATTACCTCGGTAAAACAACTAATGGCCCTTAACGGAGCCCGCAGATCATGCGAAACAGAATAGGAAAAAGATTGAAGTTCGCTCCTGGCTAATTCCAACTCTAAGGCTATCTTTTCTATTTCAATATTTTGGTATAAAATTTCCTGGTTGAAAAAAATCAATTCTGCAGCCCGTTTTTCCTTTTGAAACAATAGTTCTTCGTTTACATTGACCAACTCCGCTGTGCATTTTCTTTTCTCTTCATATTGAAAGGCAAGCTCTTTATTAGCAATATTCAACGCTGCCGCAAGTTTTTCTTTCTCCATAATTTGATAGTGAATCTCTTGATTAGCAATTATTAGTTCTGCCGCCCTTTTTTCTTTCTCAGCATTTTCTATCACCACCTTTTTGTTTGCAATAATCAGTTCCGCAGCTATTTTTCCTTTTTCAATATTTTGAGAGGCTAAATCTTTATCATCAATTCCCAACTCAGGGTTACGTTTGCCCTTTTCTATTTGTTGAAAAGCAAGTTCATTATTAACGGTGACTACCTCTGCAGCACGTTTATTTATTTCCAATTTTTGAAAGGCTAATTCTTTATTAGACATTAGCAACTCTTCTGATTTTTTTATCATTTCCTTTTTTTAATTCTCAATAAGGCCCGGGCGATCTGGGCGAAATAAAATTTTGTGATAATTAAAACGCATTTTTATTGCCTGTTGTAAAAGTACCATTGACCAAATGCCTGATTTATAGTTGGTAGCATGATAACATTGTAGTGGTTATGCTTATGCGGTGTAGTACATATACTACACCTCTGCAACAGCAGAAATGAATTGATGGAAGTGCAGTTGCAAAAGAGTATAAAGGCTTTTTACTTTATCACCAGTTTTATGGAACTGGTTTGGCTGTTTGGAAGAAGAATTTGCAGGTAATACAATCCAGGATCCATAGTTTGTATGACCAGGTTTTGATATAGTGACCCGGAAATATTGTAAAACCGCCGGGTAAGTAACACCTGTCCCACAGTATTTACCAATCTTGCTGTATACATTCCCTTAGCCATTCCGGTAAATTGTATCGACACTGTTCCGTTAGTGACAGGGTTTGGAAAAACAGAGATACCGCTGACTTCCGTGTTTTCCTTTACCAATACAATTGAGCTAAACCTTATATCGTTCTGTTTACCTATACCTTTTATGCGATAATATGCGTTGTTCACCAGGGGTTGCAGATCCAGCCATTTGTAATGATTTGTTGTCGCACTATTCAATGCTTTTTGGGTACCAACTTTGTAAAAATTAATCCCGTTGCCTGATCTTTCTATGTCGTAACTAAGCATGTTGATTTCGTTTTCCATATTCCATTCTACATGGATGTTGTTGTTTTGCCTGTATGCCGTTATTGAACTAAAACCAAGCGGCAATACACTAGCCGAACGATAAACAATGCTGAAACGATTTGCCGCAAATGAAGCCGGAACACCAGGATTGATGTTAAATGTAATATTGTTGGTGTCAATTACAGATAATGGCGATGTAGTTGCCAAATAATTATCAACCAGGTACGGAATTAAATTATAGTTACTCATCTGTTTCGAAAAAATCTGTAATGAGTATTGCAGCTTTGTTATTTTACCCATGCTGAGTACGACCGTGTCAGCAATCTCAGGCGAATTTCTTGCATCGATACTAAGCAGGGTGCTTCCGTTTTGTATAACTAATGTTTCGGCGCTGCCAAGCATTTTTACCGCATCATTATCATCCACACTGTCGTTAAACGATGGATTATACGCCAACAGTACACCATCAGCCACCACTTTATAACCGCCTTTGCTATACATGAGATTGACAGCCATCAACGATAGATCGTTCATCTGTCTAAAGGCGTTTGCATTAAAGTTGGAAACCTTATCCTGCTCACGAATGGTTATTGCAGGAGACGCTGCAGTTGTTTTTACAAAAAATCCCTGCACCGGTTGTATATACTGATTTATTCCTGTTGTTCCGGTAAAGGGCGATATTAACGTGACAGCACCTGACGTATTTATTGAAACGTACCCGCCGGTACTGCTTAGGTTAGGGTCCCATGCCCAGCAAGTGTTGGAGATGTTTGTTTTTGGCAGGGTTGCCCAGTTAATGGGAGAGGCAAATGGATTACCTAACATCGTAAACCGGTTGGTAACATTCGACAAGGGAATAGAAGAACTTGTTGTA
>JBBQVY010000397.1:0-3359 GCA_038211085.1 Chitinophagales bacterium | reverse complement strand
ACCAAAATTTACCAGGTAGCCAACAGAGCTAACAATAGCTGCAGCAGGTAAGCCAAATAACCTGATAAATAAAAAATCACCCACCAATATTACAACCAAACCCAGAGCAGCCCCGCTTATATTAACCTTTACCTGGTTGATACCTCCAAAATATGCGCTTAAAATAAAGAGGTTACTTAGTGCCCATACACCTGGTATTAATAACAAAAAGGGCGTGTACATCAGGTTGTACGATTGTCCAAATACAAACGGAAACGCCCACTTGCCCAACAAAAAAACAATTACGAATAATGCTGCATAAAGGATGGTGATTATGCGTCCTATCCTTAAGATATTATCCTTCATTTCTGTTCGGTGCATACCACCTGCCGTATGCGGAAACACCACACTCGATATAATGGTAGGAATGATCAATAACATCTGTGCCAGTTTGCTAACCTGAATATAATTTCCCAGTTCGTCTGCAGAACAAAGTCGTTGCACAAACCAATAATCAACCCTGTAAACTAAAAAGAAAATTATGTTGGCTGCCAAAGCCATTATAGCATACCGAACCAACCATTGCAACTGTTTAAATTTTGGCAAGGCGATAGATTGCCAGCTTTTGTTTTTAATAATGAAGGCAAGTGCAAGGCAAACACCTGTAACCATAAAAAATGCAAAATAATATTTGATAACCAACTCTGAATCAGTTTGTGTTGTTCCCACCTGTTTTGGTATCAGTAAAATAACTGACAGGTTCAAAAGAACCATGATTAAATTGGGTAAGAAGAAGTTCTTTTTTGAATAAAACAGGACGGTAAAAAAATTGGTAAGCTGTATGCCGGTAATATAACAGATGGCATAATAGAGGTACTGCGAACGGGTAAGAAAGGAGGTGTCTTTATACCTGCCAAAATAAAACCAGAGGCCAATAAAAACTATACATGCTACCATAACCGTCCAGGCAATAGAAAACCAGGCTAAATGGTTGCGGTTTATCTCGTTTCGCGAAGCGTAATAGTTAACCCCATTTTCAATGGTTAAACCAACAAGAATTAATAGGAAAGAAAAATTATTACAGAGGTAAAAAATCCAGCCTGCGTTTTCGGCTTCGAAATAGCGGCTTAAAAAAATATTCATCAATAAAACTGATGCAAAATACAATCCCCTCCATACCAAACTTTGTGCTATCTGCTTTTGAAAACTCATCTACAAGTACCCGAAATGTTAGTGGCTAAAATACAATACTTTAGTAAGGCGGAAATATTATTTTGCATTCACAAGAGTTTCAATACATGTCGTTACTTAAAAAACTAAATACACGAGCCCGAACCACAGAGCAAACTGGTTTTGGGACCAATAGCGCCAACAGTGGCGGACGATTTTATAATAGAGATGGCACACCCAACCTGGAAGTAAAAGGGATAGGGTTTTTTGAAAAGTTTAGTGTGTACAATACCATGCTAAAAGTAAAAACCTGGAAGTTCATCCTGATTATTTTATGTTTTTATTTTATCACCAATTTAGTATTTGCCAGCCTTTATATGTTAACGGGTATTGATAACCTGGGGGGCATGGATGGAGATAACATTACAACCAAATTTTGGGAGGCTTTTTTCTTTAGCGCCCAAACTATGTCTACCGTGGGTTACGGACACATTTATCCAACAGGAATGATCACCAACCTGATTGCGGCCACCGAATCAATTATGGGTTTACTAACTTTTGCCCTGGCCACAGGTATGATGTATGGAAGATTTTCGCAGCCAAAGGCCTATATAAAATACAGTGCAAATACATTGTTTGCTCCTTACAAAAAAGGTGTGGCGGTTATGTTTAGAATGGTGCCGTATAAGCATCGTAACCTATCGGATGCAGAGGTTAAGGCAACCCTTGCCATGAAAGTGCATGATGATGGAGTAACACTTAACAGGTTTTATAACCTTAACATGGAGATAGCCAAAATAAATTCGCTAACCCTTAGCTGGACTGTTGTACATGTAATAAATGAGCAAAGTCCATTTTACGGTTTAAGTAAAGATGACCTGCTTAGTTCCAAGGCAGAGGTGCTGGTATTCTTAAAAGCATACGATGAAACTTTCTCAAACTTTGTTGTTTCCCGTACTTCTTACGAAGCTTCGGAATTTGTGTTTGGCGCCAAATTCAAACTCATGTATCATCCAACCGAAGATTTGGAACACACTATTTTGTCTATTGACCTGGTAAGTGCCTACGACCCTATGGAATTACCGGAAATTGGCTATGATTTAGGGATAGCTGCCAAATCTGAGTTAATAAGAGCCAGTATTTAATTTGATTTTCATAAATGTGAAAAAAAGAGATTGAATAGAAAAAATGATGCAGGAAGGCTTGAAAAATTTAGCAATGAAATACTTGGAGCTGAGCTACCTGTAAATCATAAATTCAACGCATAAAAAATGGTAAATACATTTCATGAGACGAGAAATGTATTTACCAGTAAAAGGTAAAAGTTAGGTAGAAGATAATTACTTCAACCCCTGAACTATCTGCATAAATTCCTGTGCATTTAAAGAGGCCCCACCAACCAGTCCACCATCAACATCGGGCTGGCTGAAAATTTCTTTTGCATTGGCCCCTTTCACACTTCCACCATATAAAATTGAAATACTATCAGCTACAGCCTGGCCATACTTAACTGCAAGCTGGCTGCGAATATGTGCATGCATGTCCTGCGCCTGCTGGCTGCTGGCAGTTTTACCCGTACCTATGGCCCAGATTGGCTCATAGGCAATAACAACTTTTTGTATTTGTTCTTCCGAAAGATCAAAAAGTGATTCCTGCAATTGACCTGTTACAAAATCATTCTGTCCTTCCTGCTCTCTAACAGGTAATGCTTCACCACAACAAAAGATGGGAACAATGTTGTACTCCAGGCAAATTTTTACTTTATCTGCCAGCAAAGCATTGTCTTCATTAAAATATTCGCGGCGTTCGCTATGTCCAACAATTGCATACCCAACTCCAATTGAGTTCAACATTTCCACAGATGTTTCGCCAGTGTAGGCACCCGATTTTTTAGAGTAAACATTTTGAGCTGAAACATACATGTGTTGCTCACCCTTAATTTTATCTTCTGCCATGTCAAGGTATGGGGCAGGTACGCCAAATACAACAAGCTGGTTGTCGTTCAATTGATGTGGTATAGATAAAAAGTCTTTTAAAAGTTCTGCTGCTTTTTGATAAGTCAGGTTCATTTTCCAGTTGGCTGCAGCAATTTGTTTACGCATAATAGTTTGTTTTTATGTTGTCAATTCTCTTTTTAAAATAATAACCAGGCCCCGGGTGCCACCGCTATACCAGTTCGTATCGGTTGTATTTATAACTTCCCACCCCTG
>JBBQVY010000396.1:0-3386 GCA_038211085.1 Chitinophagales bacterium | reverse complement strand
TAATAGTGATCGCCTACCTGGTGTCTATGCTTATGATTGGATGGTTTATGCGTAAGAAGGCACGACAGAATAAGGAGAGTTATTTATTGGGTGGCAAAAAATTGCCGTGGTACCTGCTGGGTATGAGTGATGCCAGCGATATGTTCGACATAAGCGGTACCATGTGGATGGTGGCGCTTTGTTTTGTTTATGGTTTTAAAAGTATCTGGATACCCTGGCTATGGCCGGTATTTAACCAGGTTTTTAATATGATGTTTCTGGCTAAGTGGTTGCGCCGTTCCAATGCTGATACTGGGGCTGAATGGCTTGCCTCCAGGTTTGGCTTAAAAGGGCCCGGTGTTACAGCTTCACATAATATCGTGGTCGTATTTGCTATTATAGGTAGCCTTGGTTTTTTGGCTTATGGTTTTGTTGGCCTCGGTAAATTCATCGAAATTTTTGTACCATGGAGCCTTGTACAACCTTATATCCCATTCAATATTGGTCCTGAATATGTAGCACACTTTTATGGTATTATTTTCACCTTATTTGCCATGTTTTACTCCATTTTGGGAGGCATGCATAGCATTGTAATCGGCGACTTTATCAAGTATATGATTATGACGGTTGGCTGCCTGGCAATAGGATACCTGGCAATGAAAAATCTGCATGGCCAAACCTTGAATGTGCCCAAAGGTTGGGATCATCCTTTTTTCGGGCTCGACCTTAATCTTGATTGGAAAAACCTGTTGCCTGCAGCAGCCCAGAAAATTGAAGAAGACAAATTTGGGTTGTTTGGAATCTTCTTTATGATGATGCTTTTTAAAGGAGTGTTTGCCAGCCTTGCCGGTCCTGCGCCTAACTACGACATGCAAAAAGTGTTGTCAACACGTTCGCCAAAAGAAGCTTCAAAAATGACAGGCTTTGTGTCTATTATTCTGTTGCCTGTCAGGTACTCTATGGTTATCGGCTTAACTGTTTTGGCATTACTATACTACAACCAGCTTGACTTGTCTACGCCAACCGGCGGTACCGACTTCGAAAAGATCTTACCCGGAGCAATCAATGCATTTCTTCCAACGGGTATATTAGGTATTGTGCTTACTGGTTTGCTGGGTGCCTTTATGGGTACCTTTTCGGGTACATTAAATGCAGCACAGGCATACATAGTTAACGACATCTATCTTAAATATGTAAACCCCAATGCACCTACAAAAAAGATCATGACCATGAACTACCTGGTAGGTATAGTAGTAGTTGCGGTTGGTGTAACCCTGGGCTTTTTTGCAAAGGATGTCAACAGTATTTTGCAATGGATTGTAGGCGCTTTGTATGGCGGATACATAGCAGCCAACATGTTTAAATGGTACTGGTGGCGCTTTAATGCAACAGGTTTCTTTTGGGGAATGATGGCAGGTATTGTAGCAGCCCTGGTATTCCCTTTCATCTTTACAGGACTCCCATTATATAACTGGCCGTTGCTCTTTCTAATATCAATCATTGGTTGTATTGCAGGCACCTATGCAAGTCCCCCAACAGACCAGGAAGTATTAAAAAAGTTTTATAAGCAGGTAAGGCCCTGGGGTTTTTGGAAGCCTGTTAATGACCAGGTAATGTTAGAAGATCCATCCTTTGTACCAAACAAAAGATTTAAGCTGGACATGTTTAATGTGGTGTTGGGAATAATTGCCCAAACCTGCTTAACCATACTGCCCATGTACTTTATACTTTGGATGAAATTGCCATTGCTTATAACCATAGGCATGCTGGCCATCATCATACTTATTCTTAAAAAAACATGGTGGAATAAACTGGAAGATTAATTATTGAATGCACCTGGAACCGGCAAATATTTATGCCTCCTTAAAAAAGGCAACAACACATTGTTTAAGCACAAATCTCAACATTATGACCAAGTATTTTGAAACAAGACTGAAGGCAATTCAAAATATGCACAGGCAGATAACCCGTTGCACAAACAGGCTAACAGAAGGAGGCAACGGCGTATATGATCGTTACGAACAGCCTGTTTTAACAGCGGCTCATGTACCCATTAACTGGAAGTACGATCTTAAATACGAAAGCAATCCTTACCTGATGGAGCGTTATGGTATCAATGCTGTTTTTAATGCGGGTGCTATCAAATTCAATGATAAGTATATAGTGATGCCAAGGGTTGAAGCTGTTGATAGAAAATCTTTCTTTGCAGTGGCAGAAAGCGAAAATGGTATAGACAATTTCACCTTTTGGCCAAGACCTGTCATAATGCCCGAAGGTCCAAATCCAGCTACCAATAATTACGATATGCGTTTGGTTCAACACCAAGATGGCTGGATCTACGGGTTGTTTTGTGCCGAAAGAAGAGATGCTACTGTGCCAGATAGTGACCAGTCCTCAGCAGATGCCCAGTGTGGGATTGCCCGTACAAAAGATCTTATAAACTGGGAACGGTTACCCGATCTGGAAACACCTTCTGCACAGCAAAGAAACGTTGTACTTCACCCCGAATTTGTTAACGGTAAATATGCTTTGTATACACGTCCGCAAGACGGTTTCATTAATGCAGGTAAAGGGGGAGGTATAGGTTTTGGCTTCTGCGATACTATGGAGAAAGCAGTAATACATGAAGAGACCGTAATTGATAAAAAGATGTATCATACTATATCGGAGGCTAAAAATGGCCTGGGTCCCGCACCAATAAAAACTTCAAAGGGTTGGCTGCACATGGCGCATGGTGTACGCAATACGGCTGCAGGTTTACGGTATGTGCTATACCTCTTTTTAACCAGTCTTAATGATATTACTATGGTGATACATAAGCCTGCGGGTTACTTTATGGCGCCAGAGGGAGAGGAGCGAATTGGGGATGTTTCGAACGTATTGTTCTGCAATGGTTGGATAGCAGATGAAGATGGAAAAGTTTTTATCTATTATGCTTCTTCTGATACCCGCTTACATGTAGCAACTTCAACTATTGACAGGCTGCTCGATTATGTTATCAACTCACCCGAAGATGGTTTGAGTTCAGAGAAAACTGTAGAGACCATTAATAGCTTGATAGACCAAAACAAGTCGCAAAATTTTACCAACCGGTACGAAGCACAACTTACTCAAACCATTTAAGCAGCAGCAAGGCAGATGCAGGATTTGCAACCATACTATAACGAACTTGACCAGGAGTGCCTCTCTATTTTACAGTGGTGGATAGATCATTCTGTTGACGCCACCAGCGGTGGTTTTTATGGAAAGATTGATAACAACAATGATGTGATAGAAGGCTCGCCAAAGGGATCGGTGCTCAACAGCCGTATTCTATGGACATTCTCTGCTGCTTATCATCATTATAAAAATCCTTTTTATTTAGAAACTGCAACCCGTGCTTTCGACTATATCTGTAGGTATTTTAT
>JBBQVY010000395.1:0-3391 GCA_038211085.1 Chitinophagales bacterium | reverse complement strand
GACTCGTCTAATAAAGGAAGACCATTAGCATCAGTTTTATAAGCATTGGCAAGGTCTTGAGATGGGTTATAAAAACCACAGCAAGCACCAGGTCCACCATTATAAGGGAAATTCAGGATATCACCGTAGTTTCCATTAGGAGCTCCACCCCAATCAACTGAAGAATTATCCTGAACAGACGTTTGTACAGCAAAAACTGATTCCCGACTGTTTTTTTGAGCAGGATTAAAGTTGGAGTAAAATTGAGGGGTTAAACCATATTTTACTCCTGCTGTTGTTTTACCATTGGCGATAAGATCTTGTAATATGGGGTAGGCAGCCGTAAATTTTTTCTGGAACATATACGCCTTAGCTAAAAATGCTTTGGCTGCCCATTTATTTACTCTGCCCACTTCGCTCCATGTTTCTGGTAAATTAGCTATCGCAAAATTTAAATCCGCTTCAATTTTTGGCCACACGTCAGTTGTGTTGGTGACCTTGGTATTTTCAGGATTCACTGTTTCATCTGCATAAATAATATTATTGAAAACCTTCTTCAATTCCATGTGGAAAAAAGCCCTTAAAAAACGAGCCTGTGCTATTATCCCAGTCTTTTTACTTTCAGAAATATCTTTAGCAAGAGCCAAAGTATTCAATACGCCATTGCAACGCTGTGCGCCGTTGTAGCACAAATTCCACTTTTGAGGTACCGCACCATTCGTAGGCGTTAAGGTTGTAAACTGCTCAAAAGGTACTAAGTCAGCAACATCTGACGGGTCTGATCCCTTGTAAGCATCATCACTTGCAACTCCACCATAAGCCCAATTTGAGGCAGCAGAAGCATAATTGCCATCACCTGATGATCCGTTGCCATCTAACAAAGAATAGGCACCAATTAAAAGACCTTGTACGCCTTTTTCTGAGGCAACAATTTCTGGACTCAAAGTTCCGATAGGTGGCTTTTCCAAAAAACTTTTACTACACGCAGCCAATACTACCATGGCTACGATTCCCGCACCGTATAGATATTTATATTTCATTTTTTTCATATCGCTTTTCATTATGACAATTAAAAATTTAAGTTAAGTCCAACAAGATAACCTGTAGTGTGAGGATAGTTGCCCTGGTCAATTCCAAAACCCCTGTTAGCTCCAATATCCTGGCTTTGCAACTCCGGATCTAATCCTTTGTATTTTGTTATAGTGAAAAGATTGGTTGCCTGAACATAAAAGCGTAAACCCTCTACTCCAACTCTTGAAAGAACCTTTGTTGGAACAGTATAACCAATTTGCATTTGCTTGTTACGAAGGAATGAACCGTCGCTGACAAAGTAACTGTTTGCTTCAAGGTCGCGGCTAAAACTACCAGTAGTTTTAAGAATAGGAATATCCGTATTTGTATTTGTTGGCGTCCAGGAGTTTAGTGCAACCTCTCTTCTTATGCCTCCTTTAAAGAAATTAGGAAAATCAGTATAAATTCTGGTTGCATCAAAAATTTTGTTTCCCTGGGAACCAAAGAAAAATGTAGAAAAATCAAAATTCTTATAACTCATTGCAAAATTTAAACCGTAGGTGAAATCAGGATTTGGGTTACCAATATAAGTACGGTCAGCTGCATCAATTTTTCCATCAGCTTTACCAGTTAATTTACCATCTGCATCTGTTCCGTTATTGTCTTCATATTGGAAGTTACCTGGAGCTGCATCTGTTTGGGTTGGGGCTTTGCTCACTTCACCAGCATCCTTGAAGATTCTAAGAACTTTATATCCAAAAAACTCTCCTACAGCATGTCCAACCTGGTTACGGGATACAACTATGTTTCTAATTCCATTTGAAGGGAAAAAGTCCACTCCGGGTATGCTGATAATTTTGTTGTTATAAGAGGTAAAAGTACCGGTTACATCAAATTTAAGATCCCTTGAAAGCGAGCCGTGGTAAGTTAGGTTAGCGTCAATACCGGTGTTTTGCATGTCTCCGACATTAACTTTAGGAAGACTTGCATCTCCAACAAATTCCCTCGCAAATGGTACAGTTACAGCATCAAATAACAAACCGCTAATTTTCTTCTTATACCAATCGATTGTAAAATCAACTTTATTTTTAAACAAAGATGCATCAAACCCTACGTTCGAAATGATATCACCTTCGAAGGTTGTTTCAGGGTTTCCGATGTTACTTCTGTAAAAACCTGAGGTTGCAGCAGTACTAACGCCTCTTATGTCGTAGGATGAACGACCAGCACTGGAACGATATAAATTATAAGGATTGGTAGCCTCCACGTTACCGGTACTTCCGAGTTTAGCCCAGCTATAACGTAGTTTCAAATCATTTATCCAGGAAACACTTTTAAGAAAATTTTCTTCTGAAATTCTCCAGGCAATTGATCCGCCGGGAAATATAGCATGCCTTTTGTCTCCCACAAACACTGAAGCTCCATCTCTACGTACAGTACCATTCAATAAATACTTTCCGGCATATGAATACTCAAGTCTTGCAAACTGAGACCACAGACTACTTTGATAAGCCCCTCCCGAATTTGCTTGCGATCCGTCACCGGTGTTTAGTATCCAGAAATTAGGGTTCTCAGAGAAGTAATTGCTACGGGTAGCCTGAGAGAAGCGACCATAATATTTAATAGCTTCAGTACCGCCAAGTACTTTTACAATATGATTACCGAAAGTATTGCTGTAAGTTAAAGTGTTATTGTACGTCCATTGTGTGTTATAACCTGCTCCTTCTCCAAATGAATTAGCGCCGGTATTACCTTCAGCATTTTCGTACCCAACATAGTTAAAGTAATAGTAGTAGTTGTTGTTTAAGGTACCACCAAAATTGGTACGGAAAGTAAGATGCTTTAGTACGTCCACTTCAGCAAATACATTACCATTCATGTTCCAATCGTTGCCCCTGTTATCTTTAGTACGAAAGATGTCGGCGTAAGTATTCCGGGCATTGCCTAAATCCTGAGATTTAGTTCCAGCAAAATTTCCCCTGATGTCATAAACAGGAATGACTGCAGATTCGCGGAATGCTTGAGAAAAAGGACTGCCTTCACCCTGGTTGCCATACCGGGGATTTTGACTATAATATAAATAAGCATTCTCACCTATCCTAATTTTGTCATTGATAGCAAACACCGTATTGGCGCGCAATGAGTACCTTTTCTGGAATTGAAACTTTGCTATACCCTGGTTATCGAGGTAACCCAATGAAAAGAAGTAAGAGCTTTTATCAGAACCTGCGCTTACAGAGATATTATGACTTTGTTTTGGTGCATTGCGGGTAATCTCATCATACCACTTTGTACCAATTTTATTAGCACGGGTAATTTGATTTGAGTTTATATCATACTTTGTTTCATCAACAGTACCTGTAAAACCTGAAGGTGTTATATAATCTGGAATAGTAGGGTT
>JBBQVY010000394.1:0-3413 GCA_038211085.1 Chitinophagales bacterium | reverse complement strand
TTTATGATCGCCCAGGCGTTGCAGAATGTCGCCGGTCAATTTGGTATCGAAGTACGATAAAGGCAGCTTCATTAGTTTAATCCAGAAGTCGGAGAGGATAGACACATTAACCCTGGTGCTGATGTGCAGCAGAATGCGGCTGCGGATAAACTCTACCGTTGTGCGGCCAAAAAATAGCATGAACTGCGCCAGCAGAATAATATAAATAAATTGAAGGTTGTGTGTAGCTATGCCCACATCTACAATGCTTTGGGTAAGAAAGGGGAAGATGAGTTGTAACAGGCTGCCTACCATTAAGCCAATAAACAACTGCACTATAAACCGTTTCTGCCCGGCCATATACTTCAACAACATGCCCCAGCCCACCCTGCTTTCCTTGTCTTCTTCCTGTGCATGGAATTCAGGCGTAGGTTCCAACAACAGGGCAATACCTGTCGCATCCCCGTTGGCATTTGCATTAGACCAGTGGCTTAGAAATTCCTTTTTTGAATAAGTGATTAAGCCCTTTGCCGGGTCGGCTATTGTGAGATTTTGTTTTTTTGATGAAGGTGTAAGGACTACAAAATGCTTTTGCCCCCAGTGCAAAATGGCGGGCTTAGGCGCATCCTCCATCAGTTGGGAAAAAGTTATTTTGACACCCTTAGCCCGAAACCCAATTTTCTCTGCGGCATCACCCAGGCCCAGTAGCGACACACCCTCCTTGCCAATTTCCGCCTCCGACCGCAGGTAATTAATAGAGAAGTTTTTACCATGGTATTTGGCCACCATCCGCAAGCAGGTAGGGCCGCAGTCCATGGCATCTAATTGGCGGTAAAGGGGAAATTTCAAGTAGGGTTATTTATAAATTTGAGAGGGGGAAAAATAAAATGTGTCGGGGATAGGGTCTAATAACCGAGGTTTTTTACATACTGTTTTAAACTTAACAAGATGGTATAGCATGGCCTCATATTTTTTGTTGTAAATTATTGAACCCCTATCCCACCTAATTTTACCGGGGGTACCTTCAGCAATAATAAAATCGAAATGTACTCTAAGCTTTGCCTCCTTAGCAGCTTTTTTTACTACCCAGGTCATGCTTTCAATATTGTTGGGGAAATCGAAAATTGAAGCGCCATTATCTAACTCCTGCCACAGAAAATTACACTCGCAAAACGAAAAGAAGTCCTGGCTTGTAAAAACTTTTTCATAGTCGCTGCTTTGCATAAATAACGTGTTCATCTGTTGGCTATTTCTATACAAACAAAATACACCTGTCAGGTAATCGTGCCGCACACCAATTACATCGTAATTAAGCAACATATTATCTGTAATAAAATTCCTTATGTTTCCAAAGACCACATCAATATCAGCATAGCCCCAAAAATCATATTCTTCAATCAGTTCAGAAAAAATAAGACCGTATGCTGGTTTGAAGTCGCACAATTTATAAGGGTTTGAAATGACTACCGGAATTCCCAGCTTTTGTCCGGCTACTTCTCTCACCTCATCAAAAGAGAAATTAATAAAACGCACATTGTTTGGTAATGCTCCGCCATATTCATTATCCGAAACGATAAAGAAATCTATAGAACTATTGAATGTACAGGAGTGCAAAAAATAAGTAAAATACCAGGGAAAGTTTCCGTAATAGGGAACTATAATGGCAAGCCGCTTCATGTTTATACTTAATTAAATAATTCTTTACTTTTTAGCAAAGGGTTTTTCTTTTATCAGCAGAAATTAAATCTGTAAAAAATATCTAATGTCTGTTTGATGGTTACTATTCAGGTTCAGTGGTTTTTATTTTATCGTAAATATTTTCGAAACTTAGCTTCGTTTTCAGATAACCTTCTAATGACGCAGGAGATATATTTTTGGCAATTATTTTTCCTTTGCTATCTAATAAAAAATTTGTGGGGAAGGAAGAAATATGGAGTGAATCGGATATGGTTCCGTTCTCGTCTAAGTATTGATTCCAATCTAGATGCTTTTCCTTAATAACGCTTCTCCACTTACTTATATCCTTACTTCTGTCAACCGAAACGCCAACTATTCCAAAACCCAGAGCCCCATAGTCGCTAAAAAGTGTTTTGTAAATCGGAAACTGTTTTAAACAGGGGCTGCAACTGCTAAACCAAAAATCAATCAGGGTATATTTACTTGCCAAAACAGCAGCATTAAATACCACATTTTCTGATGCTTCGTTTTTTAAATTAAGGCTGGGAAAGACATTGTTCAGCGATAATACTTTTGCAGCATCTAGATCATTTAGCAAAAGCCTTCCCGCAAGTGAGTTCTGCACATCTTTCGACAACATCTTATAAGCTGCATAATATCCCTCTTTATAACCGTTGGCGCAAAATAATTCTATCAGCTTCCATAAAACAACGTAAGAAACAGTATGTTTAGTTGCGTAAATTAAAAAGAGTGAGTCTGATTTAGATGAAACAATTTTTCTCCTGATATCTACAGACAAGAGATCATCTTTTGGTAAGTCACGCCCAAATTTTTTAAACAATGTATTTTCAAAATCATTTAAGTCATTCACTTCATTTACAAATTCTCTGAAAGCCCCGTTAAATTCAAATTTCATCTCATTTTGTATTGCAGAGCTATCTATCCGCGGAGCAATGTACTCGCTAATTGTGTCTACGATAACTATTTGATCGCGTGGCGTTATAAAAACCAAGTCCGTGACCCCTTCCAATGTTACACCTTTAAAAAGAAACCTGTAAGGATAGATGTTACGATCAAAAGCAACTTTCTTAATTTCAAATTTTTCGTTTGTAACAATTGCAGAATCCAAAGAATAATTATCACCGTAGTATTTACGCTCAAAATTGCCAGCATATAAATACACTTTTCCATCAGCAATCCCTTTAACTTGTCCTTTAATACTATACGTATAAATCTGAGCTTTCAGGTTTATTGTAAACAATAAGAAAATAATCAACTCAGGTAAGAATTTCATAAAAATATTTTAGAATAATTTATCGAAATAAAAGCCCATATTAAAACATTCAATATGGGCTTTAAAATTGCTTAAGCGTAAAGTGGTTTTGCACATACTTTAGGATCTGGACACGATGGAGACGATCTACAAACCTTATCCCAGGCACAATCAGTATCAACAGTACAGGATTTACATATTGCTGCATAATCACTACCCGCCATAATGTTCTTCATCTCAGCCCTGCTCAACTTTCCCTGAATGTTTGCAAGGCTCATTTTTGTTGTTTTCATTTTTGTTGTTTTAAAAATTAAAAAAAATGTTTGTGCCTGGTTTTTAGCCATACAGGCTTTGGCTGCCAACCGCGGTACTGCAGTGCCGCGTAGTTCCGTTGGCTTTCTTTCAGGGAACTATTCTGAAAGAAATTATTGTAAATCACCGACATTGTATATGTCCGGCAATTGGTAACCGTTTACAAAAAAAG
>JBBQVY010000393.1:0-3436 GCA_038211085.1 Chitinophagales bacterium | reverse complement strand
ATTCACACTTTCTAACAAGATAAACCCCCCTCCAACACTCTCAACCAAGTAACACAAAACCCTAAAGAACTACCGCTTTTTTGACTTGCGGGGTGCAAAGATAACCACCCCAACTAAACCACAAAATATATTTTGATATTATCAGTGAAAAAGATTGCTAAGCTTTCAAAAAATAAAAGCAGAAAAAATATATCAAAAGAAGATGAAGCTGCGATAGCAATGAAGTCTTATTTCAATCTTGAAAAATTGAAAAGTGTAGCAGTAAACTGGGCTCTTTCTTTTCGTTTAAAGATGACATCCCATTCACCTTTATAACGCAGGACAGTGGGCACCAACAAATCGCCTACTTTTTGAAGTTGAACTTCCATATCAACATTAAAATCGTAAACACCTGCATTGAAACTAAGGCTGTAGTTCCGGGCTATAATATCCATACTGGAGGCATCGAACCAGGTTGTCATTTCATCTATTACAATATTATCCTTTTGGCCTGAGGTTAAACCGGCTTTGGGTATAATGGAAAAGACATAACAACTCCTTCCCAAATATTCTTTTACATCAATTCTAAAATCGTATAGATTGCTAACATCCTCATCAAACAAAGCAACTTTGTTACTGATGAAGGGAATGCCTGATATTTTGGTACCCGGATTAAAAAAAAGCTGTTTCAACTGTTCTTTATGCTTTTCCATACCGCTTTTACCCTTTGCAGAAAAATCGCGACCAGCTACAATGTTTGTTTCGCCACAGATTTTACCATGTGTAAAAAAGAGGCTTGCGTATAATTCTGCTGAAGTATAATTATATTCTCCCTTTTTATTATAGAAATCACCCGTTGTTTGCTCTTGCAAAACAGTCATCGTTCTACAAGTGCCGTCGTAATTTTGACGGGTTTTACTTACCAGTGAGGCGTGTACCCCACCGGATTTATTCAACAGCTTTACATCGTTGAAAGCAGAAAAACTTAGTATGTGGAGATTGCGAAAGGCTTTGTAGAAAGTTGTGTCATTCTTTACATAATCTATGAAAGTTGGCACATTGAAATTATTACGAACCAATACTTCAGCTAACTCAAACGTTTGGTTTTTATAAATTACCATACTATCCTGGGTTGCACCCAATTGATGGACCAGGAAGCAAATAAGAATTGCAATCAACCTTTTCATTATTTGGCAAACATCATCTTATAATCAACTTTTATTTTGCCCTTAGTAATATCGCCCAATTTGCGTTGTAACAATTTGCGTTTTAACGGCTTAATATAGTCTATGAATAATTTACCTTCCAAATGATCGTATTCGTGTAGAATGATCCGTGCTGTGATACCAGAAAAAGTTTTTTCAAAAGGCTCAAACTTTTCGTTTAAGAATTGCAGGGTGACTAACTCCGGACGATTGACATCCTCTCTAATCTTTGGGATACTTAAACACCCTTCGTTGTAAGCCCAGTCATTTCCGTTCAGTTCTTTAACGTGTGCATTGATAAACACATCCTTAAAACCCGGTTGATCAGGATATTTTCCTTCTTCATCCTCTTCAAGATTTTTGAAAATTTGTTCACTGTCCATTACAAATAACCGAATGTCGCGATTGACCTGGGGAGCAGCTAAACCCACACCGTTACTGGCATACATGGTCTCCCACATATCTTCAATCAACTTATCCAAATTCGGTAAATTGTTATCTATATTCTTGCTTACTCTTCTTAAAACCGGTGAACCATATGCTACTATTGGTAAAATCATACTCTTATTTAAAGATCAAATACAAGAAAAACCTATGTATTAAAAGACTGTAAAGAAAAGAATAAAATGCAAGAAATTGGGTTGCCAGAATTATACCTCAGTAAATTTTAACGAAGAAAGAAGTATGGAAGTTTAAGATTTTTAAGAGTGAGGATTGAGCAAATATTCCTGCAACATGATTATTGCTGCAATTTCGTCGACCAAATTCTTATTTTGTCGATCCTTTTTTTTCATACCACTTTCAACCATACTGCGGCTGGCCATTTTAGAGGTATAACGTTCATCGACCTTTATTATGGTCATTGCAGGAAACACTTTTTTAAACCTGTTAATAAAGGCCTGAACTAAAGGGGTTGCATGTGTATCGCTATCATCCAAATTTGTAGGGTTGCCTATAATTACTTTCTCAACTTCTTCCTTTTTAAAATATTCAATAAGATAGGATTCCAAATCTTTTGTATGAAGACCGGTAAGCCCGGTTGCAATTATTTGCATTGGGTCGGTTACTGCTATGCCGGTTCTTTTTGAGCCATAATCAATAGAGAGAATGCGGGCCATTGGAGGATGGTTGTTCGTTGTTAGTTGTTGATTGTTAGTTGTTAATTGTTAGTTGTATGAAAGAAACCTGAGTTCGGAGTGTAACTTTATAAAACAGTTTAGTGAACCCAGAATTCTCACTTATATAAAAACAAATCGGCTAAAACAAAAATGGCAAAAACTACACTTGCTATTCCGTTAGCAGTCATAAAGGCAATGTTAACACGACGCAGGTCATTGGGGTTTACAATGGAGTGCTGGTAAACCAGCATGCCACTGAAGACTGTTACTCCTATCCAATATAACCATCCAAAAGCCCCATAATATCCCGCGGCAATTACACAAAGTGCGCTTAACACATGTAACAGTTCAGATACATGCAACGCATTTTTTTTACCTAACGCTGTAGGTATGGAGAACAGGTTTTCTGCTTTATCAAAATCTTCATCCTGCAAGGAATATATAACGTCGAAACCACTAACCCAAAACAATACAGCAAAAGAAAACAAGACAGGCAACCAATGAAAAACGCCCGTTACAGCAAGGAAAGCTCCAATAGGTGCCAGAGCTAAGCCTACACCAAGAATTATATGGCATAAAGAGGTAAAACGTTTTGTATAACTGTACCCTAAAACAATAGCCAGAGCAACAGGCGATAGGGCAAAGCAGATACTATTAATAAACCAGGTTGCACCCATAAAAACCACGCAATTAATAAAAGTGAAAATGAGTGCATTTGTAGGACTGATAACACCTTTTGGAATTTCCCGGATGGCAGTACGTGGATTTTTTGCATCCCATTGGCGGTCGAGATAGCGATTGAATGCCATGGCCGCACTACGGGCTGTAACCATGCAAATTAAAACCAATCCAAATTTTATCGTCAGGTCTTTTAAAGGCAAATTGAACCCCTGTGATATATCTGAGTTGTTATAGCCGGAAGGAAACGGTTTAGTGATGGATAAAAAGAAGCCAATTATTGCAAACGGCAATGCGAAAATTGTATGACTAAATTTTACGAGAGATAAATAATTTTTTATTGAGGTCATTTTTTGAATGTAGTGTAACCGCTTATAATTAGAAGCGTTGTGACAGGTGCAAAAATACTACAAGCAAGGGCCAATAAAGTTATAAAAGTAAAAGTGTGCGACGCAA
>JBBQVY010000392.1:0-3440 GCA_038211085.1 Chitinophagales bacterium | reverse complement strand
ACAAAGTTCCCAGGCAGCATCGTTGTTGGTATGCTCAATAACAATAGCATTCAACAAACCTTTTCCTCTTACCAATTTTATAAAAGGAGATTGTAGTTCTGCTAACCTGGTACGCAACAATTGGCCCATAGCCTCAGCATTTTCGGCCATGCGTTCTTCTTTTAAAACGGTTAAAGCAGCCATAGCAACTTTACATGCCAGGGGATTGCCACCATATGTGCTTCCATGTTCTCCCGGTTTAATATTCAGCATAATATAATCGTCGGCCAATACTGCCGAAACAGGCAGCACACCACCACTTAATGCTTTACCTAAAACAAGTATATCCGGCCTTACATTTTCATGATCGCATGCAAGCATTTTACCGGTGCGGCAAAGTCCTGTTTGAATTTCGTCTGCAATAAGAAGCACATTATATTCTTCGCAAAGCAATTTTACTTTTGAGAGATACCCTTCGTCGGGCACTACCACTCCGGCTTCGCCCTGTATAGGCTCCACCATAAAAGCAGCCACAGCTGGGTTTTGCAGCGCTTTTTCCAGGAAAGCCAAATCATTATATGCTACCAGCTCAAAGCCCGGCATATAAGGGCCAAAATTTTTATAACTAAGTGGGTCGCTGCTGGCAGAAATGGCTGCAAGGGTACGGCCCCAAAAGTTGTTCTCAGCAAAAAGGATGACTGCTGTATTTTCAGGAATACCCTTGTTTACGTAACCCCACCTGCGGGCAAGTTTAACTGCTGTTTCTGCAGCTTCAACACCCGTGTTCATCGGTAGTACCTTATCGTATCCAAAATATTCAGTAATAAACTTTGCATATTCGCCCAACAGGTTGTTGTGAAATGCCCTGCTGGTGAGGGTGAGTTTTTGCGCCTGCTCTATTAAAGCAGCAACAATTGCAGGGTGACAATGCCCCTGGTTAACGGCTGAGTAGCCACTCAAGAAGTCATAATATTTTTTACCATCCACATCCCATAAAAAAACACCTTGCCCACGTTCCAGTACCACCGGCAGGGGATGATAGTTGTGAGCGCCATATTTTTCTTCTAACTTAAAAAAAGACGCAGCAGTAGAATCTGCAATATTTGTAAGCATAACCTGACATTTAAAATTGAAATGATTTGTAAATAAAAATATTTGGAAACAGTAATGTTACCTGGTGGGATGATCGAGAAAGTCAAGATTAAGAGAAAGAAAAACCATACTGAGTATTTACGGAGTGCAAATTACCAAGAAGCACCAATAAACTTATAAGAACGGGTATTTATATTTATTAGACATGAAAAAGTTACAACCGAAAGCATGAGGATGAAAAGGAAATAATGAGTTGTTTTTATTGCAGGTTTAGTTACTGTAGGTTTATCATTGCCATCTTTAAAAGATCATCATAGAGTGTGACTAGTTCTTTACATATTTTTTCTTCATACTCACAGCTAAATGTATTTATTAAAGCTACTCTTGCAGGTGAATAAATTCTCTTTCAAAATGGCTTACGCTTCTTATTTTTCAAATTTGTGTGCCTTTGTTTTACTTTGGGCGTAAGGTTGGGATAGCTAACCATACACATAACCCAATTTTAAAACTTTGTAAATAAAAACAATTTTAGTTTTGGTTATTAGCTATAAATACCGACCTTCGCCGTCCGAAAAAAAATTAATCATGGCAAGAGTATGTCAGGTAACTGGAAAAAGGCCGATTGTAGGTAATAAAGTTTCTCACTCAAACATTAAAACCAAGCGTCGTTTCTTACCAAATTTACAAACAAAGCGTTTCTTTTTTGTTGAAGAAGATCGTTGGATCGTTTTAAAGGTATCTTCTGAAGCTATCCGAACCATTAGCAAAAATGGTTTAGCCAGTGTGGTAAAGGACATGAGGGCCCAGGGTAACAAAATCTAACATCGTTAAAATTTCTATACAATGGCAAAGAAAGGTAACAGGGTTCAGGTTATAATGGAGTGTACAGAGCATAAAACAAGTGGTATGCCCGGTACTAGTCGTTACATAACCAAGAAAAACAAAAAAAATAGCCCTGAGCGTTTGGAGTTGAAAAAATTCAACCCAATTTTGAAAAAGGTAACCGTACACAAAGAGATTAAATAGTTTTGGTTGTAGTTAGTTGAAAACCTACCTTATTAGGGGTTTAAACTTATCACTTACAACTTAAAATCTAAAACTTAAATAATGGCAAAAGCAGCTAAAACAGCGATTAAGACAAAAGACCAGAAAGCCGCAGCAGAAGCTAAAAACTGGAGCAAGGTTATTAAGGCTGTTCGCAGTCCTAAAACTGGTGCATATACTTTTAAAGAAGCAATCATTCACAAAGATAAAGTGAAGGATTTTTTATCAGCTAAGTAATAACCTGATCGCACTTACATAATTGAAGCTGTCCTTACCGGGACGGCTTTTTGTATTTCTATTAAAGTCTGCAGGGGTATATCCCAAGTTGTCGTTGTTAGTCAGGCTACCTGTTGGTCAGGCGACCAACAGCGGCGCAGCAGGCCGCAAGCCATAGGCGGTCGCCTGACCGCCTGACCGCCAACGGGTCTCCATTCAGGTGCGACGATTTAGGATGCACCCGTCTGCAGAGCATTGGCCATTATGGTTAAGCATGCAGATAATTTGGTAGCCAACGCTAAAAGGTATTTCAGCTTATCTTGCGCCTGCCCCGCCACAGCGGTGGTCGCACTCTTGTACAGATGGCCCGCAGGGCAACTTGCATACAAATTCGTATACTCAGTAACACATTAATTTATGAGCTTTTTAGGTAAACTGTTTGGCAAAAAAGAAAAAGAAAGTCTTGACCAGGGTTTGCAAAAAACCAAAGAAAATTTTCTTACTAAAATAACCAAAGCCATTGTTGGTAAAAGCACGGTTGACGAAGAGGTGCTCGACAGCCTGGAAGATGCCTTGGTTGGTGCCGATGTAGGCATTGATACTACCGTAGAAATTATCAACCGGATAGAAAAGCGGGTAAGCGAGGATAAGTATGTAAACACCAGCGATCTTAACCGCATTCTGCAGGAAGAAATAAAAGCCATTTTAGTAGAGGATGGCGAACAGAGTTATCGCAATTTTAATACACCCGCAGGTATAAAACCTTATGTGATATTAGTGGTTGGGGTAAATGGCGTAGGTAAAACCACTACCATTGGTAAGCTTGCATACAATTTTAAAAAGGCGGGCAAGTCGGTTTTATTAGGGGCGGCCGACACTTTTAGGGCAGCAGCAGTTGAACAATTATCTATATGGAGCGACCGTACCGGCGTACCCATTGTTAAACAGCCTATGGGCAGCGACCCTGCGGCTGTGGCTTTTGATACTGTGCAAAGTGGTGTTGCCCGCGGATCTGATGTTATTATTATTGATACAGCCGGTCGGTTGCACAACAAAGCCCACCTGATGGATGAGCTTGGTAAAATAAAAAGAGTAACGCAAAAAGTAAT
>JBBQVY010000391.1:0-3447 GCA_038211085.1 Chitinophagales bacterium | reverse complement strand
GTACGTACGGTTATACATATGGATGTACCGGATAATCTTGAAAATTATTACCAGGAAGCAGGGCGGGCAGGCAGGGACGGAAAACAGTCATTTGCGATATTGCTTCATACAACCGCTGACCTGCCGGCAATTGAGAAATTACCCGAAGTAAAATATCCCTCCCTCCATGATATAAAAGCGATCTATCAATCACTGGCTAACTTTCTGCAAGTGCCTGTTGGCAGTGGCGAAGGATTGTACTACAATTTTAACCTGTTCGACTTTGTAAAGAATTTTAAATTAAACAGCCTGGTTGTAATAAACGCTTTTAAAGCATTAGAACAACAAGGTCACCTGGTTTTTAACGACCAGGTTTTTATTACTCCCAAAGTTGGTTTTACCTGCGACAAAGATGTGTTACATAATTTTGAAGCAAGCTATCCTGAATATGATACACTAATCAAGTACCTGCTTAGAACTTATGAAGGAATTTTTGACAACGTAGTATCCATCAACGAAAAACTACTTACCCGCTTAACAAATATTTCGGTTGAAGAATTGCAAAAGCAACTTAACCAATTGCAATCATTTGGCATTTTGGAATACCAGCCCCAAATTGAAACTCCTCAAATCTTCTTTTTACAAAACAGGGCCCAGGCACAATACATGACATTTAACCTGGAGCAACATGAAGTACTAAAAAAACATTACAGGCAAAGAGTAGCAGCCATGCTTGAATATGCCCGTTTGCCTAATGCCTGCCGTAGCCAATACATGGGACAGTATTTTGGGGACGATCAAATGTTGCCCTGCGGTCAATGCGATAATTGTCTTCGAAACAAAAGAGTAAAATTGTCAGGAGAGGAATTCGAACTAATCAGCCAGCGGATACATGATGTATTAAACAGGCAAAACCTAACTGTGAAAGATTTGCTGAACCAATTAAATGGAATAAAGAGAGACCATGTTTGGAAGGTGTTAGATCACCTGCAAATGGAGAAGAAAATATGGGTGAGCGTTGAAGGGCTTTTAAGTATGAAGTAAACACCAGGCCAGCATCCTGTTCTCGTTGTCGGTATAAATATTTTGGGCTGCCCCTCCGGGGCAGGAATACAAATTACATGTCCAATTCTACAGAGCGGTTACGCCTCTGGCGTATAAGATCCAAACTACAGCTTACGCAGCTGGCGTAAATAGATATGCTGAAATAAATTCAGCAAGACGGCTCTATTTGTTTAAGCCCCAGAGGGGCGGCCTTTTGGTAGTCCAGTTCTACAGAGCGGTTACGCCCCTGGCTTAAATAGATATGCTAAAATAAATTTAGCAGGACGGCTCTATTTGTTTAAGCCCCAGAGGGGCGGCCCTTTGGTAGCAATCAATAATAAACGATTTGCAAGCTCCGGAGGAGCGACCATTTAGGAACAACATATAATTGAGATCCAGAAGAACTGCCTGTTAGAATTTTTTTAATTAATTTAAGAGAGGCTGAAATAATTCAGCAGGACAATTTATTTTTAATATCTCAAAAAATTGCTCCAGAGGAGCAACCGCTCTGTAGCAAGAAACATAATCATAAAAACCGCCCCAGAGGGGCGGCCCAGAATTTATAAAAAACCAAATATTTAAATTAAAAAAAACACCCTCTTTTAAAACCAACTTTTTTTACTCCTGCTCCTTCCGCCCAAACCCAGCGCACCCAATAAACTTCTTGTAATCATAGTAGCTGCTGTTCGTCCGGCACTTTTGACCATGGGGTTGTCGAAAAAACTTTCTTCTTTTCTTGCTGATTGTTTTGCTTCTTTTGCTTCCTCAACACCGGCTGATTTCTCAGCCGCCTCTTCAATTTTTGCATTCAGCATTTCATAGGCACTTTCGCTGTCAACAGGGTTATTGTATTTGGCTACAAGTTTACTTTTTGAAACTATATCACTAATCTCATTTTCCGTCAAAACATCCATACGACTGCGTGGAGGGTTTAGCATTACCTGTGCAAGAGGAGTGGGAACACCCTTTTCATTCAACATGGTAACTAAGGCCTCTCCTATGCCCAGTTGCGTAATGAGGTCTTCAGTTTTATAAAAAGATGTTTCAGGATAATTTTCCGCTGTTTGCTTAATAACTTTTCTATCGGCAGCGGTAAAGGCTCTTAGCGCATGTTGTACTTTCATGCCCAACTGCCCCAGCACACTTGCAGGTACATCCATGGGGTTTTGTGTAACGAAAAATATACCGATGCCTTTGGATCGAATCAATTTAATAACCGTTTCAATTTGTTGTAAAAGCGCAGAGCTTGCTTCCTGAAAAATCAGGTGGGCTTCATCAATAAATAATACCAGCTTAGGTTTGTCAAGGTCGCCTTCTTCAGGACAAACGGCATACAACTCTGCCAGCAATTGCAGCATGAAAGTGGAGAATAGTTTGGGACGATCCTGCAGATCAGTTACACGCAACACATTTATCATCCCCCTGCCATCACTGTTTATTCGCATCAGGTCGTCAACCTCAAAACTCTTTTCTCCAAAAAACATATCTGCACCCTGCTGTTGTAATTCAACTACTTTTCGCAAGATGGTTCCGGTACTGGTGGTGGAAATTTTACCATAAGCTTTTTCAATTTCCTGCTTGCCTTCATCGCCTATGTATTGCAAAATTTTTATAAAATCCTTCAGATCAAGAAGGGGCAATTTCTGATCGTCGCAGAATTTAAATATCATGGCAACCAAACCTCCCTGTGTATCATTCAACCCTAAAATTTTTGTGAGCAATACAGGCCCAAACTCGCTTACAGTGGCTCTTAGTTTAACACCAGACCCCTGGCTTATTGTCATTAACTCAACAGGAAATTGCTGCGGAACATAAGTCATTCCTATCTTGGCTGTTCTTTCTGTAATCTTATCATTTACAGTACCGGGCATCGCAATGCCACTCAGGTCGCCTTTTATATCCATTAGTAAAACCGGTACACTGGCATCGCTTAAAGCCTCACTAATCATTTGCAGCGTTTTTGTTTTACCGGTTCCGGTAGCACCTGCAATCAACCCATGGCGGTTCATTGTTTTAAGCGGCAAAAATATATCCGCACCACTTACTACTTCGCCATTTAGCATAGCTGCACCAATCTTTACAGTTTCACCTTTAAAAGTATAGCCGGCTTTTACGGCTTCGAGAAATTCCTGGGTATTAGGCATAGAAAAAATTTTATGGGGTAAGTTACAGTATACAAACATTGATAATTCTTCACCCTTAAAATATTCTTTTTACCACTACATGGCACACTGGTAATGAGAAATTGTTTGCTAAAAAAAAGGACCCCCAAAATAGGAGTCCTTATTTTTCTTTGAAAAAATGATCTTAGAATTTATCCCAAAACAGTTTGGTCTCAACTTTATCGGTGCCAATTTTGGAAGAGGCCTCAGTATAGTTTTTACCATTAAGCTGCTGCTCGTTATTAGGGTATTGGAACCTGTT
>JBBQVY010000390.1:0-3453 GCA_038211085.1 Chitinophagales bacterium | reverse complement strand
GTAGCCGCATATAAAACTACCAAATCACCGGTGTTACTTGACTCATTAATGGCTATCGGCAGCAGGAATAAATGGTTGCCCGAAAAGCGATTTGATCATGCTGATGATATAGTTATCAGTCAAACATACCTTGACTTATATCGCCTTAAAAAGGATGAAATCATGATACAGCCCAGCATCGATTCGGTAAACAAAATGCGTACAACTCCCGGCAAAGAAGTAAAAAATCATGGTATAACCTGGTGGTGGTGCGATGCATTGTTTATGGCTCCGCCAACATTGGCTAAGATTGCCGCTATCAAAAAAGACCCCTCTTATCTTGTTTTAAACGATACGTTGTTTCACCAGACCTATCGGTTGTTGTACAATCAAAATGAACACTTGTTTGCCCGTGATGCATCGTACCTGGTAGATGCTGATGGCAAAGGGAAAAGAGAAGCCAACGGGCAAAAAGTGTTTTGGTCGAGAGGTAATGGTTGGGTGATAGCAGGCCTTGCAAGACTGTTGGAAGAGATGCCAAAAAATTATGGAGGCAGAGCTTTCTATGTAGATTTATTTAAAGAGATGTCTGCTAAGCTAATCACGCTTCAACAGCCTGATGGATTGTGGCGTACCAGTTTGTTAGACCCCGCATCTTATCCCGGCGGAGAGGGTAGTGGTACCGGCTTTTATTGTTTTGCTCTTGCCTGGGGAGTAAACAACAAGTTACTGGATAAGGCAACTTACCTGCCTGTAGTTCAAAAAGCCTGGACTGCTTTAAATGGTATTGTTACATCAGAAGGTAAGGTGGGATGGGTGCAGCCTATTGGTGCTGACCCACGTAAAAACTTTAATTCAGAAAGCTGGGAATCTTATGGTGCAGGAGCTTTTATGCTTGCAGGTTCCGAAGTAATTAAATTAAAAAAATAATAAGTATCCGGTCAACTTGTTCTGACTTGAACAATAATTTATTAGTTTGTTTGCAAAGGCCGGGTAGTTATCCCGGCTTTTTGCATTCAACAAATTTACTTCTTGCTTATAGCCATGGTTAATAAGAGAAAAGTATCCTGTAACGCCTCCAGGCTATGTGGTAATTTATGATGCAGCACAATTGCCTGCCCTTGTTCAATTGAAGTACAGGTTTCACCTGAAAAAAAATGTATATGGCCTTGCAGAACTTGTACTGTTATCATGCCCGGCGCAGTATGGGTAGGCACCGTAACTCCTTTATGCAGTCCCATCAGTACTACCCGCAAGTCGTCGGATTTAAATAGTGTAAGACTGTTTCGGTCGCCTTCTTTCCAGGCTACTTCATTTGTAATTGTGCTATAGAAGCATTCAGATTTAAATGAACCAAAGAAGCATCCAGTACTTGGTCGCCCTCTGGGCGATGCGGAGTGGCACTGTTGGATTTGTTGATCATTTCCATATGGTAGGTTTTAAAAATTAAAAGATTGTTGCCATGAATATAAGAGAGGTAGCCACGAATGCACGAATTGAATACAGGAAAAACTTGCCACGAATGCACGAATAAAGTGCAAAGCCGCTGCACCTATTCGTGCATTCGTGGCATTATTCTTTGTCTACGAAAGTGAGATTATAACAACAATAAATGCACGCTGACAATTATATCACCTCATGATTTTCATCAGGTTATCTAAGATGGCTATTTACTATGTTCGCCCCAAAATTGAGACTTCGAGACTTATTGACACCAATTGTTAATGAATAAAAAGCGGAGGTTTTTAGCTATGAAGAAAGAAATTGAAGATTTAAAGGATGTACAATTATTGGTTCGATCATTTTACAATAAGGTGTTGAAAGATGAAATGCTGGAGCATTATTTTTCATATGCTTTCGAACATCATTGGGACAAACACCTGGAAACGCTGGATCGTTTTTGGAATAACCTGCTGTTTTTTAGCGGTGGTTACGAAGGCAACCCCATTCAGGTACACAAAACCCTGCATCATTTTAAACGGTTGGATAAAGCCGCCTTCGATCGTTGGATACAATTATTTCTGCAGACTGTTGATGATTTGTTTGTGGGTGATAAAGCTGAGCTGGCCAGGCAGCGGGCATATTCAATTGCTACAATGATGCAACTTAAAATTTTGCATCCCGAAGTTTCGCAAATACATATGCCGGTTAAAAATGGTAAAGAAGGAGGTGAATAAACAAATTGATCTGTAGTAAAAATTCTTACCTGATGGTTACAGGCATGCTATCCAATGCATAATACCTGTGGCTAACATTGGTTCCCGAAACTGAAATGATTCTAAACCCTGAAGGATCCTTTCCAAGAGCAAGTCCTACTGGTCCGGTAGTTACCATATCCAGGTCAGCATTCTTACCAAATGCATTGCGGTGATAATGTCCTGCAAAAATATATTTCACTCCATGCTTTGCAAAAAGATCCAGGTATTTTTTACGCCTTTCCAATGGTATATTAAAGTATTCGTCTGCTTCATTTTCATCTTTTAAAAACAATGGGTGGTGTAGAAATATAAAGATGTTTTTGTACTTGTTGTGATTTGCATTTGCAAGGGTATTTATCAGCCAGCTTTCCTGCTCTTTAGCTTCTTCGGGTACGTTTTGTGGACTGTGCAGGTAAATGGAATTGAGCACAATACCCAGCATGTTGCCATAAGTAAATGTGTAATATTCTTTGCCGAACGAGCTCCTATATTTAGTGATATCATTAGGAACAGGAACGTTGCCAACATCGTGATTGCCCGGTACGCTGTATAAGGGAATGGACGGATCGAGTTGACCGCTGATGCGTTTGTATTCTGCCATTTGGGGTGCGTCAAAAGGCTTGTTGATTAGGTCACCCGTTACAACTACAAAGGCGGGTTTTAAACGATTGGCCTCGCTGATGGCTTTTTCAAAGTGCACTGTTTCATAGGTAAATGAACTATCATGCCTGAACATACCAAACTGCGGATCTGACATTTGGATAAATGAAAATGTGGTGTTACTTGCCTTACGAACACTGCAGGATGAAGTGTATATACTGGTTAGCAATAATAACAGCAATGTTGATTGAAGTGTCAGATATTTATTCATTTGCTAGTGTTGTTTAAAGTTCTTTTTACGAATTTAAGGCCGTCATGCTAAATTTATTTCAGCATCCCCTGGTAATCGGTTGCTAAATTACAAGAGATCCAGAAACGAGTTTTCCATGACACATTTGTAAACAATTTGTAAAGTTTCCCCTCCTTTTCAAGGAGGGGAGACCGATTTTATGCTTGCATAAAATCAGGGGTGGTTAAACTCAGCTTTAATTTTTTCTAATACCCAGGCGATATCTTCATACACCCACTTGTTTTTGAAGCGGATCACTTTTATTCCTGTACTTTTTAGATAATTTTCTTTGACACGATCTTTCTCAATGCCTTGGATCCCAAAAATGATCTTCACCATCCAACTCAATCACTAATTTTTCGGATGGGCAATAGAAGTCAGCTATAA
>JBBQVY010000389.1:0-3463 GCA_038211085.1 Chitinophagales bacterium | reverse complement strand
ATCTACATGTATATGGCCTTTATAGCCTTGCAGCATTTCTTTGGGGCATCCGCCATCTCTGCCCTGCTGATAGTTAAATATGACAAGTTTACTTAATGTATTGTAATAGACCCAATAGTACCCTTGGTGCGTAGTGCCTTTTTTATTTTTATCTAATACTTTAAGAGGGGTTTCGTCTATCCCTAACGAATGGGTGTTAAGTACTTCTTGTCGCAATGCATCGTATAGCAGTTCTATTAATCTTCCAACTGCTTTCAACCAACCGCAAACGGTAGCGGCATCTATGACTACTTTTTGCCGTAAAAACATTTGCAGCAATCTGTGTATGGGTAAATGATCAATAAATTTACTAGCCATTAAATATGCCAGTAGCGATGGGCCAGCAATGCATTTGTCTATTGGCATAGTTGGTAATGCTGCTATCACACGTTTTGCCTGAGTGCCTTCTTCGATTGGTTTTATATATTCAGGGCGGATGTATTTTTTTATAAACAGCTCGCCTACTTTATATTCTAATACTTCGGTTATTTGCTGACCCACTGGTTTTAGTCCTGTTACATCCTGGGTTGGCTCCAGTATTATTTCTTCTCTGCGAATATGGGAAGGTAATGGGTTACGGCCATTGTGGTTAACGCGGATGCTTTTTTTTGTTGTGGTTACTTCTTTGGTTGCTACGATAGTTGTTACGGTTACTTCTGCCAGCTTTTCATCAGGGAATAAATCGGCTTGTAATGCAGTTACATTGGGTGTAAATTTTTCTTGCTTTCCACCAAAAATATATTTT
The DNA here is from genome assembly GCA_038211085.1 of Chitinophagales bacterium. GTDB lineage: Bacteria > Bacteroidota > Bacteroidia > Chitinophagales > Chitinophagaceae > Segetibacter. The sequence continues at coordinate 2,679 of JBBQVY010000389.1, read as the reverse complement.
TGAAGTTCTATTATTTGAAGCTTTAGCAGGTTGATTTGAATGGCTTGTGCTTCAATTGTTTTCTGCTGTTCAGACACTTCAATTTTTAGTGCATTGTTTTCGACTAACACCTGCTCGTATAAGCGCCTATAGTCGATATGTGGGGTAATAGTATTGATGAAAAAAGTGAGGCAACTATCATACCAGCAGGGCTACACAATGCAATATTGACGGGCTTTTCAGGCTTTTATTGAAAATCTTTTTTTATGCCTGACAGATTGTAATATAATGCCTTGTAAAATCAGTTGCAGTTGTAAATTAGATAGTAAAATGTCATTACTTTCCTGCATTTTGTCAGGGTGTTCAAAGGCGCCTTTTTCTAATCTTTTTTCGTAAATAGCAAAGCCGTCTTTGTCCCACTGCAATAACTTTATTTGGTTGTGTCGCTTGTTCATAAATACAAACACATCGCCACTTAAAATATTCTTTTCCATCTCGTTTGTTACCAGGCCACACAAGCCATAGCAACCCTTTCGCATGTCTACTATTTTGCCATAGAAATAATAACGGATACTTGCACTTAAGTATAACATATCAACTTACCAATTGCTTTAAATAATCTGCGGGTACTAAATCGCCAAAATGTATTTTTACTCCATTTGTAAAAATAATTTCAACAAAACCGCTTTGTTGTGATACCGGTTGTAGCTGTATGAATGATCCCGTATTCTTTTTTGACTCATCTGATAATTTTTTACGCCAGTAATAATAGGTGGAAGAATTTAAATGATGTTCCTTACAGTATTGCTCTACATACAAACCACTTGACTTGCAGGCTGCTATATGCTGGCGCATTTGTTGCGCCATAATTATTTTTTCATCTTGCATTACGCAAAGGTGATGGAGCCAAGTGGCTATTCAAATAAGGGGTTGGTAGAATGGATACGTTTAAAACGAATGTCGGAGTACAAAAAAAAGCTACAACAAATTTGCCAGAGGCCAGGAGAACAATTAAATTACTGAAATCATACAGAGATAAAAATAACCTACCAATTTCAAGTGTAGTACTAGAGCAATGCGTTTGCGATGCTTTATCAGATAACAAATATGGCGTCAGTTTTTCGGATACAGAAAATCTTCTTAATAGTATGTTGCATGTTGCCAGAAAAATTGACCAAGAAAACATAATCGATATTGCAAATACAAACAACAATCTTTTAAAGAAAATGTCAGGAGGTGAAAAGACATTTATTTCTGCCCTTCTTGAAAAAGATATTGAAAGAATTGAAATAAATCCAAGATATATAAAGGAGATTTTCCAATCCTGAAGTACCTAACTATATCAAGCCAGCCAATTCATCAGTATCTGGTAATACCCTTTTTATTTCATTCGGCATTTGTTTAGATGTTTTATAAGTAGCTACTCCCATTGCCTTATCAAAACTTTTGATAGCAAACTCAACTACTGTATTATTTTTTTCTTTGCAAAGAACAATACCGATACTGGAATTCTCCTGTGGCAACTTTACTTTTTCGTCAAGCACATTCAAATAAAAATTCAGCTGCCCGGCATCTGCGGGTTTGAATTTATTTCTTTTCAATTCAAATGCGACGAGGCATTGTAAATAGCGGTTAAAAAATAGTAGGTCAATAAAAAATTCATCCCCGTCAACTTCAAGGCGGTATTGGTTACCAATAAAGCAAAATCCCTTACCCATTTGCAAGATAAAATTTCTGATGTTTAATACCACCTGTTGTTCAATATGTCGTTCATCGTCCAGTTCGTCACCGGCAATAAAATCGAGTAGATATTCATCCTTAAATACTTTTAAAGCAGACGGCTTTAATGCTTCCGTTATTGTGGTTTTAAAGTTATTGGGCAACTTTCCCTGATTCTGAAACAATTGGGCATCAATTTGATGCTCCATAATAGTAACCGACCAAAACTGAGTTGCAGACTGTTCTATGTAAAAAAATCGCTCCTCAGCACCTTTGCACCTGTTTAGCAACAGAATGTGATGGGTAAAACTAATGCTATAAAAATGCTCTAATTGGGCCGTTGCCAACGGTCTAATTAAGCCAAGGGCTTCCAAATCTGATGCAGGGTCACCATTTTCCATTTGGGCCGTTGCTGACGGCCTACTTTGAAAATCGATATAAGCCTCATAAAACTGCCTCATTTTCTTAAGGTTTGTAAACGAAAAACCCTTTAATCCAGGCAGGTTACTTTGCAGATCCATAGCAACCTGTTCAAGAACCTTTCCACCCCATTTTTGAGCCTTAACCTTCTCAGAGAGCATCTTCCCTGTTTTGTAGTAAAGCAACAATTGTTCACGGTTAGCCAGCCGTGCAGCCTGGTAACGGCTATTTACAATCTCTTGCTTCAATGAGCTAATGAACTCCAAGTAACTTTTGTCCGGTTTCATAATATGAATTTTACCTTTGTTAAACACTTAATAATCAATAAATAGAAAAAGACCTGCTAATCTTATGCCGTCAAAAGATTAGCAAGTCTTGTCAAATCTGGGATAAAATGGTTCGAGAATTGTACACCCCGGTGCACGCTTTAAAACTTGTAATCCTTGTAAGCATTGGCTTTCAGGGATTTTTTATTCATTAGGGATATTACAAGTGACGTTTGAAACATACTATTAAAATATGGTGCAGGAAAATCAATCTGGATGAAATAATTTGTTTTTA
>JBBQVY010000388.1:0-3464 GCA_038211085.1 Chitinophagales bacterium | reverse complement strand
TGCATTTGGCTTTGCTTAAACTCTTCTCTCAGCTTGCTTGATTTTTGCACAAGGTCAGGGTCTTTTTCTCCAACCAGGGAATTGTCGGAAATAACATACTCAAGGCGTTTGATGGAAGAGCGAATGAGTGTTGCCTGGTTTTGCTCTGCTGTTTTTACAGGGGCAGATGCCTCCTTTAATGGAGTAAGAATTAAACCAACACTGGGAAGAATAAGCCCAGTTCGTTTGGTGTCCTCGTTTTTTGAAGTAGCTAATGCTGTACCGCTCAATGCTGATGATGCAGCAGTGAGATCGAAAGCAGTACGGGTACGTTTGGTCTTTTTAATATTCTTATCCAGTTGAATAAAGGTGTATTTCAATTTGAGAACATAAGAGTTCATTTCGTGGGCAAGCACCTTGTATTGCTCAACAGCTATGGGATAGTTTAAGGCATTTCGTACGATCAACCTTACCCTTGCAGTATCCTGCATTTTAAACCTGGTAGAACCTATAAAAGTAAGCTGCACAATTTTAACTTTGCCTGAGTCGGTTTCTTTTACAAAATCATAATCGGGTTGCCATTTAAACTCGTCATCGCAATGCAACACAGGTTTAAAGTTGCCAATAGCAACGCTGGAACTGGTGATGATATTTTCGATTGGAAAGCTTCCTTCTTCACACATAACCCTAAAACTTATGACCTCGCCTTCATCAATATAAACATTGCCACTAACCGTAGGTTTTAAGTCAGAGGTAATAATCTCCGTATTAAAAAACACAACGGTAAAACTTGTGTCAATTCTGTCTTTAGGATCGCTTAAGTTTTGTACGCCTATACTTACTTTATAGTTAAAGTCGTACTTCAGTTTTCCTGAAAGGAAATACGATTTATCAGCCTTAAAATTAAAGATGCCATTGTCTTTATTAATGCGGATGCCTACCGGTGCGTTACGAACATACCAGAAATATTTTTGAGGTTCTTTATTGATAAGAAACTGGTAGTTGACAGTGGAATCTACATGTACAGAAAAAAAAGGATTGAGGTTGATGATACGGAGTGGTGTGTCGATAATAACGGCCTCCAGGGTGGGGGTGTCTTTAAGAATAACGGGGTTTAAAGTGTCTTGTGCATAACTGGTACAAGCCAATACTCCTAACAAAATCATCAATGTAAGTCTTCTCATGTATCAACTAAAAATTGAAGTGCAATAATAAACTTTATATAATGAACGATGTTGAACATAGTTACCCATTTGGACTTACAACTATGATTATAGGCTCTATACAAAAACCTTTCCCTGAATCTTAAATTAGTTTAACAAGGCCTTTACGGTTTTCTTCAGAAGTGCTTCAGAACCGGGCTGTAAGCTTGTGTTGTAATTAAATAACTCAAATAAATTTTAAAACATGACTTTTCAAAAAACACTGGCAGTGATTCTAATAAGCGCTGCTACATCAATTGGAAGTTTGATCGGTTATACGAAATATACCCAGTCAAATAATCCTTTATCGGCTATTGGTGCATCCTCTTCTACAAATCCTGCCCGTTTTGCATCTTACGATCCAGCATCCGCAGGCAGTCCAATGGTTGATTTTGAGATGGCCGCTACGAAGGCTGCTCCCGCTGTAGTTCATATAAAAACCTTAACAAAAGGTAAGCAGGTTGCAGCCGGACCAGACATGGGCGACAATCCTTTTAAACAATTTTTTGGTGATGGAAATGATAATCCTTTTGGTGGTAATGGGCAAATGGCTCCCCGCGACCAGAGAGCTTCAGGATCTGGTGTAATGATCAGTTCTGATGGCTACATTGTAACCAATAACCACGTGGTTGATGGTGCTGACGAAGTAGTAGTTACCCTTAATAATAAAAAGGACTATAAAGCCAAAGTTGTTGGTAAAGATGCCAGTACAGACCTTGCAGTCGTTAAAATTGAGGGTACCAACTTTAAGTCCCTTGAATTTGCTAATTCAGACAATGTACATCTTGGTCAGTGGGTATTGGCTATTGGTTATCCATTAAACCTGGAGACTACAGTTACCTCCGGCATTGTAAGTGCCAAAGGTCGTAACCTGGGTATTAACAGCAGGCAAAGTGCAAGCCCTATTGAGTCATTTATTCAAACAGATGCTGCGGTAAATCCGGGTAACAGTGGGGGCGCCTTAGTTAATACCAATGGTGATGTTATCGGTATCAATAGTGCTATAGCTTCTCCAACAGGATCGTATGCCGGTTATGCCTATGCCATTCCATCTAACCTGGTACAAAAGGTAGCCAGCGATATCATTAAATATGGCAGTTCTAAAAGAGCTTACCTGGGTGTGATGTATGGTAATGACCAAATGAGCGAGGAAGACCGTATAAAGAATAATGTAAAAGAAGGCGATGGTATTTATGTAATGGATGTTGCCAGTGGTAGTGCTGCTGCAGATGCAGGTGTTAAGAAAGGTGATTTTATTACAAGTATTAATGGTGCCGTGGTTAACACCGGTACAGAGATGGTTGAAAAAATTGCCACATCAAGGCCCGGTGATAAAATAAGCATTGGATACAATCATAATGGTGCTGCAAAAACAGCCTCTGTAACACTTAAGGCTACCGCAGGTGGTTATGAAAGTATGAAACAAAAAGTAGTGGATCAATTGGGTGCCACCTTTGAAAATCTTGACAAAAGCCAGGCTGCACAATTACAAATTCCATACGGTGTTGTCATTAGCAATATCGGCCAGGGAATTATAGCAGAGCAGACAAGAATTAAGGAAGGTTTTATAGTGACTAAAGTAAATAACAGTCCTGTAAGAACAGTTGAAGAATTACAGTCAGCTATAAAAAATGCAGGCAAGAGTGCGATCATAACCGGCGTGTATCCTGCGCAGCCACAAACAGAATATCAATATGCTTTGAATGATTTGCAATAAAAAATGTGCGTTTGAGTTGGTTTAGTTTGGTTGATGCCCCGTCTGTTTCAGGCGGGGTTTTTTGGGATAAGGCATAAGGCATAAGGCATAAGGCATAAGGCAAAAGGCATAAGGCATAAGGCAAAAGGCATAAGGCGTAAGGCGTAAGGCAAAAGGAAAATGGAAAAACAGTCAATATTTTTAATAACGAAAGAGTATACAACTTGTCAACGCTATTCAGGGATTTACACCTTCCTTCCTGTCAACTGTCATCTTACATCTTTTTAACCAACCCTAAACCCTCAACCCTAAACCCCGACACCCCCAACCCTAAACCATCAACCACTTCTGTTCCCTACTTTTACAATCATGAAAATTTTGATTGTTGAAGATGAAATTGCTTTGCAGGAATCAATAGTAAAGTACCTAAATCAGCAGGGATATGTTTGCGAGGCTGTGAATAATTTTAATGGAGGACTGGAGAAAGTTCAGCAGTTTATTTACGACTGCATTGTGATAGATATTGGCCTGCCAGGTGGCAATGGCCTAAACCTGGTAAAAGCCTTAAAGAAAGCTGAGTCTCCAGC
>JBBQVY010000387.1:0-3483 GCA_038211085.1 Chitinophagales bacterium | reverse complement strand
CCTTTGCAATTAAATTTAAAAAGGATTGGGTCTGTCAAACCGCGTTCAACAAAAGAAATTGAAGCATCAAGGATAACAGTAGGGTGCGAAACCCTCGACCGCGACCTTGCGGCCTGGGACAACTATAAATCGTATTTGGCCCCGCTCGGTGTAAAAAAAATAAGGCTGCAGGCAGGCTGGGCAAAGTGCGAAAAAACGCAAGGTGTATATGACTGGAAATGGTTAGATGATATCATTAATTATGCAGTAGCTAACGGTATGGAACCGTGGCTTCAACCTTCTTACGGTAATCCTATATACAAAGGTGGCGGAGGTAGAGGCCTGCTGAATAGTTTAATGACTACACCTGAAGCTTATGCTGCATGGGACAGGTGGGTAGAAGCTTTAGTTGCACGTTATAAAGACAGGGTAAAGGAATGGGAAATATGGAATGAACCAGATCATCCGGGCCAGAAAATAAGTGCTGAAACCACTGCCGCATTAAATATTAGAACAGCAGAAATTATTAAAAGAATTCAACCTGAAGCAAAAATTGCAGGATTGGCATTTGCCTCCAACAGCAACACAGAATACCTCGATCGCTTCCTGAAAGTGATTGCTGACAAGGGGAAACTCGACTTGTTTCATTGGATCTCCTACCACAGTTATACCATGCGGCCCGAAGATGCTTATACCGAAAACAGGGTATTGGGATTGAAGAAGGTGATTGAAAAATATTCAAATAAAATTTTACTACGCCAGGGCGAGAATGGAGCTCCCTCCACCTATATACCATCCTTTGCTTTATCAGAGTATTACTGGACCGAATATACCCAGGCCAAATATGATATGCGCCGTTTGTTGGGTGATCTGGGTCACGATATAGAAACGTCTGTTTTTACGATTATTGATATTTATTACAAGCCTGTATTAAATACCAAAGGTTTAATTCAGTCGGATGCGACCTTGGCAGCCATACGTCCCAAAGTGGCATATTATGCTGTGCAAAATATTGCTGCAATATTTGACAATAACCTGCAGCTAAATCCACAATTTAAATTCGCCACTGAAGCAAAAGAATCTATGTCAGTATATGGTTACACGCACATAAAAACTAATAAGCCGCTCATTGCCCTGTGGATTGATAGTACAAACGCAACCAACTCCTTTCAAACAACCCTAATGAATTTCAAAGTGGAGAATGCGAACTTTAAGGAACCTGTTCTGGTGGATGTAATGACAGGAAATATCTATGAAATACCTAAGGCTCACTGGAATAAAAATGGAAATACTCAATCGTTCAACAATCTTCCATTGTACGACGCACCTATGTTAATAGCAGAAAGATCAGCTTTAATACAATAGAATTTTTGACGAAGAAACTGCTTTAGCAATAAGGAAAAACCTATAAATAAAATAATAATTCAATAATGTAAAAGTTGTATTCAATTATAATAATATTTCTAAATTTGTGACAGTGAAAATAGGAGTATGAACAGAAAATTCTTTTGCTGGCGACCCTTATGCTTGTAAATATTTTTGGCAAGTTCATCTACAAACGATTGAGGATCTTTTATCACGAGCAAATATGGTAACTCATTTTTACGCAAAGACGCAAAGAGTTACACGCAAAGATGACCCAGGTGTTTTTATACTTTACCATTAAAGGTTTCTTCTTTGCCTTCTTTGCGTGGTTTTACTTGGCGTCTTTGCGTAAAATATTCACGATTTCCATAGAGTTTTAGAAACACGCCAGATAGGAAAAGTTGGCAAAAGCAACTTTATCAGCTACCAGGCCGAACTTAAATATTACCCCTGTTAAATGAATAATATACTGACCATAGGAGTTGATATTGGAGGTACAAGAACCAAGTACGGACTTGTAAACACACCTACAGGCCAAGTGCTTCAAAGCATTGTACTACCTACAGAAAAAGAAGAAGCAGAAATATTTTTGCAACAGGTAAGTGATGTTATAAAAAAGTTTAAAACATTTGCCGCGAAAACAGGTGTTGATATAACAGGCATTGGTTTTGGTGTTCCGGGATTTATAAATGAGGATGGCATTGTAGAAACAACCTATGGCTTTTTGGAGTTCATGGAAAGCTATCCGCTTAAATCAATTATTGAAACTGAACATTCAATACCCTGCTTTTTAGATAACGATGCAAGAACTGTTGCATTGGGCGAAGCCTTGTATGGAAAAGGTAAGAACTATAAACGGGTACTAACATTAACTCTGGGTACGGGTGTAGGTTTTGGGTTGGTAGTAAACGGCTGGTTTACTGAACCCTTGCCACTAGCCCACATGGGCGGACATATTAAGATTACAGATGACGGTGCACTTTGTTATTGCAGAAAGAAAGGATGCCTTGAAGCGCTGGTATCTTCAGCCGGAATTATTGACCTGGCCATGCGTAATAATTTTAGTGGCGGGTCATCAGTTGAAGCCATTTTTGAAGCGGCCTTAGCTGGTAGTACAGATGCGGCGTTTGTTGTAGACCAGCTTATTACTTACCTGCATATTGCCATACACAATTATGTAAATCTATTTGCACCGGATATGATTGTTTTAGGAGGTGGCATAGCCAAAGGTCTGACTCCTTATCTTGACAGGATAAAGGGAAACAGTTATTTATCACCATACCCCAACTATTCGTTTCAACTGCAAACTTCTGAATTAGAAGAACTTGCAGGAATGCTGGGTAGTGCTGCATTATTTCAATCTTCCACAAATTATTAAAGTATGAATGTAAAGAATAATCTATGGTTTGTGTATGCGGTTACCGCCGGATTACTCTGGGGTATATGGGGTGTGGTGGCTAAACTAATTTCCGAAGACGTTAATCCGTTTATGAACCATTTGTTGTTTACAATTGGTATGTTATTCACGTTGCCATTTGTAATCAGCAAATGCAAAAGGTCTACATTTAAAACGAAGGGTTTAGTGTGGGGATGTATTGCCGGCTGTTTTGCAATAGCAGGCAACGTTGCAGTTTTTTATGCTTTCAGCAATGGCGGGCAGGCTTCTATTGTAATTCCGGTTACAAACCTTTATCCTTTGGTTACAATAGTGATAGCGGTAATTGCATTTAAGGAAAAACTTAACCTCGTTAATGTAGCAGGTGTCCTGGTTGCCGTGCCTGCCATCTTATTATTGTCGGGCGAAACGTTGTTATTTACTGACCCTTCGCTTTTTATAAAAAGCATTGGTTTAAATGAATGGTTTCTTTTTTCACTTGCTGCCATCTTTTGCTGGGGCATTTTTAGTGCAGCCCAAAAAGTCACCACCAATCATATTTCGGCTGAATGGTCGTACCTCTCCTTTGTGCTTACTTCTGTAATTATTACGCTTGGTTTTATGGTTGCCGGTACAATACAATTCAGTGTTTCCTCAAAAACATTTTCGTTAGGTGCATTGGCTGGTATGTTAAATGGTCTTGGTGTATTGGCAAGTTTTGCAGCCTACAGGGCCGAAGGAAAAGCGGCTGCTGTTACTACCAT
>JBBQVY010000386.1:0-3485 GCA_038211085.1 Chitinophagales bacterium | reverse complement strand
TTACTGCTTTGTCCTTCTTCTAAAAAGCGACGGGTGCCGGGGCTTAACCAATAAGGTCTATCGTTCCAGCTACCACCTTTAATTACACGCGACTGATCAGATACCAGGGTTGTTACCCCGTAACCATAAGTCACAGAACTTGCAGAGTCACCATCCAAATAGTCAACAGCATAAGATCTTTGGTAGTTGCGACGGTTGCGTAAAGTAGAGTCTACTTCATCAATCATTTTAATTCTACCTATGCTGTCTCTCATATTTCCTTCCCCACCACTTTTATCAATCTTCTGGAAACGGTTACCACGATAAGGGTTAAAATCATCAGCCTCAACAGTTGTTAAAGGCCTGTACACATCAGCTACCCACTCACTAACGTTACCACTCATGTTGTACACACCAAAAGCATTTGGAAAGAAAGCAGTTACCTCAGCAGGGATAGCACTACGGTCGTTTAAACCACCTGCAACTCCCATGTTGTCTCCACTTCCACGCTTAAAGTTGGCTAAAAAACTACCCTGCCATTCGCCACGACGGGTTGCACGCAGGTTGTCATAACCATCATTCTGCCACGAATAAATTTGTTTGTTTGAGATCAACTCCTCACCACGCTTCTTCTCACTCTTACGAACCTGTGGGTTTTGGTTAATGTAGCCTAAAGCTGCATATTCCCACTCAGCCTCGCTTGGTAAACGGTAACCCGGTAATAAAATGCCGTCATCAAAATTTACCTTGCTTCTAGGCCTGCCTTGTGCATCAATCAAGCCACCTTTTTTAGGTTTGCCCGGTACACCCTGGTACTCACCCATCAGGTAAGCTTTGGTATTAAAGTTTTCCTGGCCACCACCTTGTAATTCAGATTTTAAAACATTTTTATTTTGATAACCTGCAGTAATCAACTCGTTTTGGTTAACCCTGTCTGTACGCCAAATACAAAAATCGTGAGCCTGTTTCCAGTTTACGCCTACAACAGGGTAAAAGTTATATGATGGGTGACGGAAATAATATTCTACGTAAGGCTCATTGTATGCCAATTCACTTCTCCAAACCAGGGTATCAGGCTTTGAGCCTTCTACTACTGCTTCGTATTGAGGATCAGAAAAAACGTTCTCAATCCAGTAGATATATTCACGATAGTGAATGTTTGCTACTTCTGTTTTATCAATAAAGAATGAGTTAACGGTAACACGACGTGGAATGTTATTCCAGTCGCCCATTACATCCTCTGTAGTTGCGCCCATGGTAAAAGTACCACCTTGTACAAACACCAAACCAGGACCCGTTTTAATGTCCTTAGCCTTGGCCACATTAAAACCGCCCATGTTTTTGTCGTTGTAATTCCAGCCGGTCATGGAAGATTTTTCTTTCTTGTTCTTTCCCATGAAGCCGTTTTTACACGAAGCCAGCAATGCAATGACTCCCAATAGCACTGTGAAATTTTTAAGACGCATTACTTTTTGCATTTAAATCAATTTAACTCGTAAGGAACGATTGATAAGATGTGAATATTGTTTTATACAAGATATACTTATGCGAATATAATAGAATTACCCATAGAAAACAGTCGATCGCAGAAGTGTAGTCTGTTAGGGAAAACCTAATTTTAGCATTGTAAATTTAAACGACTTATTGAAGTGTTTTATTTTATACTTCACAATAAAACTTATTGCATTTGCCGGTTAGTTTTAGATAAAAATCACAACACAAGTTTAAAAATTTCTATAATCTTTTGTTCATTATTGCATTCTCAAATATGCACTTATGCATTGAAAGATAGCTAATTTCAGTCCTCTTTATCAGACAGGTAATTGTAACCAATGGTTTTTCGCTTTTCACTTTTTTTGTTGCTGCAAATAATGCTTTGCCAAATTACATTATCGCAACAATATGCGGTTACTTCGGTATTGAACACTGGCAATTGGTATAAATTAAGTGTTGATAAAGAGGGCGTATACAAGATTGACCTTGCTTTCCTTAATAAGTTGGGCGTAAATACTTCAGGACTTTCATCTGCATCTGTCAGGTTATTTGGTAACGGTGGTAGGATGTTGCCCGAAAACAATCTTGTTCCCATAGATGATGACCTGCAGGAAGTGTCGCTACAAATTTTTGATGGGGGAGATGGGCAATTAAATGGAACCGACTATTGTCTTTTTTATGCTACAGGACCCGATGAATGGATTAAAGACAGCAGCAATCAAAATTTCAGGCATGTAAAAAATATTTATGCAGACCAGTCTTATTATTTTTTATCTATTGGCGGTACCGGAAAGAGAATGGTCTCGAATCCTGTTATGACTGCTTCTAATACAAACGTCAACACCTTTAATTCTAGGTATTACCATGAAAGCGATACCATCAACTTTTTAAAAAGTGGGAAAGAATGGTATGGCGAAGAATTTAGCAATACACCGGGTAACACAACCTCCCGAACTTTTACGGCTGTTCTTCCAGGCAGTATTGCAGGTCCGGTTACAATTAAAACAAGTTTTGCAGCAAGAAGTGTTGGAGCTGAAAGCCACCTGGATGTAAAAACGAATAATCAATTATTGACTTCTTTGAATATTCCACCTGTCAGCGGTAATTTTTTAGAATCGTTTGCTAAGGAAACGGAAAACAGTTCAACTATTGTGTTACCAGGAACAAACAGCTTAAATGTTGTTTACAATTTTTTACCGGGATCGTTCAATGCACAGGGTTGGCTCAATTGGTTTGAAGTACATACCCGGTCTACCCTGCAGTATAGCAATGGACAGCTTACTTTCAGAGATTGGTCTTCAGCAGGTGCAGGAAAAATAGCAGCATTCACCATTTCCAGTGCCCCCGCAGACCTTTCTGTGTGGGATGTTACCAATCAAAGTTCACCCGTTCAATTAATTGGAACCCAGGCAGGAGGTGCATATAGCTTTATAAATGATGCCACTATTTTACGTGAATACATTGCATTCTCCTCAACAACTTTGTTAGTACCTAATGCAATTAAGTTGATCCCCAATCAAAACCTGCATCAACCGGTCCGGGCAGATATGTTGATTGTTACAGCACCAGTTTTACGTATGCAGGCTCAAAGATTAGCTGCCTATCATGAACAAAAAAATGGATTACAGGTTACAATTGTTACTACTGACCAGGTGTTTAACGAGTTTGCTTCCGGCACTCCTGACCCTACAGGAATACGAAACTGGGTAAGAATGTATTATAACCGGGCAGCAGTTGACACTTCAAAGCGTCCTAAATATTTATTACTTTTTGGTGATGCTTCATTTGATTATAAAAGCCGCATCAGAAATAACACCAACCTTGTACCTGCTTACGAAAGCACCAACTCGCTGGAGCCTTTAAATACTTACACCAGCGATGATTTTTTTGGCTACCTGGATGCTACAGATGACATCAATAGTTCTGCTGCACCCCCACTTTTAGATATAGCTATAGGAAGAATTCCTGCCGCCACACCTGAACAGGCAACCACTATAGTTAATAAGATAATT
>JBBQVY010000385.1:0-3497 GCA_038211085.1 Chitinophagales bacterium | reverse complement strand
CCATATTATGCAAAAGCATGGTTGGACGGTGCAGGGTATTGAGCCTGATGATAGTGCCCGCAAAATAGCCAAAGACAATTATGGTGTTGATTTTCAGACACCGGACAAGTTGGATTTGTTACAGAACCAAAGTTTTGATGTTGTTACACTGTGGCATGTTTTGGAGCATGTTCATGATTTGCATCATTACCTTGATTCTTTTTTTCGCCTGTTAAAGCAGGATGGAACACTGCTTATTGCTGTGCCTAATTACACCAGCTATGATGCAGAGGTATATGGCAATTGTTGGGCTGCTTACGATGTGCCCAGGCACCTCTACCATTTTTCACCAAAAAGCATGGATATCCTCTTAAACAAGCATGGCTTTGTTATTACAGAACAAAAGCCTATGTGGTTCGATAGCTTTTATGTGAGCATGCTCAGTGAAAAACACCTTGCAGACAAAGGCAACATTGTAAAGGCATTCTGGAATGGATTGAGGTCTAATGTAAAAGCAATGGGAGATAATAACAAGTGCAGTTCTATTATTTACATAGCAAAGAAGATAGACCAATAAAAGTTGCCATCTTCTATTTTTCAGCAATTACCCTTTTCGGTTAAGGACGAGTTTTAAGCAATTTGACCTCATAAAATATCTTGCATTTAGTTGCTTAGGCATTGCTTCATAGTTCTCTTGAAGACTATCTACTAAAAAATAATCTGTAAACTTTTTACCTGAAGGAGAGAAGTGATAAAATTTGGTAGGCTGGGTTTCATCAACCCCGTCTTTTTCAGATAAAAAACGCGTCGTCTTCTTGCTTGCCTTGTTGTAGAGTTTGATTTCGTTTCCCGAAAAATACCCGTCAGCAACATATAATGTAACCGTTAACTTATTGGAAGTGACCTGGTATTTTGTTGTAACATATGCCTTTTGTGAAAAGCACATAACTGGTAACGCATTGGCAACAAACAGGAGGGCAGGCAGGTAAAAGACAATTGATTTTTTCATAATAAATAATGGTAACCGTTACAGTTTTACCTCGAAAATTAATGGCCAGAGTTTACCCGTAATTAGCAGCGTTTTTTTAGCTGAGTCGTAGGCTATTCCATTTAATACACTGCCTACATTGAAATTGGGACCTGGCTTCCCTGCTTTTTCGAGCAGGCCGGTCAAATCCATCTTACCTACTACATGCCCATTGGATGGATCAATCTTGACGATGTTATCGGTGTTCCAAATGTTAGCGTAAATATATCCATCAATAAGCTCCAGTTCGTTTACATTGGCAACGGGTCCATTGTTATCAGTAACGCTAACTATTTTTTGTGTGCTGAAGTTTTTCCGATCACGATAATACAGGTTGCTGGTGCCATCGCTCATAATCAAACTTTTGCCGTCTGTGGTCATTCCCCAACCTTCTGTTTCGTATGTAAAAGTTCTGATCTTCTTAAAATTCATATCGTATACAAAACCTGTTTTTTCTTTATAAGTCATTTGGTAAATGGTATCATTCAGCACAGTCAACCCCTCTCCAAAATATTTCTCGTCAAGGCTTATCTCTTTAACCGGTTTTCCTGTTTTTAATTCAAATTTTACCAGCTTGCTATCACCATAGTTACCCGTACTTTCAAACAGGTAATCTTTATAAAATTGAAACCCCTCTGTGTAATTACTGGTATCGTGCGGATAGCTGGCAACTACATTATAATTGATAGTGGCAGGAGCAGGCAAAGCATTGCTAAGAGTGATATTATCATCTTTCGGCTCGTTGTTATTACAAGCTATTGTACTCAAAAACAGAAGACCCAGTAATAGATTTTTAAACATATAGTATTGACTTGAAACTAAAATAAAGGATTGCCATCCAAGCTTGCCTTTTGCTGATTTTTATAACAAAATAATAGGATTTTGGTCAACAGTTTAAAACATTGCTGCAACCTCTTCAGCTACAACAGGGGTTAACGCAACACCCATTCCATTGCACGCTACTACTGCATAAGCATTCTCATCTACCACTTCTATAACGGGTTCTTTGTTATCGGTAAAGCCCATTATGCCGCTCCATTGATGGCTTATGGTAAAATCTTTTCCTGGTAAAATGTGCTCAGATAAAAAGCGAATCAATTCGTTTTGAATCGTAGGTGTGATGGCAAGTTCTGTTGTTCGTTCTGTTTCAAACGATTTGTTACGGGCGCCTCCTAACAATACCCTGTCGCCAACATTTCTGAAGTAATAAAAACCTTCATCATAATGAAATGTTCCCTTCAATTGTAAACCCTTAATAGGGGCGGTAACAACAACCTGTCCACGTGCAGGTGTAATGTTAAGAGCTGGCAATATTTGCCGGGTAAATGCATTGGTACAGTAGATAATATTGGTAGTGGTAAACGTCTGGTTTAATGAGGTTATTACCTGGTAATGATCATTTTTTCTTGCTACAGTTTGTACATCCATTCCCCTTAAAAGTATTACACCTTTTGATTGAAGTAACTGTTGCAATGCCATTACCAGTTTACCACTGTGCAAGCCTCCCTCCATTTCGTTTTCAATCAAATGGTCAAATCCCATCAAGCCAAATTGCGCGGCCTTGTTTTTACGCCACTTAAAGCTTTTTTCTTTGCCTGTAATACTTTGCATGCCTTTATTCAGCCAGTCTAATTTTTCCTGCACCTGTGTGGCCTGTCCATCCCGTAAACATTCGTACCCCCCGCATGGGTCGTAATCAATCACGGCATCGCCAAATAGCTTTCTAATCTTGCTAATGCCTTTATACCTCATTTCAACTGTCGACCACATTTTATTCTCGCCCATTACAGTGGCATCATATATCATTTCGGTAGGGCTGCCAAAACAGGCAAAGCCTGCATTGCGGGTAGAGGCACCGGTTGAAAGCAGGCTTCTTTCTAAAATTAATATCCTTGCTTCGGGATATTTCAATTGTATCTCATAGGCACACCATAAGCCGGCCAATCCTCCGCCAATTATCAGAAAGTCATTCATACAAAAAATACTTTCTTCCTCCCAAATACTGTTTGTACTAACCATGTTTTTTTTTGGGTAAAGGGTTAAGCTAAAACCTTATTTAACGCTTCGTTGCAACCCCCTTAGCTATTTTTGAATGTAAAGTTTAAATAGTATTTATGAAACAATCAATATTCTTTGTATGCCTTGCTATGTTAATGGCCGGTATTGTAAACAGCCAGGGTTTAAGGGGAATGATTAATAAGGCTACAAAGAAAGATAGCAGCGGTAAATCATCCATTGATAAAATGATAGGAAGTTCCATGGCTACAGGATTGAGTAGCGATGAAATTGCCAATGGTTTAAAGGAGGCTTTAAAAGTTGGGGCGGAAAAAGGGACCACCAAACTTTCAGCAGCAGATGGATTTTTTAAAGTTGCAGCCATAAAAATACTGATGCCTGAGGAAGCTCAAAAAGCTGAACAAAAACTGCGGAGTATAGGATTAGGTAAACAGGTAGATAATGCCATTTTAACCATGAACCGTGCAGCCGAAGA
>JBBQVY010000384.1:0-3505 GCA_038211085.1 Chitinophagales bacterium | reverse complement strand
TATTTGGTAGCATCTACCTTTTGCAGAGAGGTTTCAATGACCGGCCTAAACATATTGGTAAGCTCCAGCGTGGTTTTGTTTTTTAGAAAATTGGTTGCCGCAAAATCACCGCCTTTTAAAATACTCACTGCATCCTGTATGCTCATAGATTTTATGGCATTAATGAAAATAGGAGCAGCACTTTTAGCGGCATCTTCGGCTGCACGGTTCATGGTTAAAATGGCATTATCTACCTGTTTACCTAATCCTATACTCCGCAGTTTTTGTTCAGCTTTTTGAGCCTCCTCAGGCATCAGTATTTTTATGGCAGCATCTTTAAAAAATCCATCTGCTGCTGAAAGTTTGGTAGTTCCTTTTTCTGCCCCAACTTTTAAAGCCTCCTTTAAACCATCGGCAATTTCATCACTGCTTAATCCTGCAGCCATGGAGCTTCCCATCATTTTATCAATGGATGATTTACCGGTGCTATCTTTTTTTGTAGCCTTATTAATCATTCCCCTTAAACCCTGGCTGTTTACAACGCTTACCATCAATAATACCAGGCACAATAACAATATCGATTTTTGCATAACTATGATTTAAACTTAAAACCAAAAATAGCTACGTGGGTTGCAACGAAGCGTTAAATAAGGCTTTACCTTCCGCCTTTACCGGTAAATAACGTATGAATAGTACAAACAGTATTTGGGAAGACGAAAGCATTTTTTGTAAGAACGACTTTCTTATAATTGGCGGTGGATTGGCAGGCCTGTGGTGCGCCTTTGAACTACAGTTAAAATATAAAAATGCCCGGATCTTAATTTTAGAAAGAGGCATTTTCCCGACCGGTGCTTCTACACGCAATGCCGGTTTTGCCTGCTTTGGCAGCCCTACCGAAATGATGTACGATGCCACTGTAATGGGCGAAGATAAAATGTGGTCGACAGTTGAAATGCGGTACAAAGGCATTAGTAAGATTAGAAAGCTATTTGGCGATCCTATGATTGATTACGACCTATGTGGAGGATATGAATGTTTACGGGAAGGACAAGCCACACAGGTGCAGGAAAAATTAGACTGGCTGAATAAAGGCATGCAAAGTATTACGGGAATAGAAAATAGTTTTAAGTGGTGTAATGAGAAGGCTTCGCAATTTGGGTTGATGGGCTTTGACAATTTGATTGAAAACGAAATGGAAGGAGGCTTGCATAGCGGTAAACTGCTAATGGCATTACAACAGTTACTTCAATCAAAAGGGGTAATTATTTTAAGGGGAATGGATGTACAAACTGTAGAAAAAGACAACGATCATTACCGGGTAACCAGCTCTTTAAACCAGACGTTTACCACTACCAATTTAATATACTGTACCAATGCATTTACCCGGCAAATATTGCCAGCTATTAACATTACACCGGCACGTGGACAGGTTGTTGTTACCACCCCAATTAAGGGTTTACAATTAAAGGGCACATTTCATTATGATGAAGGTTTTTATTACTTCAGAAATGTTGGTGACAGGGTATTGTTAGGAGGTGCCCGTAACAAATCGTTTGCAACAGAACGAACGACAGAACTTGCCATTACACCTACTATTCAAAACGAATTAATTCGCTTTTTATCTGAGTACATTTTACCCGGAAAAAATTTTACCATAAGCCATCAATGGAGTGGAATAATGGGCTTTACTGATAACAAAGAACCGTTTGTAGAAATGGTAGATGAGAATGCTTATGCAGTAGTAGCCTGCAATGGAATGGGAGTTGCCCTAACCCCGGTTATAGCTGAACAGGTTGCAGCAATGTTTTAAATTGTTGTTCAAAAACCTATTATTTTGTTATAAAAACCAGCAAAAGGCAAGCTTGGATGGCAATCCATTATTTTAGTTTCAAGTCAATACTATATGTTTAAAAATCTATTTCTGGGTTTTCTGTTTTTGAGTACAATAGCTTGTAATAACAATGAGTCGAAAGATGAAAATATTACAGTCAGCAATGCTTTGCCTGCTCCTTCCACCATCAATTATAATATAGTTGCCAGCTATCCACACGATACGAGTTATTACACAGAGGGTTTTCAATTTTATAAAGATTACCTTTTTGAGAGTACAGGTAACTATGGTAATAGCAAGCTGGTAAAAATGGAATTAAAAACAGGAAAACCGGTTAAAGAAATAAGTCTGGATGAGAAATATTTTGGAGAGGGGTTGACTGTGCTGAACGATACTATTTACCAAATGACTTATAAAGAAAAAACAGGCTTTGTTTATGATATGAATTTTAAGAAGATCAGAACTTTTACATACGAAACAGAAGGTTGGGGAATGACCACAGACGGAAAAAGTTTGATTATGAGTGATGGCAGCAGCAACCTGTATTATCGTGATCCGAAAAACTTCAGCACACAAAAAATTGTAAGTGTAACAGATAACAACGGGCCTGTTGCAAACGTAAACGAACTGGAAATGGTGGATGGTTTCATCTATGCCAATATCTGGAACACCAATGAAATTATTAAGATTGATCCATCCAATGGGCATGTAGTAGGAAAGATGGATTTGACCGGCCTGCTTGAAAAAGCCGGTAAGCCAGGTCCCAATTTCAATGTAGGCAGTGTATTGAATGGAATAGCATACGACCCAGCTAAAAAAACGCTGCTAATTACTGGTAAACTCTGGCCATTAATTTTTGAGGTAAAACTGTAACGGGTACCATTATTTATTATGAAAAAATCAATTGTCTTTTACCTGCTTGTCTTCATATTTTTTGCCATTGCGTTACCAGTTATGTGCTTCGCACAAAAGGCATATGTTACAACAAAATACCAGGGCATTTCCAATAAGTTAACGGTTACATTAAATGTTGCTGACGGGTATTTTTCGGGAACCGAAATTAAATTATACAACAAGGCAAGCAGGAATACTACCCGGTTTTTACCTGAAAAAGATGGGGTTGATGAAACACAGTCTACCAAGTTTTATCACTTCTCCCCTTCGGGTAAAAAGTTTACAGATTATTTTTTAGTAGACGGTCTTCAAGAGAACTACGAAGCAATGCCTAAACAAATAAATGCAAGATATTTCATGAAGGCAAATTCCTTAAAACTCGTCCTTAAACGAAAAGGGTAGTTACTGAACAAATAGAAGATGACAACTTTTTATTGGTCTGTCTTCTTTGCTATATAAATAATGGAACTACACCTGTTATTATCTCCCATTGCTTTTACATTAGACCTCAATCCATTCCAGAATGCCTTTACAATGTTGCCTTTGTCTGCAAGGTGTTTTTCACTGAGCATGCTCACATAAAAGCTATCGAACCACATAGGCTTTCGTTCTGTAATAACAAAGCCATGCTTGTTTAAGAGTATATCCATGCTTTTTGGTGAAAAATGATATAGGTGTCTCGGTACGTCATAAGCAGCCCAACAATTGCCATATACTTCTGCATCATAACTGGTGTAATTAGGCACAGCAATAACCAGTGTTCCATCCTCTTTTAAAAGGCGAAAAAAGGATTTAAGGTAA
>JBBQVY010000383.1:0-3522 GCA_038211085.1 Chitinophagales bacterium | reverse complement strand
TATTGTACAAGGTGGATTAATCAGGTATATTAACCCGGCAATTGGAAACGAAAAGAGCGTTTATATTGGCCTGGGTTTATATGCCATTGGGTTGCTGCTTTTTGCCTTTGCCAGCCAAACATGGATGATGTTTGTTTTTCTGATCCCTTATTGCATGGGTGGAATTGCAGGCCCCGCTTTGCAAAGTATTATTTCAGGTAAAGTGCCTTCTAACGAACAGGGTGAACTACAGGGAGCTCTTACCAGTTTAATGAGTGCTACTACCATCATAGGACCGTTGATCATGACCAACCTGTTTGCTTATTTTACAAAAGCAAATGCACCTGTGCATTTTGCCGGAGCACCATTTTTATTAGGATCGGTGCTTATGCTGGGTAGTGCTGTAATAGCTTACTATACTCTTAAATCCCGCAGGACATTATAAGGACGTTGTCCGCATTTTACCTCAGAAATAACACAACTGCTCCAATCGCAGTTAGTATCAACACTAGCTGTCTGAAAAATGTATCCGATGTTTTTTTTAACAGGCGAACTCCCAATAAAAAACCAACAATAATTAGCGGCAACAATTTAAGATCGATCAGCAACGTACTGGTGTTAATGGTCTTCCATACAAAAATGTGGAAAGGGAGTTTAATAAGATTGATGATGCAAAACAACCATGATGCCGTACCAATAAATTGTTGCTTTGGCAACCGCATGGCTAAAAAGTAAATGTTGCTGAAGGAGCCGGCCAGGTTGCCTACCATAGTTGTAAAGCCTGCTGCATACCCCATTGAACCGGCAAAAATTTTATTACCCGGTACCGTTTTGTCTTTCCTTGCATTCCACCAAAACATGAAGATGGTTGTAACAAGAACTATAACTGAAAGCCATTGCCTGAAAGAATGCTCTGAAAGATTTTTGCCTACGTAAACACCCGTAATTATTCCGGCAATCATCCAGGGTAGCAGTATTAAAAGATATTTCCATTGGGCATGGCGGTGGTAATAAATAACAGCCATAAAATCTCCGATCATGAGCAAAGGCATTAGGATGCCGGTAGAAGCTTTTGCACCAAAAATAAAGATGAGCAAGGTTACCATAATTACATCTATACCTGAGACGCCTGCTTTATTAAAACCTACAAAAAGTGCAGCTAAAAATGCCAGTATAATTTGCAGTGTGGGGAGGTCATGCATAAGGGAGTGCCTTGGTTTAAATTCGGCTTGTAGTGAGGATTAAAAATATTGGAAAAGTTTTGGCTGCACCCCACAAATCTTACATACTGTGCTTTAATAAATTGCCACGAATGCACGAATGAATGCGTATGAATATTCCGACATTAAAATGAGAATTCACGAATGATTGTTACCAACCATTAACGATTTTTTGAACCACAACGACACGTCGACACGGAGGTACACAGAGTTGCTTTCTGTCAACTTTCATCTGTCAACTTTTATTACGACCAACCACCAACCACCAAAGATCAACAAAAAATAAATCCATTTTTCTTACGCCAATGCTTCGTACAATATCTCCACCGGGTGTTTTGCTTTTTTGCTAGTGCCATCTTTTATCTGGTGGCGGCAACTGGTACCGGGAGCTGCTATAATTACTTCGCCAGCAAGGTTTCGCACAGCCGGAAACAAGACAAGTTCACCTATCTGCATTGATAAATCATAATGTTCTTTCTCGTACCCAAATGAACCTGCCATACCACAGCAACCTGAGGGTATAGTTTCGACCGTGTAATTTTCTGGTAGCGATAAAATATTAACCGATGACTGCAACGCATTCCATGCTTTTTGCTGACAGTGACCATGAAGTTTCACCAGCTTTTTCTCTTTGGTAAATTGCTCTTTGGTAATGTTTCCCCTGGCAATTTCCTTAGTTAAAAATTCATCAACCAAATAAGAGTTGGCAGAAAGCTGCCTGGCTGCTTCCAACTGGTCATCATCAACCAAATCAACATACTCATCCCTGAAAGTTAGTATTGCAGAAGGTTCTATACCAACCAGTGGAGCTTCGTCATGTACTACTTTACTCAAAAGCGAAACATTTTTTTCAGCTATCTTTTTTGCTTCTCTCAACAAACCTTTCGAAAGCCATGCCCTTCCACTTTCTTCATGTGCAGGTAATGCAACCTTATATCCCAATCGCTCCAATAACAGGATGGCCTTTATACCTATTTCGGTATCGTTGTAATTGGTAAACTCGTCGCAGAATAAGTTGACGGTTGACAGAGAGTAGTTGGTAGTTGATCGTTGTTCGTTGTTTTTTGCCTGCTGATGTTTTTTAAACCATTGCCTTAAGGTAACCCTATGCATGGTAGGCATTGATCTTTTGGCTGCAAAACCAGCCATCTTTTTTATGAGGTTGCTGATGCCTTTATTCGTCATAGCAAAATTATATATGCCCGGTAACAGGGCACCCAGGCGTGCAGCGTTATTAAAGTTCGCAATCAATCTTGACCTGAATGGGACACCGTTTGCATCGTAATACTGCTGTAGAAATTCGGCTTTTAGTTTGGCCATATCCACGTTGCTGGGGCATTCGCTTTTACAACCTTTACAACTCAGGCAAAGGTCCATTACATCCTTAATTTCTTCGTGGTCAAAACGGTTGAGCTTGGTACTGTTGGTAAGAAACTCACGTAAAATATTTGCCCTGGCACGGGTGGTATCTTTCTCGTTTCGCGTAGCCATAAATGATGGGCACATGGTGCCACCAGACAGTTCTGTCTTACGGCAATCACCGGAGCCATTGCACTGCTCTGCATGTTGCAACACATCCTGGTTGTGGTACCTGAAAACCGTTTTAAAAGCAGGGGTCTTTTGCCCCGGCGTATAACGCAACATCGTATCCATAGGTGGCGTGTCCACTATCTTGTTTGGGTTGAAAATGTTCTCCGGGTCCCAGGTGTATTTGATCTTTTTTAGAAGTTCATAGTTTTTTTCGCCCACCATTTGTTTGATAAACTCTCCGCGTAAGCGGCCATCTCCATGCTCGCCGCTTAACGAACCTTTGTATTGTTTAACCAGTGTGGCTATCTCTTCGGCAATCATCCTGAATTGCTTATTGCCCTCAACTGTTTTTAGATTTATGATGGGCCTTAAATGAATTTCTCCTGACCCTGCATGTGCATAATGCACGGCGTGCAATCCATGCTTCTCCAATATCACATTAAAGTCGCGGATGTATGCAGGAAGGTCTTCCACATCTACAGCCGTGTCTTCAATTACAGGTACCGCCTTTTCATCTCCGGGTAAATTGCTTAGTAAGCCAAGACCGGCTTTGCGCAACGTCCATATTTTTTTTGTGTCTTTTCCAAACAATAAAGGAAAGTGGTAACCTAATCCGGCGGCACGCATTTCTGCTTCCACTTTGGTTGC
This sequence comes from Chitinophagales bacterium, assembly GCA_038211085.1. Taxonomy (GTDB): domain Bacteria; phylum Bacteroidota; class Bacteroidia; order Chitinophagales; family Chitinophagaceae; genus Segetibacter. The sequence continues at coordinate 145 of JBBQVY010000383.1, read as the reverse complement.
AACCTCAATAACTTCTTCTTTTGAAAGGCGTGTATACTCTATCACCAAAATGGCACCGGGATCGCCCTGTACAAAAAACCTGTTTTGAATTTGTTCAATGTTGTCTTTGGTACATTCCAAAATGTAATGATCAATCAGTTCGCTG
>JBBQVY010000382.1:0-3558 GCA_038211085.1 Chitinophagales bacterium | reverse complement strand
TTTGGCTTGACAATTATATTACCTCAATCAAAAGAAAAAAGGCTTATGCTTTTAGACAAAACTGATGAGCAAAAAAATCTATTAGCTATATTCCGATAATTTGGGGTGTCCTATTGATGAAGACAGGTGAATATTATTTTTCTTGTTCGGGCATACTTTTTATTTAATTTAAAAGAACAGCAGGTATTTCAAAATTAATTAATGGTTAACGGAAAAAACAAAAAAAAGAGCTGAATGAATCGGCTCTAATTTTTATAATAAAATAATTATTTGTTTTATTTTTTATCCTAATGCAACTCTTTTAAAAGCTACCACTTTTAAATCTGCATCTACATTTTTAAGATAATCACTTACGGATTTGTTGCCATCTTTAACAAAAGCCTGTGCAAGCAATGTACTCTCTTTAAAGAATTTATTGATCTTACCGGCAGCAATTTTTTCAGCCATTTCAGCGGGTTTCCCTTCAGCTTTTACCTGCTCAATAGCAATGTTCCTTTCGCGCTCAATAGTTTCAGCAGGTACTGCTGACTGGTCAATTGCAATAGGATTCATCGCAGCTATCTGCATGGCAAGATCTTTTCCTGCCTCTTCATTCTCTTTATTCAAACCTACCAAAACGCCCATTCTGTATGAACCATGAATATAAGCTGCTACATAAGGTGCTTCAATTTTCTCAAACCTGGAAACACTTATTTTTTCGCCGATCTTGGCAACCTGCTCATTAAATTTATCTGCAACAGTCTCGTTTCCTGTTTTTACTGCATTTAATTCTTCAATACTATTTACATTATTTGCAATGGCTGCATCCATAATGGATTGGGCAAATGCAATGTAATCAGCATTTTTACTTACGAAATCAGTTTCGCAACTTACGTTGATGATATACCCTATTTTATTACCATTTGCAGTTTGTGCAATCACTACACCTTCTTTTGCTTCACGGTCACCACGAAGGGCTGCAACTTTCTGTCCTTTCTTTCTTAAATAGTCAATAGCTGCTTCAAAATCTCCATTTGATTCTACCAAAGCCTTACGGCAATCCATCATACCTGCGCCGGTCTGCTGGCGCAACTTATTAATTTCTGCTGCTGTTATTGTTGTTGTTGTACTCATAATTTTTTATTTATTGTTTTGCTCATCGTCCCGATAGCTATCGGGAAGTTCAATGAACATTGAATATTGCTCATTGTTCTTTTCTCATTGCCAATCCACATTATCTGCGAGCTCCGCCGGGACCCCTGTTTCCACCTTGACCAGGACCAGCCACTCTGCGTTTCTGAGGACCAACTGCACTGCGCCCTTTTCCACCTGGACCTGCACCTGAAGCTGACCCACGGCGGCGTTCTCTTCCATCATCGGAACCATCATCTATTTTCATAGAGCGTGAAGTATTATCTTCTGTTTCCTCAGTTTCTTCTTCTTTTTCTGCTTGTCTTTCTGCCAAACCTTCTGCGATTGCTGCTACTATATAATTAGTAATGATAGCAATAGATTTAGTAGCATCATCATTAGACGGAATAGAAAACTCAACTTTATTAGGATCACAATTAGTATCTACCATTCCGAAAGTAGTAATATTTAGACGTTTAGCTTCTGCAAGCGCAATATGCTCATGACCTATATCTATTAAAAATAAAGCAGCAGGAACACGGCTGATCTGGGCTATACCTCCCAAAACTTTTTCCATCTTTTCTTTATCGCGGGATAGCGTAAGTCTCTCTTTTTTAGTAATACTGTCAAGCGTACCATCATTAAGCATTTTCTCAATGCTCTGCATTTTCTTTACACTCTTACGAACTGTATTGAAATTAGTAAGCATACCACCCAGCCAACGTTCAGTTACATAAGGCATATTTACTCTCTGAGCCGCTTCAGTTACTATTTCTTTAGCTTGCTTTTTAGTAGCCACAAACATGATCTTCTTACCGCTTTTGGCGATAGATTTCATAGCGGAAGCTGCTTCTTCAAGTCCTTCAACAGTTTTGTTGAGATCAATGATGTGAATACCTTTTTTTTCCGCAAAAATGTAAGGCAACATTTTAGGATTCCACTTCTTTTTTAAGTGTCCAAAGTGAACGCCTGCTTCTAAAAGCTGCTGTTGTAAGGAAGTATTATTTTCCATTTATTTAAAATTTAAGCCCCTAAATCCCCGAAGGGGACTTTGAAGTACTATTGTTAATGATGATTTTTTCATTTGCCAATTTTTAAGCCCTCCCTTCGGGAGGGTTTGGGTGAGCATTATCTCTTACTGAACTGGAAGCTCTTTCTTGCTTTCTTCTTACCTGGTTTCTTACGCTCAACTGAACGGGGATCGCGGGTAAGTAATCCGGCTGCTTTCAATGCTGGTCTGTATTCCGGATTTACCTGGAGTAGCGCACGGGCTATTCCTAATTTTACAGCTTCTGCCTGGCCTTTTACACCACCGCCCTTAGCATTAACATTTACGTCAAACTTATCCGTAGAGTCAACAGCCTTTAATGATGCCTCTACCTGATTTTGCAGATATACAAGCGGAAAGTAGGTTTTGTAATCCTTTCCATTAATAGAGATTTTACCATCTCCTTTGGAAAGAAAAACCCTGGTTACGGCTTCTTTTCTGCGGCCTGTTGCATTTTTATGTTTTTCCATTTTATTTATTTGTCTTACCCTTTAGGGGTTAGAGGGTTAAAATTTTAAGGGTTGTGGGTTTTGTGCAGAATGAGGATGTTCAGTACCTGCATAGACGAATAATTTCTTATACATCTTGCGGCCCAACCTGTTTTTAGGCAACATACCTTTTACAGCTCTTTCAATGATTACATCAGGACGGCGCTTTAGAAGATCGCCTGCGGCTTCTTCTTTCTTACCTCCCGGATAACCACTGTAATTAATATACATTTTGTCTTCTAATTTTTTGCCGGTAAATCTTACCTTATCGCAATTAGTAACGATCACATAATCGCCGCAATCAACGTGTGGCGTGTAGTAGGCTTTGTTCTTTCCACGAAGAACAGACGCAATTTTTGCGCACATGCGGCCTACGGTTTGATTAGTACCGTCAACAACGTACCAGTTACGCTGCACGGTAGCCTCGTTTGCATGTTTGGTGGTGAAATGTAATTTGCTCATTATTCTTTTTTATTGGCTTTTATCATCATAAAAACCGGTTCATGATATGCCGCTATCCCGGCATTTTTTTTAAGGATTGCGAAGGTAAGGTGAAACTATATTAAAATAATACAGACTGAGGGTGTTTTTTTAAGACACCTTCATAACTCATTGATTATCTATAAAAAATTTGCATAAAAATTTTAATAGTCACCTTTTTATGGCAAAAATCAATGGCTAAAGGCATAACCTGTATATCGTTAGTCAGAGGAATTAATACTTTTATCAGTACTTAGTTAACCCTCAAAAAGTCACTTTACAAAACAGGGCATAAATATTCCAGTAAACTCTTTGAAAATAGTTTAAGAGGAGTACCCAACGTAAAATTGCCTCTGTACGCCAGAGGATCATTCGTCGTTTGAAGTTCATTGCTCCTGTTTTCAGCGTTGCAACACCCTAGAAATTTTTCTC
>JBBQVY010000381.1:0-3563 GCA_038211085.1 Chitinophagales bacterium | reverse complement strand
CCCCCATATCTGTAATCCCAAAAAAATACCGCCAAAACTATAACCATTCAACACCCGGTCCCTCTCCTCCGATAGCCTACTGGGTAGTAAATACTGTAAGATGTAAACTAAAAGCACATGGCATAAACAGTAACTGGCAAGAGATCGTACGAATAGGCAACACCCCAAAAATCATAACCACCCATAGAACAAACCTGGCAGTTGCAAACATTGGAGTAAGAAAATGTTCAGAACCTTCGGAGCAGTTAAGACACATACAATCCATCCTGCTGTTACAGCCAAAACCATTTATCAAAAGAAAATCTGCAGTACACAAACCGGAACTCAAAAAAATTGAAACGCAGTATTTACAGGCTTCTCCGCCCATTTAGCTGCAATGTGGGCTAAGTATAAATATGATATTGAAAATTTACTATTGCCCGACTAAAAAACACTGGACCTAAATAATCTTTTGGTAGTCGCCAGGTAAATCTGGCTATAAAATAATTTCTGGCTTTATTCTCCCAAAACACGATTTCTTTTTCTAAACAGGTAACCAACAAATGCGCAACAGTTTTACGGCTTAGAATATTGTTTCCCTTATTGCCCCAATGACTGCCACGACACTCCCCAAAAATTTTAATGGGGATACTGGAACTACCTCTTTTTTACTCCTTTATAAATTTCTGATTATGAACGCTGATTCCTTTTTCATCTTTGACCTGTAAAAAATAAATACCCGGCAGTAAACCAAATACCGGTAGACTGGTTTGTGAATTACCGGTGCTTACCTGGAGTGTTTTAACCATGACCGATCTGCCTGCAACATCTGTAATATTTACAACCAGCCTTGAAGCTGTAACGCCGTCTATTTTCAACTGTAAGCTTTGTTTTACAGGGTTTGGATAGAGCGTTACTATTAGCCCGGTGCTGTTTCGTAAATCGATAATCCCGCTGTATTTATACTGACCGTCATCGTCAATAAATTTCAGCCGATAATAATTGATACCATTTAATGGGCTTGCATCTATGTACTCGTTAAGGTCATTAACCTTTACAGACAAAGCAGGTACGGTTCCAATATTTTCAAATGTTCTACCATCTTTACTGCGTTGTACTACCAGGTGGTTTACATGTAGCATTTGTTTTACCTGGAAGTATAAATGGTTTTGATTACTAATTTTTCTGCCGTAGAATTTTTCAAGGGTTACTGGCAGCGGGTTAGTAAATGCAACGGTGTATTCCGCTACAGGCGTTTTAGGCGCAAAGTTGCCTACGCTATCGTAAGAAGTTGCGTAAAAACGATACGAAGAATCTATATGACCTGTAAACAGTACGGTATCTCCCAGGATGGAGCCGACTAATATGTATGGTTTCGAATTTTCGGACATATACAAACGGTAACTTCTCACCCCAACTCCCACATCACTACCGGCTAACTGCAACTTTACCGTAGAATCACCCCGCATAATGCCTCCTGCAACACTTCCGACAGAAGGGGTCTTATCTATTGTATTCAGCCACGTGTTGGTTATAATTGCTGCATTATTATCAAATACTATGGAAGCTTTATTGGTTACCACGTCGTTGGTAATCAAATCATTTTTTAATGCAACCACATACGTAACGGATCCTCTGCCTGAACGTCCATCTGTATCGGGGGGCAGGAATCCTCTTATATCAGCAAGACGGAGTGTATCGCGTGTAATTGGATCTAATGAAAGAAAACTATAATTGAGCACGCCAGATGATGTATCCAGTTTTGCATTAAATCTTACAAAAAGATTTTGTGAAGACCGCAAATCAATTGTAGTAGTATATTCTTTACGCTGCGGCGGAATGTTTATAAGCGTATCACCAATAATAAAATTCTTCAGTTCAAAGCTGCTAAGGTTAAACCTGTTTTTGTCCAGCGTATCCGAAACATACACCCGTTGCGCATTGGCCGTAGCAGAAGGCAGGTTTTCGAATGAAACCTGGTAGCCGAGTTTACCTTTTCCGTTTATATAATTATCAATGCCAAAGCCATTGGGACCGCTTATTTCATTTGGATCGGCGGAAATTCTTTTATGAACATTTTTTCTTAACAAATTATTGTTCGGATCGTCGGCATCGGGACAAGTAGCAATGGAGTTGAAGAAGCCAGACTGAGTTCCAAGAAAAATGTCTGCTGACTTTTTATGGAAATTAAGGGTCTGGATAAATTCCTGGGACTGCCCAAGTTTTTTTGCCAATGTGCCGCCGGGTACACAACTTACCAGGGCGCCTACGGTGCTCCACCCAAAGTTGCCTACACTACCTCCATGATACACATCAGGAATATCGTAAGCTGCGTAATTATACAATGAATTAACGCAGGCCGCAGGTGTAAAGCCTGCTACAAAATCAAATAAGCCATCAAAACAACTACCCCAAATATTGCGCATAAACGAACCAAACATTCGCTGACCTGCCCATGCATAAATATCTACCACACTGCCATGTGGTGCCGGAAGCGTAACGGTAAAGGGCATAATAAAACTTTCACCTGCATTAAGGTAAGGGATAATAAAATTGTGCAGTCTACCACCATAAGGCTTACCAAACAAACTATCTACCCCCTGGAAAACCGGTACCTGGTCAATTACATTTTTCAATGTATCGGGTACAATATAGGTAGGGCTAAAATTAAAATCGGTTTGATAACCCATATCATCCTTGCCTATAGTAAGCCATGCAGGTATCGATTCAGCCAGCATTCCTCCGCTGTTGGTTATAACAAATTGAACATCTACCGTAGTGCCCGGCCTTGCAACGTCTGGTCCTATAAGACTAATATCTATAGATGGATCATACGAGCCCGGGGCTCCACCTCCCGGCGGCGTTTTAATTTCAAAACCATTAACTATTGTAGTATCGTAACCACCGGGGTAATGTAATTGAACGTTATATAAACCGGGGGTCGCCGTATGCAAATCAAACACTGCATTTAATTGCTTTATATCGTATGAAATTTTAGCAATCGGATGTATATTGCCCGATGCATTTACAAGCGTTACGGTTACACCGGTGTCCAACCCTCCTCCATATAAATTCATTATAATATTACCGCCTGCCAAAGCCGTATCGGGATAGTATTTTTCGAGGCCTACAAACAGCGGAAGCGTTACAGAATTAACTCTGCAACCTTGCCCGGCGGTTAGTGTTACAGAAAAGCGACCCTGCGGAAAAGTGAACTGCGGATTGCTAACTGAGTCTATGCCCAGGACACCGAAATTCCACAATAATTTATGGGTAGGATTGTTTTTAGAGCTATCGATAAAGCTGAATTCATCAGCAAACCGTACCCAGCTAAAATTTGGTTTTGCCTGGTATAACTTGCATAAATTAATGGTGGTGTCATACAATAAACTCCACTGCCCCCTGCTATCCAGGGCTCTTACATTTAATGTTCGGGTATTCATTCCGTTATCTGGTATATTAAAATTGAAGGTATCGCTAATGACATTTGCCTGCTCAACAGGAATATCAGTACCATTTCCAAAACCAGGGTCCGCATCCAAAAAATATTCTAGTTTGGCAATTGTAATTAATGAATCATTACC
>JBBQVY010000380.1:0-3575 GCA_038211085.1 Chitinophagales bacterium | reverse complement strand
ATTCACACTTTCTAACAAGATAAACCCCCCTCCAACACTCTCAACCAAGTAACACAAAACCCTAAAGAACTACCGCTTTTTTGACTTGCGGGGTGCAAAGATAACCACCCCAACTAAACCACAAAATATATTTTGATATTAGTCAAAAATAAAAATTGAGAGCAATAAGGGAGAATGGTTTACAAGATTGAAAAGCATGAAACAACGGTATGCCTTATATTGAAAATACGGTTGAGGGATATAGCACCTGGTTAAGAAACAAACCATGTGGAGGTGTAGCAAAGTTTGCATTTGTACAGTCTTTGGAAGCAATAACCTGCCTGAACTCATCCAAAGAAATAGCACCCCTGCCAACCTGCAACATGGTACCAACCATTCCCCTAACCATACCACGTAAAAAACGGTTGGCTTTTACTATATAACTAAGACCGGTATCGTTTTGAAACCAATCACTTTTAATAATGGTGCAATCGTGTGTATGCACCTGGCTATTACGTTTTGCAAAAGAAGTAAAATCCTTATGCTCCATCAAGATAGATGCGGCAGATTGCAAAGCACCAAAATCTATGGTATAAGGGTAAAACCAGGCTGTCTCAAATGCAAAAGGATTTTTTATTGAATAAATATTGTAAATGTATTCCCTTGACAAAGCATCAAACCTGGCGTGTGCCTCATTATTGACCCGAACAATTCTGGTTATGGCTATATCATGAGGCAAAAGTGCATTGAGACTATATAAAATTTTTTCAGGCAATACTTCAGCAAAATCGCAATGAAAAAAATTTTGATTTGCATGAACACCAGCATCAGTTCGCGAAGAGCCAGTTAACTTATACTCCTTCTTAAAATAAATCTTTAGGACTCGTTGCACCTCGGACTGAATGGTTGCGGCATTGTTCTGTATCTGGAACCCTGCATAGTTTGTTCCTTTATATTTTACCTCAAGAAAGTAGCGCATTAAGTGAAAATTATGTGGTGAGTAACATTAATCAACAAGCATTGCCCTGAACCTATTAATGTAATAAGCATCTGACAGCATTACGGCAAGCGAGTTGAAATTAGCAGGGTCTGAAACAGTCGGGTAGGATGCATCGAAAAATTGGTAGCGGGACTGGTCAGTTAAAAAGAGGTATGCGAGGTTCTTAATCTGCTCTGTACTAAAGCACATAACCTTAAATGTTTTTTTAGCTTCGGAAATCATTCCATCATTGTCAGTTGCTGCAGCCATTTTTTTTCTAAGCTTCAAAAAATCGTCATTACTTGCGCTGGTACTACATCTGGAAAAGATAGGATTGGTTATTGGCTTACCAGCAGCATAGATTTTATCATCAGTTTTAGAAGATGCATTGAGCTGAGTTGAATCTTTTGATGTAGGCGATTTTATATCCAGGAATTTGAAATCGCTTTTATTAACAGGTTTTTCTTCCTTTGTTGCCTGGCTAATATTATCAGGGATTAGCACATTAATCGTATCAGTTTGATTAACTGATTTGTCAACAAAAGTTATATAAATAGCTTCACCACCCTTTAGCTCAGAAATTTTGGTAATCCTTGATTTTGCCTGCAAATTATTGCTAACGGATTGGGTTGTTTCAGTTTCCTTTTTTGAGATTAATTGAGGTTCTTCAATCTTTTTCTCGTTTGCAACTACTTCTTCTTTTGCAGGCTCCTTTGCTGCCTGCAAGCCTGGAGTTTCTGCAATTGCTTTTTTACTCTTTTCATTATCTGAAGTACCTGAATTTGTGACTGGGAGAGGTCTTCTTTCCACAGAACCGATTGTATCAATTTCATTCTTCAAATCTTTGGAGACAGGGCTGTTAACTTCAGGTTGAAAAGTACGCTCAGGGACATTTGCCGGTAGTTTTGTTACTTTACTATTATTTGTCGGAACAACAAGACTTTGCTGGAAGATATTTCCTGCATAAATATTTTCGAAAGTTTGAAGATTGAGCAATGCCCAACCTTTTTGATCTACATTTTTTAGAGTATAGCCCAAATCTTTCTGTAACACCTCAATATTGAAACTTTGATCGGGTATAACATTGCCTCCAAAACCAACAGAAATGGAATATATACCAGCCAATATTTTAGGAACAATTACATAACCTGAAGCAGTAGAGCTATAGACCTTATTGTTTATGGTAATGTTGAAAGGTTGACGAGTTTCTGACTGAATGAAAACAAAATGATTTTGTTGCGCATTGAGTGCAAAAGAAATTGCAGTAAAAGAAATTAATAAGCTGAGAACAATTTTCATTGAAACAATTTAAACATTAGTACACCAGAGTTTTGAATCGCCACAAAAATAATGAAAGATGCTGCTTAGCGTGTTGTAAGGGAAAGGAGTTACTTGATGTTACACAAAAAGCATCCTTATAAACTAAACTTTTATCTTATTTAAGCGGCAAATTAAACCCTCAAGCAAGGTCAGTATTAAAGGTGTAAATCTTATAGAAGGATAATTAGAAACAATTTTTTTGATGGAAGAACTCATCTGTCCAACAAAGGATGACAAACCACTTAAAAATAATAGACCGTCTTCAAGATATGAGACGGTCTATAGAATGATATGTAAGATATTTTACCAGCTTCCACCAGATCCTCCCCCACCAAAGCTTCCGCCTCCAAAGCCTCCGAAGCCACCACCACCTGAGCTGCCACCTCCAAATCCGCCTCCACCGCTACCACGCCCACCACTTAGTAAGCTACCCAGTATTGCACCTGTTGCCACATCCCCAAAACCTCTTCTACTCAACATTCCGCCACCTCTTCCACCTCCACGACCACTAAGTAACATTATTATGAAAAAAATTATAATAATGCCTAAGAGACCTCCACTGCCTTTACCTTTTGATTTTTTGCTACCATAACCTGCAGGTGGTTTATACTCACCTGCGGCTGCTTTCATTATTGCGGTGGTTCCCAAATCAAGACCGCGGAAGAAATCGTTCTCTTTAAAATTGGGCCTTATTTCATTATCTATAATTGACTTAGCGGTTATGTCGGGTATTGCCCCTTCTAACCCATAACCCGGTGCGATAAAAATTTGCCGGTCGTTTTTGGCTATGAGAACAATGAGACCATTATTTGTTTTTTTATTTCCAACGCCCCATTCACGACCAAGTTTAGTTGCATAATCAACCGGTGCATAATCATTAGTTGTAGCAACAATAACTATTGCAATTTGGTTGCTGGTACTATCGTCGTAAGCAACTAGTTTACGTTCAAGCGTCGCAACCTGGTCTGGAGTAAGTGTATTAGTAAAATCGTTAACCAACCTAGGAGGGTTAGGCCGTGCCGGTAAATTTTGCGCAATTCCTGTAATGGCAAAGCACAATATTGCAATAGCAAAAAGAAAATGCTTCATGTTATATAGTAAGTAACAATCCCGCCGTAGCGGGATTGTTTTATTTTCCAAAAATGATCTCATCAGGTAATTCGTTCTTATCAGTTGTTTCGTAGGGAAATTCCTGCTTTAATGCTGAACCGATGTCTGTTATACATTTACAAATGCCTTCAATAATATCGTTACGCGAAAAGTCATGAATAATCTTTTTTACTTCATTATTCCAATA
>JBBQVY010000379.1:0-3599 GCA_038211085.1 Chitinophagales bacterium | reverse complement strand
AATATTAACAACAGCACATTATAAAGTGAAAAAGATAAAAAACGCTATAAGTTTTTTAACAGCATTTATCGTGTTTAGTATAACTGTATTCCCATTGCAATCACAGGTGCTTACCATCGGATCAAACATACATTGTGTTATATCAGGAAACACTTACCTGGTATTAAACAATGGCGGAATAAAAAATAATGGAGTGTTCCATTCGGGTAATGGAACCGTGGTTTTTAGTGGTGCAGGGTATACTGTAGATACAGGTACATCGCCCATAACTTACAACAATCTTTCATTTAGCGGAAGCGGTACAAAAGTGAACAGCAATAACGTAAGCGTGTTGGGAACAGTAACTATAGGCGGAACAACTAAGGTAGATGCGGACGGTTATGGAAACAACAAGAACTTCATCCTGCGATCTACCGCTACTTCTATGGCAACAATGGCACGGGCCGATGCATTGGGTGGTTATATATTTGGTAATGTAACAGTTGAGCGCTACATACCCGGCAGAAGAAAATACAGGATTATTACCAGCAGTGTTACTACCAGTGACAGTTCAACGCTAGGTGTTGGCCAGGAAGCATTATCCATTTGGGGAAACTGGCAAAACCAGGACGATAGCATTACAGCTAATGTTGGAACCATAATTACCGGAGGAAGTACAGCGGATGGGTTCGACAGGCAAACACACTACGCATCTTTATTTACCTATGATGATGTAAACAGAAGGTATGTTGGTTTTACCTCAGCAAATGGAAAGAATACAAAGTATACGCCCTTGAAAGCCGGTGTTGCGTTCTATATGTTTGTATATGGGGATCGTTTGAACACGATAACAACATCTTCGCCAAACAATACAGTGTTAAATGAATATGGAACCTTGCTTACCGGCGATCAGTCGTATACAACAAGTTCTTCTATTCCCTTGTCGAATGTTACCAACCGGTTTACGATGTTAGGTAATCCATTTGCCTCTCCCATTAACTGGGCAACCCTGCCAAAAACAAACATCTCCAACACTTGCTGGGCGTGGGATCCTAACCTAAGCAGTACCGGCGGGTACATTTCGATAAATACATCGGGTACGGTTACCCTGATAGCTCCCTTTACCGGAACAACAGGATTAGATCAATACATACAACCGGGGCAGGGATTTTTTGTAAAAACAACTGCGCCGTCTCCTACATTAACTATTCGTGAGCAGGACAAGGTATCCAACTTTAATGCAAATGCTTTTAGACCGATGAACGAGCTATCGTTGCTGGCTGTGAATCTCATGTATAACAATGGCGGAAAAAAAGTGCTGGCCGATGGTGTATTGGTGGCATACGATCCATCGTTTGCCGATAGTCTGGACGATAATGATGCGGTAAAAATATTTGGTAACGCCGAAACAATAGCTATACAAAACGGAAGCACCATGCTCAGCATCGAGGCAAGAAATTCGTATACAATTTTGGACACTGTTGTACTCAGCATGGCTAAAATAACCAAGCCACAATACTCATTGCAGATTTTTTCGAAAAAGATGAGTAACTATAATTTAATTCCACACCTCGTTGACAATTACTTAGAGACAACATCGCCTTTATCTGTAATTGATACCAACAATATTACATTCAATATCAACCCTGGTATTCCGGCTTCATTTGCGGCCAACCGTTTCAGTATTGTCTATCGTTCGGCCAGTGTATTGCCACTAGGTTTTACATCAGTAAAGGCATACAGGCAAAACAATAGCACTTATGTAGAATGGACTACGGAAAACGAAATCAACATGCTTAGTTATGATATTGAAAGATCAGCCGACGGAATTATTTTTTACAAAGTTGGTACCCAAAAGGCAATGAATAATACGTTGTCTAATAATTATAAATGGCAGGATCTGCAACCCTTAGAGAATGATGCCTATTATCGCATAAAAGGTATCGGCTACCAAAACGACATAAGGTTCAGCTCAATTATATTGGTAAAAGGCAACCCGGACATTAGTGGTATCTCTGTCTTTCCAAATCCTGTCGCCAATGGGAATGTGTCGATACAATTTACCGGAATGGATAAAGGTAAGTATACCGTTAAGTTGGTTAACCCTGCGGGGCAAGTTTTAATAACCAGGCATATCATTAATTTATCCGGATCGTTGTCTCAAAGTATGCCCATTCAAACTGTCAATCAGGGATTGTATTACCTGCAAATTTTTCATCCGAATAATAAAACGAGCTTATTAAAAATTCTGGTAGAGTAAAAGCTTATTGATTAGATTATTACTGACAAAGCTTTTGGCCAATTGCATTGGCAGCCATAGAGTAGTAAATATACTTCAAGGTATTAGTATATACACTACAGCCTTATAATGCTACCAATTATAAGTACTGTGATTGATCAATAGTAGCTTTATCGTCCTATTATTTCAGGCGCGGTGTTTGCATATATAAAGTATTCTTTAAATATTTCACCATCGAAGTAGTATGGTGGGACCAAATTGAAACGCGTTTACAGCAAGTACAAAAAAATATGTCAGAAAATTCGAACGAGTTGTTGTCGGCTAATAAAGAAGTACTGCTTCAAAAATTGGAAATAGAGGAGCGTAAAGCTGATTTGTTAGTTGCCTGTAAAGAATTAGCGTCTCAGAAAATACAAAAAAGGAACAAAGCTGCGGAACTTGTTATTGCAAACAAAAAGTTGCTGGTAGAAAATGCTGAAAAAGAAAAATTGGCAGCAGTGTTAATCATAGCAAACAAAGAGCTGGTGTATCAAAATGAGGAAAAAGAAAAGCGGGAAGCAGAGCTAATCGTTGCTAATAGAGAATTAGTGTATCAAAACGAAGAAAAGGAAAAACGAGCCGCAGAACTGATCATTGCTAATAAAGAGCTTGTATTTCAAAATGCCGAGAAAGAAAAACGGGCTGCGGAGTTAATTATTGCCAACAATGAGCTTCTATATCAGAATACGGAGAAAGAAAAACGGGCAGCAGAGCTGATCGTCGCTAATAGAGAATTGGTGTATCAAAACGAAGAAAAGGAAAAACGAGCCGCAGAACTGATCATTGCAAATAAAGAGCTGGTATTTCAAAATTCCGAGAAAGAAAAACGGGCCGCTGAATTAATCATTGCTTACAAAGAGCTTCTTTTTCAAAATGAAGAGAAAAAAACACGGGCTGTTGAGTTGATCAGTGCAAACAAAGAATTATTTCTGGTTGAAAAAGAAAAGAGAGCCTTAGAGTTGGAATTGGCCAACCGCGAGTTTGAAGCCTTCTCCTATTCTGTGTCGCATGATTTGCGGGCTCCACTACGGGCCATTAATTGTTTTACCCAGTTAATGGTCGAAGACCATATGGACCAATTAGATGAAACCGCAAAAAAAGTTTTAAATAAGATCATTTCAAACTCTTTAAAGATGAGAAAGTTGATCGATAGCCTCCTCGATTTTTCCCGGTTGGTCAAGCAGCCTGTCTCAGTAGTGAATATAGAAGTTAAGGAGCTGGTAGAATCAACAATAAAGGAGCTTTTAAAAATTGAGCCGGCCAGGATAATAAACATCAAAATAAAAAACCTTGAGAATACCAAAGGGGATAGACAAATGCTAAAACAGGTTTTTGTTAATCT
>JBBQVY010000378.1:0-3609 GCA_038211085.1 Chitinophagales bacterium | reverse complement strand
GATACAATTGTATCAAAAATATTTTGCCGACTACAACATACCAGTAGCGCAGGCACTATGCGAACGCTATCACTTTAGCAACCGTCCCCAATTTTTGCAGTTAAAAGAAACCTTTGAAACATTTTGGGCCAATGGCATTGTTCCGGTGGTTAATGAGAACGACCTGGTAAGCAATGTTGAAATAAAGTTTTCGGATAACGATGAACTGGCCACACTTATAGCAGTTGGTTTAAATGCGCAAACGCTTATTATCTGTACATCGGTTGGTGGTTTTATGAATGATCAAAAAGAAATTCTACCCCTGGTAGAAGCCATTGATCATACCATTATGAGTTATGTAAGCAGCGATAAAAGCAGTCTAGGCCTGGGCGGCATGCTGTCGAAACTAACCTTTGCAAGGCTGGCAGTGTCTCTGGGTATACAGGTTATCATTTGTGGCCTTAACGATAAAGAACCTTTTGCTACAGCCTTAGCCGGAACAAATGGTACCACCTTTACTGCACAAAACAGCAACCTGAAAGCCCGGCAAAAATGGCTGGCCAGCGGCTCCATAACAATTGGCAGTATTAAGGTAGATAAAGGAGCCGTAAAGGCTTTGCACCAGCGGCGCAGTCTACTAACGGTGGGTATTGTATCTGTAAGTGGAAAGTTTGTCGCTGGAGAAGTAGTGCAAATAATGGAAGAGGAAGGAAAAATAGTTGGCGTAGCTAAAGTACGGTTAGGCTCTGCTCAAATAACAGAAAGCCTTTCTCAAAAAAATATAATGACGGCCCATGCAGATGATATTGTAATGTTTTAGGAAATAGGTCATTAGTGAGTAGTCAATGGTCATTCGGTCATTGGTCATTAGGTCAATGGGTGAGTAATGATTGGTTAGAAGGTTTTCGTCATCAGTCAGTAAAGTGTTGCACTCTTAGCTAAACTTATCCTTCATTCTCCATTTTTCACAACTCACAACTCACCACTTACAACTCACAACTTGCAACTCACTACTCACCACTCCCCACTCACTTCAACAACCCCTTTACTTCATTCAGTTTCATAAGTGCTTCAACGGGTGTTAGGCGGTTGATGTCAATGTCAGTCAGCATCTTTCTTATCTCATCAAATGTTTCGCTGTGAGCGTCAAAAATGCTGAGCTGCATTTTGGGGACTACCAGTTTTTTTATGTTACCGGCAAGCTGTCCCTTTTGCGACGAATCTCCTGCTTCGTCTGCCTCTACATGCTTGCTTTCTAATTGAAGCAAAACCTCGTTTGCGCGGTCAATAAGTTTGGGCGGCATACCTGCCATACGGGCCACATGTATACCAAAACTATGGGTGCTGCCACCTGGTGCCAGCTTACGTAAAAAAATAATTTTATTGCCAACTTCTTTGTTGGTTACATGATAGTTTTTTACCCGTGGCAGCTTGTTCTCCAGCTCGTTTAATTCATGGTAATGCGTAGCAAATAAAGTCTTGGGTGCATGTGGTGAGCCATGTAAAAATTCAACAATACTCCAGGCTATGCTTATGCCATCGTAAGTGCTGGTGCCGCGGCCAATTTCATCCAGCAACACCAGGCTGCGGGCAGTAAGGTTATTTATAATGCTGGCAGTTTCATTCATCTCCACCATAAACGTACTCTCTCCGCCACTCAGGTTATCACTGGCACCTACCCGTGTAAAAATCTTATCGGTTAATGGGATGTTAGCAGCACTTGCCGGTACAAAACTACCCATATGGGCCATGAGGGTTATAAGTGCTGTCTGCCGGAGCAAGGCACTCTTACCGCTCATATTTGGCCCGGTTAAAATGATTACCTGCTGCCCCTCCGGGTCAAGCGAAATATCATTGGAAACATAGCTTTCGCCCACAGGAAGGTTACGCTCAATCACCGGGTGACGGCTATCTTTTATTTCAAAATGAAGGCCGTTGTGGAGCACCGGTTTTTTATAATTAAACTGTAAAGCATTTTGAGCAAAGCATCCCAGGCAATCCAGTATGGCCAGCACATTTCCGTTTACCTGCATAGGTGCAATAAAGTCCTGCAGTTCCAGTAACAAGTGATCATACAGGCCTTGCTCTATGGCTAAAATTTTGTCTTCAGCACCTAATATTTTTTCTTCGTACCCTTTTAATTCAGGAGTGATGTAGCGTTCGCAGTTGGCCAGTGTTTGCTTACGCATCCATGATTCGGGTACTTTGTTTTTGTGCAAATTTGTTACCTCCAGGTAATAACCAAACACATTATTGAAACCCACTTTTAAAGAAGATATACCTGTTGCCTCGCTCTCTTTTTGCTGCATTTGTAGCAGGTAATCTTTACCGGTACTGGCAATGTTTCGTAATTCATCCAACTCAACATGTACACCCTGTTTTATAACGCTACCTTTCGACAATAAGACAGGCGGATTTTCTTCAACCTCTTTTAAAATTTTCTCCAGAATGTAATGGCAGGGGTTTAATGAATCTGCCAGTCGTTTCAGGTATGCATTGCCGGCTTGTATACCATGTAAACGAATTGCTTCTACCTGTTGCAATCCACGTGCAATTTGCAAAACCTCGCGTGGATTTATCTTCTTCAATGGAATTTTACTTACCAGCCTTTCAACATCACCGGCCTGTTTTATATGCTGTGCCAATAACATTCGCAGCTCAACTTCCTTTATTAAAAACTCTACCAACTCCAGTCGCTCGTTTATCTTATCAATATCTTTTAAAGGCAACACAATCCAACGCTTCATTAGCCTGGCACCCATGGGGCTAACGGTGTTATCTATCACCTGTAACAGGCAACAGCCATTCTCCACACCACTGCCCAGCAGCTCCAGGTTGCGAATAGTAAACCGGTCCATCCATAAATGTTCTTCCTTATTAAGTCTTTGTATAGAAGTTATGTGTTGAAGATTCGGATGCTCGGTATCTTTCAAATAATGAAAAATAGCACCCGCCGCAACAATGGCAAGCTGCAATCCCTCCACCCCAAAACCTTTTAGCGAGTGGGTTTGAAAATGCTTTAACAAGCACTCCTGGGCATAGGTGCCATCGAACACCCAGCTATCTAAAGTGTAGGTATAAAACTTTGACCCAAAAGTTTCTTTAAAATGCTTTTGAAAGTTGCGTTGGTAAATCACCTCTGCCGGTTTCAGGCTTTGTAAAAGCTTGTCAATGTATTCTTCATCTCCCTCGCTTACAAACATTTCGCCGGTAGAAATATCCAGCAGGGCAATTCCTGCAACACCATCCGTAAAATGTATGGCGGCTAAAAAATTATTGCTGTTATGTTCCAGCATTTTATCGCCGCTGGCAGTGCCCGGAGTTACCATTTCGGTTACACCACGCTTCACAATTCCTTTGGCTTGTTTGGGGTCTTCCAACTGGTCGCAAATGGCTACCCGGTGGCCAGCCTTTACCAGTTTGTGCAGGTAAGTATCCAGTGCGTGATGCGGAAAGCCTGCCAGCTCACTACTAAAAGCTGCACCATTATTTCGCTTGGTTAATGTGATGCCCAACACGCGGCTTGTTACAATGGCATCCTCACCAAACGTTTCATAAAAATCGCCCACCCTAAAAAGTAAAATAGCATCAGGATATCGCTTTTTGATGGCATTGTGTTGCTGCATTAAA
>JBBQVY010000377.1:0-3637 GCA_038211085.1 Chitinophagales bacterium | reverse complement strand
TCTTCGCTCAGGTACTTTTTGTCTTTAACAAAAAGCTTATGCATTCTTATCAAATGCATTTGTGGACCTCCATAAGCAGTAAGGCTGTGCAAAAACACAACCTTCAAAAAAGGGATATGACGAGTTAATATCAAATTGACCTCAATATATTTTGTTGAGAAATCAATCCGCTATAATACTGGTTATTTATTTTTTTAAACCGATTTCACGCAGACGTTCATCAAGATATTCTCCGGCAGTTACATCTTTATAAGCTTTTGGATGCTGAGCATCAATACAACTTTCAAGACTTGAAAGACTCATTCCGCTTTGTGGATGCAAAAAGAATGGCATTGAAAACCGTGAAGTGTGCCACAAATCCCTTGCAGGATTAACTACCCTATGTGTTGTGCTTCTTAAACGATTATTGGTCAGGCGCTGTAGCATATCACCAACATTTACTACAATTTGCTCAGGGAGTGATGTGACTCCTACCCATTCATTTTGTTTGGTGAGTATTTGTAATCCATCAGCTGAAGCACCAACTAATAAAGTGATCAGGTTAATGTCTTCGTGCTGCTCAGCTCTTATAGCACTTTTGGGTTCGTTTGTAATGGGAGGATAATGGATACAACGTAAAATTGAATTACCATTATGGATGTAGTTATCAAAATAATATTCATCCAGGTTTAGGTATAAGGCGATGGCCTGCAACAAAGCTTTACCACTCTTCTCAAAATTTCTGTAAGCTGCATACAAGGTTTCATTAAAATCCTTAACCTCGTTTACCGCCACATTATCAGGATATTCTTCTGATACTACAGCTTTGTCTTCAACGATTTGGCCATATTGAAAAAATTCTTTCAAATCTGGTGCATCGCTTCCTTTAGCATGTTCTCTTCCAAAGCTGGTATATCCTCTTTGTCCTGCAAGACCAGGCACCTCGTAAGTAGCTTTTTTATCAAGGGGCAATGAAAAGAATTGCTGAACATACTCGTACAAATGTGCAATAAGCGCATCGGGTACACCATGGTTTTTTACAGCTACAAAACCAACGTCTTCGTAAGCTTTGCCAAGTTGGTGAACAAATGCGGCCTTTTTATTTGCATCACCGCTTAAAAAATCAGCAAGGTCTACTACAGGAATGGACATAAAAAGTTTTTAGTTTTCAATTAAATTCTTACCGTACCGCCAAAGGTAAAGAGTAATATTTACAAAAGATACTCATCAAAATACTCAGCTCAAATGCAATACAATTAACTTTTGATATTTATCAACTCTTATTGATTCCAAGTATTTTTAAGGATGAAAAGTAGGGTCGGATATTTGCTGATCATCCCCTTGTTGATAGCATCTTGTAGCAGAAATATAGTTTCACCAGCCAATACTATGATCGACCTTTCTGAGAGTGTGGATTATAGCAAACTTGAAAACTGGGCTGCGCATCCATACAAAAAGGATCCTTCAGATAGTATCCCTTCACCTTTATCTAAAAAAATTTTACAAGACAGCTCCGTTGATGTATTTTTTCTTCACCCAACTACTTTTCTCAACAAGATATTGGTAAAGGATCCACCTCCAGACTTTATATCCACTCTATGGAATGCAAATCTGATAAATAAAGCAATTAATAATAAAACAGATAACAGTACCATTTTATACCAGGCAAGCATATTTAATAATGCGGGTCGAGTGTTTGCCCCACGCTACAGGCAGGCTAATTACTATGCATATTTCACACCGGATACTTTAAATGCATTAAAAGCATTTGAGCTTGCATACAGAGATACTAAACAAGCTTTCATCTATTACCTGGAACATTATAATCAGGGAAGGCCTATCGTAATCGCATCTCACAGCCAGGGAACTACCCATGCAAAGTTGCTATTAAAAGAATTTTTCGATGGGAAACCTCTCAGTAAACAATTGGTAGCTGCTTACCTGGTAGGCATGCCGGTTGAAAAAAATTATTTTCAAACAATTCCTGTATGTGCGGACTCATTGCAAACGGGTTGCTATTGTAGCTGGCGCACTTTAAAAAAAGGATACCTAACGGAGTATATAAAAAGAGAAACAAACGAAATTGCTGTTACCAATCCTCTTTCGTGGGATACCAGCTCAGTGGCTGTTAGCCGCAAAAAGAATGAAGGAAGTATTTTATTAAACTTCAATAAAATCATTAGGAACACCACAGGAGCCCGTATATACAAAAATGTACTTTGGGTTAACAAACCCCACTTTTTTGGAAATTTTTTTTATAAAGAAAAAAACTATCACATAGCAGATTACAACCTCTTCTATGTAAATGTTAGGAGGAATGTTAATGCAAGGGTGAAGGCTTATAAACTGAGTTCAGGAAATATCAATCGTTTTTAGCAAACTTGATTGCCTTTAGAAACCTACCTCCACTAAATGCATTTACAACATAGGTGCCTACGTGTAAATCTGTAAGATTAATTAAAAGTTCCTGCATGCCTTCATCAAATTGCGTCTGAATCGTTTTTGCTATTCTACCATATGTATCTAAAACTTTAAGGGTAAGTTGATGATTCCCTACAGCTACAATCCCCAGGTATGTGCTGTTTTCATGTATAGTAGGTTTCATTGTTTGAATAAACATAAGCTTCAATTTTTAGGCAATCATTAAAGAAGATTTAAAATATTGCAAAAATGATGCCTTGCATTAGAAATTTATTGATGTAGAGGACTTACGTTATAATGAATTGATTATCTATTTGTATGTAACATTTTAGTCAAAAAAGGTTGCTCTTATTTCACCGATCACTGCAAAATTTGCAGACTATCTTCTTCAATCGAAGAACTTTAAAAAACAAAATCCCCGCTGGCCAGGCCAAAAGGGATTTTGTTTTTTATGATATTAAGCTTCTAATTACCGTATTCGCTTAAAAATTTTATTCGCATAATCTTCAATTGTTCCCAGTCGTATTGACCATCAGCCAATTCCTCCTGGGCAACCTGTAACGAGCTTGTTTCGCAGCTTCTAAAATAATCTATGATCTCATCCTGTTCATCTTCATCCAGCATATCATCAATTGCATATCCCAGGTTTAATTTGGTTCCACTGGCAACTATGGTTTCCATTTCTTCAAGTAAAGCATCCAACCTCAGGTCCTTGTTTTTTGCAATGGTTTCCAGGGGAATTTTCTTGTCAACGTTTTGAATAATAAAAATTTTGTTGTTGCTTTTATTGGCAACACTCTTCATTACAAAATCGTCCGGCTTTATAATGTCATTCTCTTCTACATAACTGGCTATAACATCAACAAAGGGCTTTCCGTATTTCATTGACTTTCCTACACTTACACCCTGGCATTTTTCGAGTTCTTTTAAGGTAGTAGGAAAAAGTGTAGCCATATCCTGCAACGAATTTTCAAGGAAGAGAACAAACGGTGGCAAACCTTTTTTCTTTGCCTCTTTCTGTCTTACCTCCTTCAACATTTCAAAAAGCTTGTCATCTGTAGCCAAAGTTGAAGGTACAGGAGCATCTGCTTCTTCATCATCCTGGCTGTTTGCATCTTCAAATTTGTTATACAGGGCTATTTTAAAGCTAACTGGTTTTTTTAAGAATGCAGCAGTAGTTGGCGTAAACTTGAGAAGCCCATACTCCTCAATATCTTTCACCAATAAATTTTCCAGT
>JBBQVY010000376.1:0-3646 GCA_038211085.1 Chitinophagales bacterium | reverse complement strand
CAACCCATGCTAACCGATGGTGCTTATGGCGCTATGGGTGGTATGATTACATCTATGGAAGATTTTGCCAGTTATGCTTTGTTTCATGCATCGGCGTGGCCTGCCGGTAATGGTAAAGAAGTGGGACCTATAAAAAGAAGTGCGGTACGCGAAATGCAACAACCCTGGAATGTACCCGTGTTAAATGCAACCTATAAATACCCCAGTGGCCGCGCCTGCGCAACAGTAAGAACGTATTGCTATGGTTTGGGTAGAACAGTAGATTGCGAGGGCAGGGTTAAAGTAGGCCACAGCGGAGGATTACCAGGTTTTGGAAGTGAGTGGGCCATACTACAGGATTATGGTATCGGCATCATTTCGTTTAGTAATGTTACTTATGGCAGTGCTGCTTACTTTAATACTTTGCTGGTTGATACGCTCATCTCTATGGCAAAATTAAAACCTTTGCCTAAAGCAGTATCTCCCATTTTAGAGCAAAGAAAAAACCAGTTGGTTGCCCTGTTGCCCAACTGGAGTAATGCCGAAGCAAGTGGCATTTTTGCTGTAAATTTTTTCCTGGATTATTTTCCTGATTCCTTGCGAAAAGAAGCCACTGCTATCTACAACAAAGCAGGTAAAATAATGTCTGTCGGTAAAATGATGCCTTTAAATAATCTACGAGGTTCATTTATGTTAGAAGGTGAGAAGAAGAATATTGAAGTGTTTTTTACACTGTCACCCGAAACGCCTGCGCTCATACAGGAGTACCATATAAAGGAAGTGGAGAAGTGATAGTTTTTTAGAGTACTTGTTTGTTGCGATTTAGTTTTTTGGCACACGGATGACACGGATGGGATGGATCTAATGTTTGTTATTGTTTTGGGTCACAGGTGTTATTAATTGTTCTTTTAAAGAATCCGTTGTTGTTCCTCAGTTACATCCATGTCATCCGTGTGCTATTAATTTGTACCATCAACCTTACAACAGCTTGTACATCTTCCCCGGCAACGATGCCACAATATTTTCGAATTCAAGACCTAAAATAGTAGAAGCAACCATGCTGCTGTTAAGCCCGCTTTTCAGGTACAACTCATCCACATGAATACTATCTTTTTGCTTAAGTAGATCAATGATGATTTGTTGTTCGTTTGTAAGTGTAATAAACAATTCTCTCTGGAGCTTTGACTTCTTCTTTTTATTCACCCAGCTCATTTGTTCTACCAAATCTTCTACCCCTGTTATTAAAATAGCCTTGTTATTTTTAATAAGCGAATTGCATCCCACACTTCTGCTATCAGTAATTTTTCCGGGAAAGGCAAACACATCGCGGTTATAACCATTGGCCAATTCTGCTGTAATCATACTGCCACCTTTAACTGCTGTTTCAATAACAATAGTACAGTCAGCCATGCCCGCAACAATCCTGTTTCTTCGCGGAAAGTTATGTTTATCGGCCAGGGTATCTTTTCTAAACTCAGTAAGCAAACCGCCGTTGTACAACATTTGTTTGGCCAATGCCTGGTGGGCCGAAGGATAGATTTTATCAAGTCCATGAGCCAAAACACCAACTGTTGCAAGGTTATTTTGAATGGCTGCTTTATGCGAAATAGCATCAATGCCATAAGCAAGACCGCTTACTATTAAAACGTTTAGTCCCTGCAATCCTTCGACCATATCTTCGGTAATAATTTTGCCATAATCAGTATTATGACGGGTGCCTATGATGCTGACAATCTTAGACTGGTTAAGGTCGGCATTACCCCTGTAATAAAGCAGGGTAGGAGAATCGTAACAGGTAAGTAATCGCTGCGGGTAATTTTTATCAGTTAAGAATAATGTTTCAATCTTGTATTTCTCAACAAACTTCAATTCATCTTCAGCCCACGAAAAATCATTGAATTTTTTTATGCTGTATGCTTTTATTTCACCAATGCCCTCAATGCATTCTAGTTCTTTCTTTTTTGCTTTAAATATATTCTCCGCCGTTCCGAAATGTTCTGTAAGAATTTTTGCCTGGACAGACCCGATATTAGGCACCATGGTCAGTGCTACCTGGAATAAAAGATCGTTGGTCATGAAGTGAAAATGATTAGGAATTGAAAATACTTTTTTCTGTTTTGTGAGAGAGAAAATTTTTTTCGGAGGGTTAAGCACAGCCAACCTGCTACATTTATTTCAGCTTCTTCCTGAAAATTATTTTTATTATTTGGGCCGCCCCTCCGGGGCGGTTAACGGTTCTTGTATTTATCTTCTACAGAGCGGTTGCTCCTCCGGAGCAAGACAAGATCATTCGCGTTATGCTGATAGGTCGGTTCGCGTACACGAGGGTAAATTTACCTATCTGGAGCAGTCAAGATCATTCGCGTTTGCTGATAGGTCAGATAAGGGACAGGGGACTTATTTTACGCCAGAGGCGTAACCGCTCTGTAGAATTACATATTTAAATCGTATTCCTGCCCCGGAGGGGCAGCCCGGGCTGAAGAGCTATTAAAGCTGTTGGAGGAGGTATCCCAATAAAAAATTTCCCTTATGCTAGCGCATGTCAGCACCTCCCGGACAATGCATTAAACCATTGACAAATGACTAATGACCATTGACCTACTTCCCTACCACCACAAACTCCGTACGGCGGTTTAAGGCACGGCCTTCCTCTGTTTTATTATCGGCAATTGGTTTGGTATCACCCATACCTTTAAACGTCAAACGATCCATGGCTATTCCTTTTCCTGCCAAGTAATCAACCACACTTTTAGCACGTGCTTCGGATAATTTAAGGTTATCAGCAGGCTTACCAACATTATCGGTATGGCCAACAATTTTCACTTTCAGTTCAGGGTTATCTTTTAGCAATTGCAGTAGGGTATTCAGCTCAACAAGGCTGATACTTTGTAGATGGACCGAGTTGGTTTCGAACAGAATATTCTTTAATGCGACTGATGCATTTAGTTCAATAGGCTGTAGTGGAATGTCTTTTCTATAAGTGCTATCAGCTACGTTATTACTTAATGCATATATCTCGCTATAAAATAAATAGTCTTTCCTGTTGACAGCAAAAGTGTAGTCTTTACCAACAGGCAATGTTATAAAGAAATGGCCGGTTTCATCGGTTTGTACATTGGTAATCGACCGCTGATTTTTATTGTCAATCAGCTCAACCGAACTGGGTATGCCTTTGCCGGTAATTTTATCATACACCTTGCCTTGCACATACAAAGTTTTTGCAGGTCGTACATCTTCACGCAAATCAAAAGTGTATATATCCAGTCCGCCACGGGTATCGCTGCGGTCGCTTGCATAAAAGGCGGTCTTGCCATTTGCCGCTACAAAAAGACTTCCTTCGTTTTCAATAGTATTTATGGGAAAGCCCAGGTTTTCCGGTAGGCTCCATTCGTTAATAGGTCCTTTTCTGCATAAAAAAATATCGGAGTTACCATAACCGGGCAAACCATCCGAAGTGAAATATAAGGTGGCATTGTCAGCATGAATAAAAGGAGCCAATTCATCGCCACCCGAGTTAATATTTGGTCCCATGTTTTTTGCAGAGCTCCATTTGCCATTGGTACCCCTGTAACTTACATACAGGTCTTTGCCACCATAACCGCCCTGCCTGTTGCTGCTAAAATATAAGGCACGGTTGTCAGGACTTAAGCTTGGAGAACTTTCCCAA
>JBBQVY010000375.1:0-3650 GCA_038211085.1 Chitinophagales bacterium | reverse complement strand
CTCGGTTATATGCTTGCGGCTTAGACCTGTTTGGTTGGGCTTGTTATCGTTTCCCCGCCAGCCAAAAAATACCTTGCTCGAAACAATGTAAGAGGTGCGATCCCAGTTTTTAGCCTTTAATACGCGGCCCATCATTTTTTCGCTTTCGCCCAATGCATACGTTTCAGCATTGTCAAAAAAGTTAATGCCGTTATCGTAAGCAACGCCCATCAATTCGTCGGCTGAATTGTCTTCGATTTGCTTATGAAAAGTTACCCAACTGCCAAAGCTGAGCAAGCTTACCTGTAACCCCGATTTACCCAATCTTCTGTATTCCATCTTTTTAATTTATAGGTTGTTTATAAGAAAACGCAGATGGCTGCAACTTGTTCGTGAAGCCTGTTATGTACAATTGTATCGCAGTAAAACGTACTGGTCTAAAAGTTACTACAGGTTACAATTTCAAGGTGTCGTCTTTTAACTGTATCTCCTTTACCTTCCCATATTTTTCCGCAATTTTTCTTATTTCTGACGCCTTGCCAATTAAAACAAACTGCAGGTTTTCTTTTGGAAAATATTTTTTTATGACCTGGTTTGCTGTCTCAATAGAAAGACCATCTATGTTTTTCTCAAAGTTGTTGATGTAAGATTCATTAAAACCATACCAAAACATTTCGGTAAGCAGGCTTGCTAATTGTCCGGAAGTTTCATAGTCAGGAGGAAACTGGCCCTTCTCATAATTTTTAGCTGAAGTTAGCGTCGATGCATCTACGCCTTTTGTATGCAGGTTGTTTAAAACTTCCACTGCCTTGTCAATAGCTGTCTCTGTGTTTTTGTTTGCTGTAAAAGTTGAGATGCGAAAAGTGCCTGCGTTTTTCAAAGGAACAAAATTGCTGCGGGCACCATAAGTCAAACCCGTGTTTACACGCAACTCATCATTTAACCAACTGGTAAATCTTCCGCCAAAAAAAGTATTTACCAGGTTGATGGCTACCTTATCGGGGTTGTTGTATTGTATGCCGGGACCACCTATGTAAAAGGTGGTTTCTGTTGCATCATCCTTGTTTATCAATAATACATTGGCTGTTGAAGGCTGGCTAATAGCTGAGGCACTTATTGGGGTGGCAGTACCTTTTGCCCATGAGCTAAACAGCCTGGTAAGCTCGGCTTTCATGGAGGCTGTATTGAAATCGCCTACCACGGCTATGGCAGCGCCGTTTGGTATGTAATGCGTTTTATAGAACTGTTTTGCATCATTTGCAGTAAGCGTTGCCACTGTGGTTGTATGCCCGGCGGTAGTATTAGCGTAAACATTATTGCCATAATACAACATGTCAAAATAGTTGCCTATAACACGGCCGGGACTTTCCTTGGCCTGCTCGAGGCTTACAAGCTGGCGTTTTTTTTCCTTATTAAATTCTGTAGTGTCGAACGATGGATTGAGCATCACTTCTTTAAGAATGTTCAACACAGCATCCTTGTCTTTTGTGGCAAACTTTGCATTGATACCTGCATATTCTTTGGAGGCAAAAGTGTTTAAGGTAGCCCCTACAAAGTCAAGCGCTTCGTCTATTTGCGACTTTAGCATGTTTGCTGATCCATGCTTTAAAGCAAGAGCGGTAAGAGTTGCAAGTCCTGACTGTTCACCATCGTACACGGCACCTGCCGGTAACACAGCCGAGATGTTGATCATGGGTACTTCGTGCTGCTCCATTATGTAAACAGTGAGCCCATTTTTCAATACCATTTTTTGGTAAGGGGGTAACTTAAATGTATTACCGTTTTGTGCATTGACCTGTGTAAAGCATACAATGCCTAAGAATAAAACCAGTATATTTTTAATTGTTTGCATGATATTAGTCCTCCACGTTTGATTTTAAAATACCAACCGTACGATTGCTTTTTTTTATGTACTCTTTAGCTACACGTTGTATGTCTGCAGCCGTTACCTTGTTGTATTCAGCAGGAGCGTCAAACATTTTTCGATAGTCGCCAAAAAATAATTCATAGGTACCTATGTTATTCGATTTGCCATTGATGGTTTCTACCTGGTCGTAAAACTCAACCAGCTTTTGGTTCTTTATTTTCTCAAGCTCCTTCTCAGTAATGCCGCTTGTTTTAATTTTCTCCAACTCAGTATAAATAGCCTGCTCTAATGCCTCTGCTGTAATGCCGCTATTGGTAATGGCATTTACTGAAAACAATCCAGGGTCTATAGACGTACCAAAGCTGGCAAATACTGATGTGGCGAGTTGCTTATCGTCAACCAGTGAGGCATACAACCTGCTGGATTTGCCACTGGTTAGTATAGAGGATAAAATGTCGAGGGCATAAAAATCAGGATGTTTTGTTTCAGGCACATGATAAGCAATGCTGAGGTACGGATTGCGAACCTGTTTTTTTACCACAATCCTTCTCTCGCCTTCCTGGGGTGTTTCTACAAGATGTACCGGTTTAGGTCGTGGCTGTGCAGGTATGGGTTGAAAATATTTTTCAGCCAACCTTTTAACCTCAGCTGTCTTTACATTACCCGAGATAACGACTACGCAGTTGTTAGGTGCGTAATAGGTTTTGAAATATAATTCCAGGTCTTCTTTTGTCCAGTTCTTTATATCCTCTTCGTAACCGATAACCGGCCAGTGATATGGCCCTTCCTGGAAGGCGGTTGCCTGCACCGATTGCAACAACAAACGCCAGGGCGAATTCTCCAGCCCGGTGCTGCGTTCACTAAGTACCACGCCTCTTTCGCTGTTTACCATTTGTGTATCTATGGAAAGACTGGCAATACGGTCG
The DNA here is from genome assembly GCA_038211085.1 of Chitinophagales bacterium. Taxonomy (GTDB): domain Bacteria; phylum Bacteroidota; class Bacteroidia; order Chitinophagales; family Chitinophagaceae; genus Segetibacter. The sequence goes on along the minus strand of JBBQVY010000375.1, from coordinate 878 downwards.
GCCTCCAAATCAAAAATAACTTCGAGGGCCGAGGCAGGAAACCAATCCGTGTAAACCGTTTCGTCTTCGCTGGTGTAAGCGTTGTTGCTTCCTCCATTAAATTCCATGGTACGGTCAAACATTTTAGGCCCGTACTTTTTTGCCCCGTTAAACATCATGTGCTCAAAAAAATGGGAGAGACCCGTAATGCCAGGATGCTCATTTCGTGAGCCAACTTTGTAAAACAAATACATGTTGGCGTTGGGAATAGAGTTGTCTTCAAGTACCAGTATCTTCATTCCATTGGTGAGGGTAAAGCTGTTTACATCATCGGCCTTTACCTGTGCAAAAAGCCGGGAGGTTAAGGTGAGAAAAACCAGTAATAAGAGTTTTTTCATATTAAAAATTGATGAGGGTAAGTTATTGATTAAGGAAGAATGGCCAAAATAATTTGGTGGGATGGATGTAATTTACGGTAGTCTTTAAACCTATCTAAAACTCAAAAAAGCTTTATGAGACTACCGTAAATTTCTGGATTGTAGAAATACTCAAAGCATGGATAGAAATACATCAGGAAGATTTAATGGCTAACTGGATACTTGCGGCATCTGGTAATAGAGTTTTCTCCATAGAACCTTTAAAATAATCAGATGATGAACCCAAGAATTAAAAAAGTAATTTATCAATCTCCCCATAAGTTGTTATTAACCTTCGATAACGGGGAGGAGCGGATTTTTGATTTTAGCACCTATTTATCTTATCCTGTTTACCACTCCCTACAAAATGAATCTTTTTGTTCTAAAGCAATGGTTCTAAATGGTACAGTGGTCTGGGATGATATTGTTGATTTTGACCCCGATACATTATATCTTGAAAGTGAAGGTTTGTATGCTGGTTCT
>JBBQVY010000374.1:0-3672 GCA_038211085.1 Chitinophagales bacterium | reverse complement strand
GAGCGTCGCAAGCAAAGCCCCATCATTTTTATTCAGCCCGTCAAAAAAATTCTTACTTACGACTTACTCTAAAAACTGTCATAATAGTTACCCGCTTTTCCAATCATACAATGACCATTGACTAATGACCCAATGACCTTTACTCACCCAATCTTCAACTTACTCAACCGGTCCATTTCTTTATCAAGAATAGAAGCCAAAGCTTTGGCTTTCGCATCGCGGTTACGATAGATTAAACGGTGGTCTAAAACGGCTGATGTAATTTGTTGAACATCATCTTCTGTAACAAATGTTCTGCCATTTACCAGGGCAAATGCTTTCAAGCATTTTAGAAAAGTAATACCGCTACGCGTAGAAGCTCCCAGGCTAATATCGCTATGGCGCCTTGTATCCCATACAATGTTTCTTACTGCTTTTACAATCTCCGGATGGATGGTAACTTTCTCTGTTTCCTCCTGCAAAAACAGTATTTCTTCCATGCTTAATACCTGGTGTACGTGTGCAAGGTTATCGGCAATGCCAAGGTAGTTGTTATAAATATCCAGCTCCGTTTCTTCATCAACATAACCAAAAACAATCTTAATAAAAAAGCGGTCAAGCTGTGCAGCCGGCAGGGGATAAGTGCCCTCCATTTCAACCGGGTTTTGTGTGGCAATCGTAAAAAATAAATTCTCCAACGGGTAAGTAGTTTCACCAATTGTTATCTGGTTTTCTGCCATACACTCCAGCAATGCAGACTGCACTTTTGGTGAAGCACGGTTGATTTCATCTGCCAGTAATACATTGCAAAACAGTGGTCCTTTTTTAAAAATAAATTCCTTTTGTACGTCATCAAAAATATGAGAGCCGATTAGGTCCATGGGCAATAGGTCAGGAGTAAACTGTATACGTTTAAAATTTACGCCGCCGGTGTTGGTACGACCTGCAATGCTTTGCGCCAGCGTTTTAGCCATTACAGTTTTGCCGGTACCGGGATTGTCTTCCATTAATATATGCCCCTTTGCCAGCAAGGCAGTAAGTATAAATTTTATTTGCATCCGCTTACCCCGTATAACCGTTTCGATATTGTCAATAAGCTTTTGAATGTTGGCTAATGCCTGGTCTATATGAATGTCTTGCTCCATGCTTAAGAAATTTTTGGTTTGGTAAAGTAATGCAGGGTATTGTAAATATTTAAAAAGCGGGTGAACCTTGTTTTAAAAGGTATGCTGTTACGAACCTGTTGTTTAAAAGGCTCATAAAAATCAGCCACTGCCTGTTGTTGGTTAGTACTCAGCGGTGTGTTGCTGTATTTTAATTGTTGATACACATTGGTGAACGCATTAAAATGGGTACCAAGTTTTTTATCTGTATCCAGAGCATATTGCTGCGGACTTTGTAATTGCCTTTGCAAGCCTAACTGGTTAAGGTAGTACATGCTTGCATTGTATATGTTGTAAGCTTTTGCAGCGCTACTTGCGGACGTCTTTGCTTTGCCATTTAAGTATTGCCAGGTGAGCCAAGGCAGGGAGAACAGCAATAATATGAATGCCCCAATAATTGCCAAGGCAATCCATAAAGCTTTCACCCAATTAAAGGGTGGTGCTTCTACGGCAGTTTTTTGCTTGCGTGCCTTTTTCTCCAGCTCCGTTTCCATGATTTTTATATCATCAATTGGTACGGGCTTTTTTAATTTTTGTATGATGGAACCGAGTGTATCAATCGGTGATGGCTCCATTTCTTTCAGGCTTTCGGCATAACTAACAGAAACGATATCAGTGCCCGGCTTTACATCGCTAAGCCTTGCTTCGCCGGTGTCTTTAGTTACTGTGGCCAGCGATACATCCATCAACATTTCCTTTGGTAATTCGGTTTCGTAATCTTCGTCGTGGTACAACAGCTTCTTAACCTTCATAGTTACACGCTTAGCATCAGTGTCAACTGATACAGCCTTTCCATCGGCTACCAGGTAAGCTTTTTGGGGCATCAGTGGTGGTGTACCATCGGGCTGGGGAGATTGTTGTGTGTTTACATCAGGTACGGTTGTGTCAAAATCTATCCACCCATATTCAGGAAAATACAATTGTACCCATGCATGTGCCTGGTCGGCATAAAACCAGTACCAACCCGGGTTTTTGTTGCTTCGGTCTACCGTTAAAAAACCCGCAGCTATACGACTGGGTATGCCTAACGAGCGTAGCATAAACAGCGTGGCACCTGCATAATAAGCACAATACCCTTTGCGATTTTCGAATAAAAAGTAATTGAGTTTGCTGGCACTTGGTAAGCCGGGTACACCAGGGTTATCGCTGTATTTAAACATTGGCTGCCCAAACTCATCTTTACTTAAAAAGTAATCGCGTATGGCAACCATCTTATCAACCGGTGTTTGAGCGTCTTTTGTAACCTTTAAAGCAAGGTCCTTTATGCGCTGATATTCTTCATTCCGCGGCATGAACGTGTAGTAGTCCAAAAAGCTTTTGCCCAGGTTATTGTAAGAGGGTGCTTTTCGCAGTTGTTGAAAGCGCTGCTCCTGAAATTTTTCGAGCATTTGGTTACCGGCCGGGTTGTAAATAAAATAGGCACTGTTTAAATCGCTCACCCACATTTTAGTTCGGTAGGCACTTTTAAACTGCGACTTGTATTCTTTTTCAACCGGAACAGGCTGTACAAAAAAAGCGGTGGAGGGTGCTATAAATTCATCGGGGGAAAGTATGACTTTGTATACATCGGCCGATACAACTTTACGGTTAAGTGTGGCTTTGGTATTACGAATAACCGAACTATCAATTTTTGAAAAGAACAGCGGAATTTTTGCCGGGTTTGGTTTAAATAAATCGTTCGACGGCATCTTATCATCAGTCTCAAAAGTTTGCGTAAGCGTATCAAACTTTGTATAATAGAGCGAAGTAAAGTACAATGGGTTGGGTGTTTTGCCATCCGGAAAATAGTTGTCAAGTTTAGCAACAAATACCAGGCGTTTGTCTTTGGACAATGAGCCCGTAACCTTCATCTGGTCTTTGTTGCTCATGGTACCATCCCGCTTTTCTTTGGTCATGCTCTCTTTGCCGCCTTTTTCTTTTTTGCCTCCTTCACTGCCGCCCCAATCGGTTTCGAGGGCTTTAAAGTCTTTTTGAAAAACTAGTAGCAACACAAACAACACTACCCCTGCCAGTGTAACAAAGCCAGTCAATCGTTTAGTAATGAACCAGGTGAAGCCCTTTTCATCTTCGTTCATGTTACGGATAAGTTCCGCCGTATAAATAATGTAAAAGGCATACACCAACACGGGGGCAAACGATAGAATAATTGCTGAAGCGGTAATGTCGGACGACTTGCTGACTACTATAACCTGCAGGGCCAGCAAAAACACCGACCAAAAAACAGTAAAGTACCTTGACCTTGAAAACCCGAAGCCTGCAAGCCAGCCTGCACCTGAGAGTATGGCGAAAATGGTAAATTGAACACTTACAAAAAAGGCATCAAACTCGCCTATAGAAGTCTGACCCAAAAATTTGTTGATCAACCAATAAAAGACAAAAAGAAGAATAGCAGTAGTAATGAACCGAAACCTATACCCATAAAACAATATAGCTGCAATAATGCCGGCAGTAAAATACCAGCCCTGTCTAAACCAGTTATTTTGAAGTACTGAATAAAACTGGTTAACATTCCATAACAGGTAAAACACCA
>JBBQVY010000373.1:0-3681 GCA_038211085.1 Chitinophagales bacterium | reverse complement strand
ATTTTTCATTAATCATTATTCATTGCCCATTGTTCAGCCCAGGTTAAATCTTTTAAACAACAGATCCCTAAAACTTTTTCCAACCGGAAGCATTAAATCGTTAATCGATACGTATTCTGCATGTACACTTTGAATATGCTCTGTGTTAACCGCATAACTGCGGTGTATGCGAAAAAAAGTTTTATCGCTAAAATGTTGCAGGTAATCCTGTAAGGAACTTCGTACAAGGAACGTTTTATTGAGGGTATGCACATTTACGTAAACATGTTCGCTTTCGAGGTAGAGAATGTCGCTAAATTTTACCTTAAAAAATTGCGGACCTTCCTTTATAAATAGTGCGTTGTTGACAATATAATTATGAATAAGGGCTTCACCATTTTGGCTTTTGGATGCTGATGAATTGTGAATGCATATTTCGATTGCCGTGTAAAGATCATCCCTGGTAAAAGGCTTCAAAAGGTAGCTTGCAGGATTTACTTTTTTTGCACGTTCAACGGTGATAGTATCGGAGTTGGCTGTTACAAAAATGAACGGTGTGTGATACTCATCCCTTATTTTTTGTGCAAGGTCAATACCATCTTTTTTACCTTTTAGCTGAATATCTATCAAAATAAGATCGGGCATTTCATCTTCTAACATTTGAAGGGCTTCGGCGTAAGTGCCGGCCGGTTCGGGCACATCGTATCCAAGCTTTAACAGTATATCAGCCATGTGATCTGCAATGATCACTTCATCTTCTACTATGCCAATTTTTATTTTATTCATGCTTCCATGTTTGTTGTACTTGAATCTTTAAAACGAATAATAAAAGTGCTGCCGTTTGTATATTGGTATGTTGAACTTCCACCCAATTGTTTACTCAACCGGCGAATAAGTCGTAACCCCAGCGTTGTGGTATTCTTTATATCAATGCCCTCGGCAATGCCAGGGCCATTGTCGCTGTATGTTAAAACGTATTCCCCTCCCATCTGTTGCATATCAATTTTAATAACTCCCTCTTTGCTGTTATTAAATGCATACTTAAATGAGTTGGTAAGCAACTCGTTCAATATTAAACCAAGCGGCACAGCTGTGTCAATATCCAATAAAGTTTCTGACATATTAATTTCAGTGTGAAGGGTTGTGCAGGGGGTGTTAAAAATACTTCTTACCTGCCGCAACAAGTCATGCAAAAAAGCCCGCAACTCAATAGCGGCTAAATTTTCGTGCTGGTATAATCGCTGGTGAATAAGTGCTATGGATGAAACCCGGCTTTGGCCTTCGGCAATAATAGCTTTGGCCGTTGTGTCGCTAATGGCGCTCGATTGCAGTTCGAGCAGACTACTAATGACTGATAGATTATTCTTTACGCGGTGATGAATCTCTTTCAGCAACATTTCTTTTTCGCCAAGCGACTGCTGCAATTGGTTTCGCTGTTTTTGTATAATATCATTTTGTAAAAACAATTTTCGCCTTGCTTTTCGCTGTACAGAAAAACCAAAGGCCGAAAAAATCAAAAGGCTTCCTACACCGCCAATTATCCATTGCATTTGCTGTGTAGTCTTTTTTTGGTGGGTTACCTGCAACTCTTTTTCTTTTGTGTTTAGTGTTGCTTCGTAGCCACTTAGCTGGTCCTGGTTACGATATAAAAAATCTTCGCGATACCAGTAAATCGACTTCTTGTACATGGCCGCAGCTTGCTCGTAGTTGCCCTTATCATTATAGATGGAGGCTTTTAAGTCCCACGTATTTGCCCAGAAAGAATCAACGCCTGCTACATTCCCCGACAGGTTTGCATAAACCAGTGCGGAGTCGTATAAATGTAATGCCTCGTAACACCTTGCTATGTCGTCGTAGCAATGCTGTATTTCGTACGGCTCCTGTTGAACTTGCGCCAAATGCAAAGCCTTAATAAAAAGTGATAGCGCCTGCCGTGGAGGTTCTCTCAATTGAAATGCATACCCTAAAAAAATATAGGCAAGGTATGTTTGGTAAACATCGCCTGATTGTAACGATAATTTTATTCCCTCTTTAAAATAAGGCAATCCTTCGTTCCAGTTATTCAATTCAAAATTGTCTGCGCCTATGTATAAATCAATAATGCCCAATGTAAGTGAATCGCCGGTTGCTATTGCTTTTTGCCGGGCCATTGAAAAGTAAGGGATCGACCTTTTTGCAATCGCAGTAAAATGCCTGCGTGCACATAAGGCAAGCTGAAATAAAATTTTCCCTTCTAAAACTTCGTTTTTGTTTTGCCTCGATATAACCAAAGCCGAATCGGCCCAGGCATAGGCAGCAGAAATATTTCTTTGTCGTAATGCACCCCGGGATAATATCAACAACGCCTCGGATTTTTCCTCTCGCCAGTGTTGCTCTCCGGCCTTTTGATTGGCAATTGAAGCATACAACTTTGCCGAGTCGTAGTTTTGATGGGCAGTAAAATATGCTGCCCATGCTATTTGCAAATGGCAGTTTTCCAGCGGGGATAAATGCAACTCCGTTGTAAGCTTCTCCAGTATTTTTTTACAGCATTTTCCGCCTCCGGTCTTATCATACACCAACGCATTTTTTAATGCTTCTTCAAAAAGCAAAGCAGCAATACTGTTACAAGCCGAAGTGTTAAGGATTAATTCCCTACCAAGTACTTCATTTTGTAAATAAAGGAGGTCTTTATTTATTGTAGAATTGAGTGCATTGTTTTGCGGGAAGGACTGGTAAGACAGGATGAATAACAGGCAACATACTATAACCAGATAACGCAAGAAAGAATTGTTACACAGGTGCATCTTCAGGTTTTAGCATTTGATATTGAAATGTAACGTTTACATCTTGTTTAAAACATTTAAAAGCTAAAAAAAATGCAACCGGAAGTAATTGCTATTAAACATTGGGCGTTGTAAACTGAACCAATCTAATCTTGTCCATTGAGCTGAATAAATAACTAATGGTATATGAGTCCCTTCGACAGGCTCAGGGTGAACTGTCACGCTGCTATGAAAAACTGCTTTTAAACTGTGCGACGCAACGATGACTCATTAGTAGCCAAATGCCTGGCTCATAAAAAATAAAATAGGTGCTACGTTTTACCTGGAGCCAAAATATGGAACAGGCAAATTTACTTTTAGAACACACCTCCGTCATTTAGGAACAGTATATGATATGTTTAGAACATTTTCCACCAGCTTATTTTAAAAAACATCAAATTTCAGGTAATTCCTTTTTCTACCTAAAGACCTGGCTTTTATGCTTTTTAAATACTGCATAATTGCTAAGCACTCATAGCCTTTCAAATTTAAAAATGAGTGGTTAAGACGATGGTTTGTGCATGAATGCATACCACACTGCTTTAAGCAAGCACTCACGTTTATACATACAATATGAAAACATTTTTTACCTCGTTTTTTTTATTGACCTCTTTTATTGTAACGGCTCAAATAGATCAGAACAGCCAATGGGCCTGGATGAAAGGAGATACTACTGCAAATGCTACAGGTGTATATGGCACACAGGGAATAGCCGCGGCTGCTAACAAGCCGGGAGCAAGAAATAATGCTGTAACCTGGACGGACAGGAATGGCAACATGTGGCTGTTTGGTGGCCTTGGTTATGCTGCTGATGGCTCAAGTGTAGGATATTTAAATGACCTCTGGAAATACGACCCTGACACTAACTTATGGACCTGGATGAAGGGAGATAATTATA
>JBBQVY010000372.1:0-3683 GCA_038211085.1 Chitinophagales bacterium | reverse complement strand
GGAAAAATGTGTGTCACTTCATAATCATACACTTCTTTTTTGCCGGGAAGAATACTTAGCAGTAAGGTGCGCAGCGCCGGGATATCCCATTGGTTATTTCCTAACTCAAAAAGCAATTTCCCTTCTGTGTCTTTCTGCTCTACCTTAAATGTGTTGTAGAATGAATTGTTTGCGGTTCTTATACCCAGGTCTCTATTCAAAACAAGCAGGGGTTCATGTAAGGATGCAATTATGGCGTCGGAATACTTGCGGGCATCGGTTATTATTTCATTCCGCTCAAACAGTTCCTGGTTTACAATGGTTAATTCCTCATTGCCTGATTGAAGTTCTTCCTTCGTGGTTTCCAATTCTTCATTGAGGCTTTGTAGTTCTTCGCTTCCCGAAAGAAGCTCTTCGTTAGCGGATTGTAATTCCTCATTAGAGGCTTCCTGCTCTTCGGTTATAGCCCTCATATCTTCTCTCGCCTGTGCAAGTTCGGTTTCCAGTTGCACTATCCGCATGTCTTTTACATCGTTCTTTTCCCTACCCGTTACCTGCCTGAGCTTTTTTGTTTCCAACACCACACTTTCCTGGAAAAGCACTAAATAAAAAGGGTCAATGCTTTTCGGTAACGGTATCACTTTAATGTTAACCAGTCTGTCAACTCCGTTGGATTGCATGGGCACACCTTCTTTAATGGCGGGGCTATTGGTTGTTGTTGCCTTATGTATTACGCTCCGCAATTCAAAACCCAGGCCCTCCCGGGCCATTTTTATCAGGTTGAGGTTTGGCTTGCCGGGCGAAGGCATAAGATAGTCGCCGGTGTCGCCCCGAAAATGAACAATGTCCAACTGCTCATTAATCACCACGCCGGCAGGTGTAAATTCCTGTAGCAGTATTTGGTCGGCCGTTTTTTGAAAATCAAGCTTTACATCTTCCACTTTCCACGTAGGTTTTACTGCTTCTTTAAGCTCTGGCCTTTTGCGTTCGGCAGCCGGTTGTACAAACCTGCCGGCCACCTCTTTTTTTGAATAAATTTTTTCCATCTTGTCGATGGTTTTAAACAGGTCGGCCTGGCCACCCGTTGTTTCTGATTTTCCAAGCACCAAAAAACCTTTTTCATTTAACGAATAATGAAAAGTAGCCAGGGCCTTTTTTTGTAAAAAGGGTTCCATGTAAATCAGCACATTGCGGCAGCTAATCAAATCCATTTTTGCAAATGGCGGGTCTTTAAGCATATTATGGCCCGCAAATACAATCATATCCCTCACATTTTTTTGCACCTGGTAATGGCCATCCAGTTTTGTAAAAAATTGTTTCAGGCGAATGTCAGAAACACCTTCTAACTGGGCTTTTGTATAAATGCCCCGCCTTGCCGAAACGATGGCCTTTTCAGAAATGTCCGTGGCAAACAACTGTATTTTTATACCCAGGGGATTATCTCCCAAAAACTCGCAAAGACTGATGGCAATGGAATACGCTTCTTCGCCGGTGGAGCAGGCAGTTACCCAAATCCGTAAAAGTTCGTTGCTTCCTTTGCCTTTTATAATTTCAGGAAACACTTTGTTGCTAAGGGCATCAAAAGTGGCCGTGTCTCTAAAAAAAGCGGTAACCGGAATAAGCACATCGTGAAACAGCAAGTCTAATTCAGCTTTGTTATCTTTTAAATAAATGAGGTAGGCACCAAGGTCTGCCAACTTGTTGATGGCAATTCTCCTGGCAATTCGCCGCCTTAGTGTATTTTTTTTGTAATAACTAAAATCCACCTGCCTGTTAATGCGAAGCAGGGAAAGGATTTGATTAAATATTTCTTCGTCTTTTGGAGGTATTGACATGGTTTCAGTCAGTTCCACTTCCTCAATATGCTTCGGCAAATTCATTTGAATTAACTCCGTTGGCATTTCTTCGGGGCAGAAAATAAAATCTACCACGCCTGCATCAATGGCACTTTGGGGCATACCATCATAAGCGGCCGATTGTTGGTCTTGCGCAAACGTAATACCTCCGGCCTCCTTAATTGCTTTAAGCCCCAGGGTTCCATCTGTGCCCGTACCGGAAAGCACGATGCCAACGGATTGGTTTTCGTGAACCTCGGCTAAGGAATTGAAAAAATAGTCAATGGGTCGGCTTATCGCTTCTTTTGGTGGGCGGGGACTGAGTTTAAGAACGCCATCGGTTGCAAGAAGCAGTTTGTTTGATGGAAGGATGTATATATTGTCGGCTTCCAGGAGTATGTTGTCTGTAATTTCATGAACCGGTATCACGGTTTGTTTAGCAAGAATTTCAGGCAACATGCTTTCGTGTGCTGGGTCTAAATGTTGCACCAGTATAAAAGCCATTCCTGATTTTTCAGGAATGGCTTTTATAAAACGTTTATAAGCATCAAGTCCACCCGCCGATGCGCCAATACCAACAACAGGAAAGGATTTGCCGGAAGTTTTGCCCGTGTTATTTTCAGAAGTTTGCGCCATAAACCAAAGGTGTTTGTTAATGCAATCAGCAAAAGGTAAAAGATAATAAACAACTATATATCTTTAATTTGAACCTTGCACCTGTTACATAAGATGAAACTAACAATTTAAAGTGGCTTTCTATTTTATTAAGTATAGTTTCATTCGATATAAGGCTAACAATTTCAGTAACTTCAATACTCCATGAATTCCAATAAGTACTATATAGTTGATGATGATGCTGAAGACAGGGATCTTCTTATGGAAGCCTTGCTTAGTATTGATAAGGGGGGACAGTGCTTTACTGCAATTAACGGCGAGGAAGGGCTGCAAAAATTGGCTGAGGATGTAATTCCAGTACCTGATTTTATTTTTTTAGATTTAAACATGCCCCGGCTAAATGGCAAACAATTTTTGATTGAAATAAAAAAGATCGAAAGGTTTAGCCATATACCGGTCGTTATCTATACCACGTCCTCGGGTGCGAAAGACAAGGAAGAAATGAAACAATTAGGTGCGCTATATTTTATAACCAAGCCTGACGGGTTTAATGAAATCTGTAATGCATTGGTGGCCGTTTTCTCCCTAATGAGTGCTTCTGTTTGATTTCTACAACCAGGTTCAGGTTTCCATTACGTAAAGCAATTAACTATACTTCGCAAAGGATAAATTAATGACTTTTTATCAATGTCGTTGACTTAAGGTATTTGCTCCATACGTGCACCCTGTTTAAAGTAACATCAACAAGAATAATTAATGCAGGACTCCGTAGGCGTCTCCCAAGCACAGGAAGCTCCTACGGAGCAGCCATACCAGTTCTATAAACAGGAAGCTCCTATGGAGATTAGGTTGCAACATGATAGAGCTTTCAGGTTGTAGAGCATTGTAAATCCGACTTGTATTGGTTCGAAAATTCTCAAATGGAGGGCACTTTGTGTTTAAAAACCCTTTAAAATGCACTTCAAAGCGTTTTATATTGGAACGAATGTATGTTTAGATTACCAGATAGGAAGTAATGAAGGAAAGTGAAAATGACAAAATGAACCGGCTTATTCTTACCTGCTTAATTCTTCAACCTTTACCCTGCTTGGCGCATCCTTTCCATTTACAATTGAAGTAGCGCTTTTGGCAATGGCCTTAATAATCTCAGTCATGTTCTCCATGTCAAGGGTACCAATTTCGTCGCTGGCTTTGTGGTAGTTGGGTTCAACATCCATTTTTGAAGTGGAGATGGTGTGAGCCGGTACTCCCAAC
>JBBQVY010000371.1:0-3692 GCA_038211085.1 Chitinophagales bacterium | reverse complement strand
TTTTTTCTTTCACTGAAGAAAAATGAAAACAATCCACGGATTGCAACGGCTGATTCTCAAATATACTAATGCCCGCTACTAAATAAAATGTCTTAACAACCTGTTTAGAATCCAATGGGATTATTAGCCCATTTTATAGAGAATGCAATGTGACCTTAAATTCTGAAAAGTATTTGTTACCGGCATTTAGAGGGCTGTGCTGCGTTAACTTTGCCAGGCAAAAATTTGTATAATTAAAACTAAGTTGATGACGACGGATGATATTTTAAAAGCGTTAGGCAATGTGCAGGAACCGGATTTGGGTAAAGACCTGGTTACTTTAAACATGGTAAAAGATATTAAGATTGAAGGTAATTATGTATCGTTTACCGTGGTACTTACAACACCGGCCTGCCCTCTTAAGGACATGATAAAAAATGCCTGCATTAATGCTGTAAAAATTTTGGTGAATAAGGATGCAACGGTGGTGGTAAACTTTACATCGAACACTACAACCAAACGTGACGACAATAAAAGCATTTTACCTAATGTAAAAAATATTATAGCTGTTGTAAGTGGTAAAGGGGGCGTAGGCAAAAGTACCGTGGCGGCTAACCTTGCTATGTCGCTAATGCAGGGGGGTGCAAAGGTTGGATTGCTTGATGCTGATATTTATGGACCCAGTGTTCCGATTATGTTTGGCGTTCGTGGTGAGCGGCCCATGATGAAAGAAGTAAATGGTAAAGGCATGATTGTACCATTAGAACAATATGGTATAAAGCTGCTAAGCATTGGTTTGCTGGTTGATGAAAAGAATGCGGTGGTTTGGCGCGGGCCTATGGCAAGCAGTGCCATCAGGCAGTTTGTAACCGAGGTGTTGTGGGAAGAATTGGACTACTTGATTATTGATATGCCACCCGGCACCGGCGATATTCATTTAACATTGGTGCAATTGGTACCTGTTACAGGTGTAATTGTGGTTACCACTCCGCAGGATGTTGCGTTGGCCGATGCGAAGAAGGCAATTGCCATGTTTGGACAAGCTCAAATTAAAGTACCCATCATTGGGGTGGTAGAGAACATGAGTTATTTTACGCCTGCCGAATTGCCTGATAACAAATATTATATTTTTGGTAAGAACGGAGGCAAACGCCTGGCAGATGAATATGACATTCCATTTCTTGGCCAGATACCATTGGTGCAAAGCATAAGGGAGGGTGGCGACATTGGCATACCCATTATGATGAGTGATGATGCAATAACGAAGAAGGCTTTTTTTGACTTTGCCGGTGCTGCTGCAAGAAGCATTTCGATGCGGAATGCTAATATGAATGTGGAGAGTGTGGCAGAGGTTGTCGAGAATGTAGGATAGGTGGGTTTGAAGAAGTTGATGGATGACAGTTGACGGATGACAGAAAGAAGGTTGGGGATTGGGAAGTTGGTAGATTGACAAAAGAGATGTTGGTTGTCAGATGACAGTTGACAGAAATATCGCCGTGTTTCTCTGTGCCGTTGTGCCGCTGTGGTTCAACTTGTACGTTGGTAACTGCTTGTTGTTGGTTGTTAAATTCATTCGTGCATTCGTGGCAATTTAGACAAGGTTTTGGTCGGGTGATGTTGTTTGACATTTGACTGAAGACCAAAAAATCGTTGTGTATCTCTGTGCCGTTGTGCCGCTGTGGTTCAAAAAACTTTGTGCCACTTTGTGCCTTTGTTGCTTAGTGGTTCAAAAAAAGGTAAGTACTTAAAAAGCAAATTTTAATAATGGCTGATAAAAAAATTATTCCTTTTCTAATTAGTTTCATAGTGTTTTTATCGTTCAATTCCTGTTCGCCAAAAATGAACACCCTTGCTAAACCTTTCGATTTGCAGGGCCATCGCGGTAGCAGGGGTTTGATGCCAGAAAACACCATCCCCGCAATGATAAAAGCTATAGACCTGGGAGTTACCACTCTTGAAATGGACGCCGTTATTACAAAAGACAAACGAGTGATATTAAGTCATGAGCCGTTCTTTAACCATGAAATAACCACCAAACCTATTGGTACATATGTAACCGAAGCTGAAGAGAAAAGTCTGAATATTTATGGGATGACCTATGCTGAAACGCAAACCTATGATGTAGGACTCAAGCCACATCCCAAATTTAGCCGGCAACAAAAAATGAGGGCTACCAAGCCGTTGTTATCCGCTGTTATTGATAGTGTAGAAGCATATTGCAAGTCTAAAAATTTGCGATTACCTTTTTATAATATCGAAACCAAAACCAAACCTTCCACTGACAATGTGTACCACCCGGCACCTACAGAATTTGTTGATTTACTGATGGGTGTTATTGAAAATAAGAACATCGATGAGCGGATCATCATTCAATCATTTGACCCGCGAACTCTCCAATATTTGCATCAAAAATATCCTTCTATAAAAACTGCGTTATTAATTGAAATGTTTGATAAGCGGGTTCTCTCGGCACAACTTGAAGAGTTGGGTTTTACACCAACTATTTATAGTCCCGCTAATGAATTGGTAAATCCTGAATTGGTTAAAGCCTGTCACAATAAGGGCATAAAGGTTATACCATGGACGGTTAATGATGCAGTCAAATTCGATACCTTAAAAAATATGGGTGTTGATGGTATTATCACAGATTACCCTGATTTGAATTTTTAGATTTATTGTATGAAACGAAGCGAGCTAATAGAAAATATACATCAAAAAGGTAGTTACCTGTGCGTAGGTCTTGATACTGACATTGAGTTGTTGCCTGCACATTTAAAAGGTAAACCGAATGCTGTCTTTGAATTTAATAAAGCCATTATAGACGCCACAAAAGATTATTGTGTAAGCTATAAACTGAACACTGCTTTTTACGAAGCCCAGGGTATAAAAGGTTGGGAGGCATTGGAACAAACCCTGGATTACATACCTGGTACACACTTTAAAATTGCCGATGCCAAGAGGGGAGATATTGGAAATACATCGCATCAATATGCAAAAACATTTTTTGAAGTATATCCCTTTGATGCAGTTACCGTAGCGCCCTACATGGGAGAAGACAGCATTCGTCCTTTTCTTGAATACACTGACAAATGGACGATTGTATTGGGCATAACTTCAAATAAAGGAAGCCAAGATTTTGAACAATTATTGCTTGCGGGTGCTAACAAAAAAGCATTGTATGAACAGGTGCTGGAAACGGTTGCAGGGTGGGGTACCACCAATAATCTTATGTTTGTAACAGGTGCAACTAAGGCTACAGAACTAGAACATATAAGATCTATTATTCCCGAACATTTTTTGCTGGTACCGGGCGTAGGTGCCCAGGGTGGCAGCCTGGAAGAGGTATCAAAATATGGTTTGAATAAAGACGCAGGGTTGTTAGTTAATGCCAGCCGTGCTATTATTTTTGCCGGTAAGCATGAAGACTTTGCTGAGCAAGCAGGTAAAGTGGCGGCACAATATGCAACGGAAATGAAGCATTACCTTCATAAAGATGAGAACTTTTTTTAAGATCAGGATAGCTACAGCTTACATCAACTGTTGTAATCTTTCTACTATCAACGCTGCCCATCTTGCATGTTCTATTGCTGAATAATGCAAACCGTCCTCAGCCAATAATGAACCCTCTAATACTAAAGTTGAATGCTCAAGGTTTAAGTCGATGTATTGGACTTTGTATTGCTCAGCGAGCTTCTTATTTACTTCGTTGAATT
>JBBQVY010000370.1:0-3699 GCA_038211085.1 Chitinophagales bacterium | reverse complement strand
GCATTTACTGGTGCGGCAGCACTTAAATTGTAAGTAACTACTAAAGGCAAACTGCCCGGTGACGTTACGATAGTTACAGTTTTTGAAGCCCCGCTGTAAACCTGGTTTATGTTGCTAAAAACCATAGTGGCAACAGCCTTTAACACAGTAAACGAAAGGTCGGCAAATGCAGCACTAAGCGTATCGTTATGATTACCGGCAATAGAACCTATATTAACCGGGTTGGTAAAGCTGCCATTACCATCGGATAATTGGGCTGTAAAAATATTGTTGGAGCCATAAAGGGTATTGACAGAAAAAGGAATTTTGAAGGCACCGCCTGCACATACTTTTTGAGCAAGATTGCCAACTGTGATATACAAAGCAGAAGGTGGTTCAACAGAAAAAATTCCAATACTTATTAGTGACCACTTACCAAGCGCATCCAGGGCTCGCAGGTACAGTTTATGATTTCCTATGGACACAACAGACATGTCAACCGGGAAATTGAGATTGGTAACATCTTTAGTGGGGGTAAACCCAACATTGATCCCCTTACCGAATCCCGGATCAGTATCAATGTAATATTCAACTTTTACAATGTCGGGTTTGGGAGCTGCACTACTAATTGCTTCTTTATAAAAACTGCGGATATTAGTTTGGCTCCATCTGCCATTGGCATTTTTAAATCGTGTTGCAATGTTATGAAATCCAGTGCTCAAACTCGTAACGTCTGTTATAAAAGCCAGGTTATTTAAATCAATATCCTGCGTAATATTTATGTTGGTGCCTTTACCATAGCTGGGGTCGGCATCAATAAAATATTCGCCAGAGGTAATGTTGGGAATGGTGCTCCCGACTGTACCAAGATTTTCTTTGTAGAGCGTACGGGTATGCACACTGCTCCACGCACCATTTACATTTTTAAACCTGAGAAATAAGTTATGAAAACCCGTTGGCAGGCTGGTAACATCAAACGTAAAATTCAAATCGTTCAAATTACCAGAATGCCGAAAATGGAATATTAATACCCTGTCCATAACCCGGATCGCTATCAATAAAATATTCTCCTTTAGTAATGTTGGCAACTGTGGTATTACCCGATAAAATTTGTTCTTTATAAAAATTACGAATACTCGCAAGGCTCCATTTACCGGTAGCATCTTTAAACCGCATATGAAGGTTGTGAAAGCCAGCAGTTAAAGAGGTAATGTCAATGGTAAAGTTGGTTGATGCGGTAGCGCCGGGTGCTACAGATATGGCATTCCCCTTACCAAAACCGGGATCAGCATCCATGAAAAATTCGCCTGCTGTAATATTTGAAGTTGCGCCATTGCCAATCACCACTTCTTCCTTATAAAAATTTCTTACGTGAGAAGAACTCCACTTTCCGCCTACATCTTTAAAGCGAACATATAAGTTGTGAAAACCAACAGCGAGGCCGGTTACTTCAAACGTAAAACCTGCATTTGTAATATCTGTACCTGCTGTAACAGGTATGTTGGTTGCCTTACCAAAACCGGGGTCTTCATCTACATAAAACTCTCCTGCTGTTACATTAGGAAGGGCACCATTTTGAGCGACCAATACTTCCTTATAAAATGTGCGGACCGACGAAAGTGACCATCCACCTTTAGTAATGGTTTTACCATCTGCTATAACCTGGTAAGGATTAACGAAACTTCTAAAATATAAATTATGAAAGCCTTGCGTTAGCGCTGTAACATTAAATTGAAAGCTGGTGGCAACAACAGTATCAGGCGTAACTGTTACATTAATACCTGAGCCAAAACCGGGATCCACATCTATAAAATACTCAAGTTTGCTTACGTTTTGAGCCCGTAACGTAGAGGCTCCAAAACAGAGCAGCATCCCCGTCAGGAGCAAGTACAAGCGAAAGGGCATATGATAATTCATAAACAGTACAGCAGTTTTTCGAATCCAGTTTACAATGAAAACAAAAACAAGTATTAGTTATTTGATCTCACTTTTACCTGGACATCAATCGGATCGCTGTTACTGCCTACTGGCTGGTTTTTAAAATAATAAATGGAAGGAATGGCCGGTATACCAGAGAGAACATAGGGAGTGGTGCCGCCAAACATGCCTGCATCTACGGGGGTTTGTGCGGTGCTGCCATAACCCGCCCCTATGGCTGGTGAACCCGTTTTAAGTTTAAAGTAATTGTCGTACGAACCGGTACTTACAAAAACGGTTGCCATGTCTACATTTGACTGGTTGCCATCAGCTGTTCCAAATTGTGCAGCGTTTCCAATGTTATTTGAAAGCAGGTTGCCTGAACCGCCGTAAAAGCCATTATAAATAATGTTGTTAGTTATGTTACTGTTGTAAGCTAACAATGTGCCTCTACGTATAATATTGTTTTTGATGATGGCAACTGTACTTGTATGTAGCTGTACACAATTTTGATTCGTGCCCTCTCCATAATAACTATGAAACGACAAAAAATTATTTGTGATCAAAATCCCTGTACAGGGACTATTATTACTTATGATAACCGCAAAGTTTTGCGTAATTATCACGTTACTAATAGCGGCATACAATCCTACGGTACCATTGGAATATATTGGATCATTACCGTTAAAACTTCCGAAATAATTTCTTCTTACCACTACATCACTTACATAAATATTTAAAGCAGTTCCATTAAAATAAAGACCCTCGTAGGTTGAACCGGAGGATCCTGCGCTTAAGGTAATTGCACCAACTACTGATGGCAAGGTGAACGCCTGCAAACCGGGTTCACATCCAAAAAATAGCCGGTACCAATAACGGTTAGTTTTTTACTGCTTGTTAATCCACCATAGCTGGTAGGCGAACTTTC
This sequence comes from Chitinophagales bacterium, assembly GCA_038211085.1. Taxonomy (GTDB): domain Bacteria; phylum Bacteroidota; class Bacteroidia; order Chitinophagales; family Chitinophagaceae; genus Segetibacter. The sequence goes on along the minus strand of JBBQVY010000370.1, from coordinate 875 downwards.
CAGGTAAATGGTATCACCACTTGCAGCGCCATCATGTGCCGCCTGCAAATTGGTGAAGTCGGCTGTAATTTCTATGTTATTATTCACCCGCCATATTTTTGCATAAGCAACAAAGTTATGCAGGCAGGCAAGCAGGTAAGTGTAAACAACTTTCTCATTTGTAATATTTTAGTTAGTTATGTTTTCTGTTTTTTATGTCCACTTAAATTAAAAACTATTTTATAGAAACCTGAACTTTTAGAACGATGTAACCAATGCTGAAATACCTGCACATATCTTTAGAAAGAACATAGGTAGAACGATCATGTAGGGGTTTAAATAGCTATTGGCTGGAGGGTGTGGCGAAAGAAATATTTTTGAAAGTAATCTTTAAAAAAAAAGAAACAAAACAAAACAAACTAATTCTTAAAAGAAATCTTCAAAGTAGAATACTCACTTAAACAAGCCATTGCATCTACCCTATCTTTGTTTTTGACCAACGATTGAATTATGAATATCGAGTTTAATAAGAATGAAGATGCCATGAAACAGGCACTCAGCCACATGGATCAGCACCTTGAAAAAATTAAACTCGGCGGTGGACATAAAGCCATCGCGAAGCAAAAAGAAAAAAATAAACTCACCCCCCGCGAACGCATTAATTACCTGGTAGATACTGATAGCATTTTTATTGAGATTGGAGCCTTTGCCGGCTACGAAATGTATGCTGAACAAGGTGGATGCCCTGCAGGTGGCACCGTTGGTGGTCTGGGTTATGTAAGTGGAAGACAATGCGTAATTATAGCCAACGATCAAACGGTAAAAGCAGGTGCATGGTTCCCGATAACAGGCAAGAAAAATTTACGCCTGCAGGAGATGGCCATGGAAAATAATTT